>CAYMAQ010000170.1:0-2549 GCA_964388385.1 uncultured Anaerolineales bacterium | reverse complement strand
GGACGCTCATTGGCAGGATTATTCACAAGGGTCGAGACTTCATAAGCTTCCATTTCCGAGGCGGAATAGGGTTTGAGGAGCTCGTCCAAAACCCCGGCGCGCTTTTCTGTCGGATCCAACCAGCGTTCGTAGGTCTCACGTGGCAGTATGACAGGCATCCGGTTGTGAATCGGCTCGATGAGTGCGTTAGGTTCGGTCGTGATTATTGTACAGGAGTAAAGAGGGGTCTCGTCAGGTTTCCACAACTCCCAAAGTCCCGCGAACGCAAAAGGTTCGCCTGAAGCCATTCGCACGTACATCGGCGTTTTCAGCTTGCGGCCCGGGTCCTTGCGCCACTCGTAGAAACCGTCCGCCAAAACCAAACACCGACGCCGACGATAGGCGGCTCTGAAAGCGGGTTTCTCAGATACGGTCTCACCGCGTGCGTTGATCATTCGGTATCCGATCTTGGGATCCTTGGCCCAGAAGGGCACTAACCCCCACTGAAATATCCGAACCTCGTGAATGCCGGTATTGGGAACGACCGCAACGTCCTGAGATGGTGCAATGTTATATCGAGGTTCCAACGTCTCAGGAAAATCGAATGCCGGGAACGCTTTGACCAGATCCGAAAGCTGCAGCCAGAGTGTAAAACGACCACACATAATGTCCCTCCTAACGTATCCCGTGATTTGTGCACAGAAAAGCGACCCTCAATAAGGCTCGGGGGCTGCCGGCTCAACAAAGCCATCACGAGAACCGAAAACCGTGGGCCACGGCAAGTTCAGAGAAAGCCCATCTCCGTCCAACCATTGTCTGCCATCAACCGCGACACCGTTGATCCAGACCTCCCAGTGCAGATGCGATCCGGTCGACAGCCCTGTGTTTCCGACCCGTCCTAGGATCTCTCCAGCCATAATCTTATCGCCGATCTCCACGTCGATCGTCGAGAGATGCCAATAGCCTGTGACCAGACCCCAGCCGTGATCGATCAAGACAGCATTGCCTCTGGCTTCTAGCCGTTTGACCAAAACCACGCGTCCTGCTGCTGGCGCAACCACAGGAGTTCCGCGCGACGCACGGTAGTCGATACCGCTATGATAACCCTCAAACATGCCGCCGTAGGAGCGTCGATCTCCATAATCCGCCGAGATCGAAGGCATAGGCTCCAACGGAGATCGAAGCGGATAAGTCCACATTCGATCTTTTGTGCGGATATCGCGCCACGGTCTCAGATAGTCCCACTCATTGTCCATAAGCCCTTGATCGAGAAGGCTGCTTAATGTTATCGGCGGGTCGATGAATTGATATCCATAATGACCCGTGACGAATTCAACATCCATGTCAAAGGCTATCCTTCGCTCTCGGGACGATAAGGATATGTGAAGTGGATACTCACCGGGGGATACGAGCGCCGAGATCCCTATGAGGGCGTAGTGGTTGTGTGCATTGGCATGATAACAGGGCACCGTATGCTCCAAATACGTGATCTCACACTCGATAGGGACCCTTGTCTCCAGGTGCAGAATCATCGTCTGGCCCTGGACGACACGTTGCGGAGAAATAGACAGATCCACAAGGGGGTCAGGTACGCAGAGGCCCGAGTCATCCGTCAACGGAAGAGGAAGAAGAGACTCAACCCGCCAAAATGGAATCTGATAAGTGAACACTTCACGGACCAGACCGGGGTTCGTATGAACAGCTCTCCTTAAGGAGTTTATCGGACCTGCAGTTCGAAGTCTGGGATCTTCGATAAATCCAGACATCAGTTTGGATGCGTGAGTGCTGCTTCTTTCCTCAAACAGATAACCCGATTGCCAAAGCCAGCAGAATGAGCTGTCATCGGAAGGTGCGCCATCGACACCCCGCGCATCGGGTCGAACAGCAGCTTCGACCGGCACGGCAAAAATCAGCAAGGCGAGTAACAACATGAAGTTGAGAAACCTATCTCTCACAGTCCTTGACTCCAACGCGTTTAGATCAACCGGTGTTTTTGCTTCAACTGGCTGTCTTGCCCCCAACCATAGATGCCGCCGAGCAGCCCGCCGAGAATACCACCAAGAGGTAGGCTGATCAGATTGCCCGTGACAAACAGAGCCGCGAATAATCCAAGCACAAGGCCTGCGACCAGCCCAATTTTGAGCCACTTTCGGAGAAAATAGTGGGGCGGTGCTAAGTCATGCGCCTGAACGAAGTGCTTCCCCATCTCGTGTAGTTTCTCCGCTTGCCATTGCCGTTGAGCCTTAGATTCGGGCAGTTCCTGAAGCTCTTCCTCCAGACGCGTGATTGTATACTGAAATCCTCGACACGTCTCACACGCCTCGGATGTCTGTCGGACCCGATCGGCAATTCGCAGCAACTGGTCGATTTTATACTTAGACCATTGTTTGTCGGTCAAGTCCTCTTCGTGAGACTCAATCTCCTGCGCAATCTTACGATACCAAATATCGTCTTTGTACATAAAACTCCTCTACAAGCGAGTTAAAGATCCGGACATAAATCCCTAAACTTTTACGTGATGCCCATAGAAACGCAGAAACGCTTTAGTTATTTATGATCAGATCCATAGG
>CAYMAQ010000169.1:0-8524 GCA_964388385.1 uncultured Anaerolineales bacterium | reverse complement strand
TATGAGTACAGCCCCGCCTATCATTTTTATAGACGCACCGGAGGCAATCTATGGAGACGTCCGTCGAAGACAAAGCCCGCTTGGCTCTGACCGCGACGGCGATTGTGCTCGCGGTGCCGTTCTGGATTAGCACGTTGTCGGCTATGTTGTTGAGGATGCTTCAAATCGCGTTCGCCGGAACGCCACCCGGCGGGCTCATCACGCCGGTGTTTGCAGCGGTGCGATCAGATCAATCCTTCGAGCGATGAGACCGCGCGGCGCATCTCCAGGAAGACCAACCCAAGTTTGGCTCCTGTGCCTGCCAGCACGGTCAGAACGGCCTCCTGCCCAACACTCATCAGCAGCACGTAGCCGTTGTTACCCTTCACGTAGACCTGCTCGGGCTCACCCCGGCTGAGCTCCATCGCGATCCGCTCTCCCAGGGAAAGCATGGCCGCGGACATGGCGGCAACCCGATCCTCGCCGGTATTGGAAGGTAGGGCAGAGGCGATGATCAGGCCATCGACACTGACAATGGCCGATGCCTGGATACCGCCGGCGCTGCGCTGTAAAGTATAGAGTGCCTCGGTCAAGCGTTCAGAACGGGATGGGGTCGTAGCCATAGACTCTCCTTATCCATACCCTGGATTGGACGTATTGCCGGTAAGCCGTGAGATACCCTTGGCAGCGGTCGCATCACAAAATCTTGAGGTCAACGGCCAAGTAGTACCATAGTACCACGCCTGTGAGGGACTGTCAATTTCCACTAGACTTTGCCATCCCTTACCTTACAATGGATTCGTCGTGGAGATAGGTCGGCTGAGATGTCCTCAATTCCGGCGGATCGAGGTATTCAGATTCAGAGGTCATAGTATGGGACCCTATCAGAGGTCATATAGAGAAGGCCATGGATAAAGCAGCACTCCGAGGCAACCCCTCGTTTGTCTGGCGGGCCGGGCAGGAACGGCGACTGGGCATGGTCCGCAGCCACGTCCCCCTCGACGGGGCGTCGATCCTGGATGTGGGCTGTGGAGTGGGGATGTACACCTCGGCCTTTCAACGTTACACATCCGATATCTTCGGCATCGAGATCGAGTGGGACCGGGGACGGCAGGCCGCGGAGTCCGGGACTTCCGTCGCACAAGGGGTGGGGGAGGCGTTACCCTTCGCAGATTGTGCCTTCGACGTTGTCTTTTCCCACGAGGTGCTGGAACACGTGCAGGACGATCGCCAGGCGGTGGAGGAGATGGTGCGCGTAGCCCGACCGGACGGGCATCTGGTCATCTTCGTCCCCAACCGTCTCTACGTCTTTGAGACCCACGGCATCTATTGGCGCGGCAAATATCACTTCGGCAACAAGCCCTTCGTGAATTGGCTCCCCAACGTCCTGCGCCGTCGCCTGGCCCCTCACGTGCGTGCCTATACGGCGCGCGGCCTGCAGCGGCTCTTCGACGGGCTACCCCTGCGTACGAGGGTCCATACCCAGATCTATCCAGGGTACGACAATATCGTCGCCCGCTATCCGACGGTCGGGTCTGCGATCCGCCGTCTGACCTATGCGATGGAACGCACCCCCCTCCGGCTTCTGGGGCTTTCCCATTTTGTCGTCCTGGAGGTACAGCGCCCATGAGCCCGCACCTCGAATCCTCCATAGAGGGAGCTCCGGATGTTCGATGACGCGCCCGATTTCGAGCCCATACCCTCCTTTCGCATTCTGGTTGCCGTCCGCCATAGAGATGGAGGACCCCCGGATGAAGCGCGATGATCCCCGCCGATCCCGAGATATCCCCTAAAAAATCGGGCCGTTTCGGGTATACTTCTCATGTTGTTGGGTGGTGCCGTCGATCGCTTCGGCACCTTTTTGTTGCATCCGCCTATGAGGAGACCCAATGCCCGAGTTTGAGTTAGTCTCTCCCTTCCAACCCACGGGCGATCAGCCTAATGCGATTGCGCAGCTCGCCCAGGGGCTTGAGGACGAGTATCGACACCAGGTCTTAAGAGGGGCCACCGGCACCGGCAAGACCTTTACCGTGGCGAATGTCATCGCCGAGGTCCAGAGACCGACGCTGGTCCTGGTCCACAACAAGACCCTGGCCGCGCAGCTCTACTCCGAGTTCCGCGAACTCTTCCCCCACAACGCAGTGGAATACTTTGTCTCCTACTATGACTACTACCAGCCGGAGGCCTACGTCCCCCAACGCGACCTCTATATCGAGAAAGACGCAGACATCAACGACGAGATCGAGCGGCTGCGGCTGGCTGCCACGGCCAGCGTGCTGACGCGTCGAGACGCAATCGTGGTCGCATCCGTCTCTGCCATCTACGCCCTCGGCGACCCGAACGAGTGGGGACGCGTGATCCTTCCGTTGGAGAAAGGACAGACGATCCGTCGCGAAACGGTGATGCGGCATCTGGTCAGCATCTACTACGATCGTAACGATATCGACTTCCGGAGGGGCACCTTCCGCGCCCGGGGCGACGTGTTGGAGATCCGTCCGGCGTATAGCGAGGATGCCTACCGCATCTCGTTCTGGGGCGATGAGATCGAATCCATCCGGCAGGTCAATCCGCTGACCGGGGAGGTGCTCGATTCCCCCAGGGCCATCAAAATCTTCCCGGCCCAGCACTACGTAACCTCGGAAGACATCGTCGGTCAGGCTATCGCCGATATCGAGGACGAGCTCGAGGAGCACCTGAAGAAACTTCACGCCGAGGATAAGCTGCTGGAGGCCCAGCGTCTCGAACAGCGGACCCGGTACGATCTGGAGATGATCCGTGAGATCGGTTACTGCTCCGGGATCGAGAACTACTCGCGCCACTTCGACCGCCGGGAACCGGGGGAGCCGCCCTGGACGCTGCTGGACTATTTCCCGCCGGATTTCCTGCTGATCGTGGACGAGTCGCACATGATGCTCCCCCAGGTGCGGGGAATGTTCAACGGGGACCGGAGTCGCAAGCAGGTGCTGGTGGATTACGGATTCCGGCTGCCGTCGGCGTTGGACAACCGTCCCCTGACGTTCGGGGAGTTCGAGCAGCGGATCAACCAGGTGATCTATACGTCGGCCACCCCGGCCGATTACGAGCTGAGCCACGCAAGTCAGGTCGTCGAACAGCTCATCCGTCCCACGGGCATCGTCGACCCGGAGATTGTCCTTCAACCCATCGAGGGACAGGTCGACGACCTGGTCGGCCGGCTTCACAAGCGCATCGAGCAGGGACAGCGGGCCCTGGTGACCACGCTCACCAAGAAGATGTCCGAGGACCTCTCCGATTACCTGCGCGAACTCAACTTCAAGGTCCAGTATCTGCACAGTGAGATTCAGACGATCGAACGGGTTGAGATTCTACGCGATCTGCGGCTGGGCCAATACGACGTCGTCGTCGGCATCAACCTGCTGCGGGAGGGCCTGGACCTGCCGGAGGTCAGCCTGGTCGCCATCCTGGACGCCGATAAGCAGGGGTTTCTCCGCAGTGCCACGGCCCTTATCCAGACCATCGGGCGGGCAGCGCGGCATATCGAGGGAACGGTGATCATGTACGCCGATACCGTCACCGAGGCGATGCAAGAAGCGATTGACGAGACCAACCGGCGCCGGGAGAAACAGATCGCGTACAATAAAGCGCACGGCGTCGAGCCGCGAGCGATCATCAAAGAGGTCCGCGACCTCACCGACCGCGTCCGGGTCGCCGCCCAGAAGGAGAGCGACCTCGATCTGAAACCGGAGGAGATGGAGCCCGCGATGTTGGACAAGCTGATCAAGGAGCTGGAGCGGGAGATGCGCGCAGCCGCCGAGGATTGGGAGTTCGAGAAGGCTGCTGCGTTACGCGACCAGGTCTTCGAGCTCCGAGGGGTGCTCGAGGAAAAAGCCCCGCTTTGGAAGCGGGATCGCGGGCGATAGCAGTCGGACAGCCGGATTCCGGTTGTAAAAACCGGTCAAATTAGGTATAGTCATGGTGCGAGGGCTTGGGTGCCTGAGCGAGCACCGGATAGCTTCCCGGTGTGAGAGTATCCTTTGGACAGTGTTTATGCACGGCTTGTGCATGAAAAACATGGAAGTCGATCCCGCGCCCGTTTTTCATTGGCGTCGATAGGCGCCCGGGTTCGGCTTAGGGAATCAATCCGTTAAGTCACGTTAGGATCAACAACTACTATGGTCAGCAATATGGATAGCAATATGCAGAGCAGAGAGACAGATCAGGACAACCAGATGGAACAGGAATTGGCTAGAATCGTAGGTGTACGTTTTCAGCCGGCCGGCAAGCCTTATCACTTTTCAGCGGAGCCGGAGCAGGCCCTGACCACGGACGACTGGGTGGTCGTGGAGACCGTGTACGGCGAGCAGGTGGGGCAGGTAACCCACGTTCCCAACGAACCCCCGGAGCATATCCCCGCCTCACGACTGCGCTCCGTGGTGCGACGCGCGACGGGCCTGGATATGGCGCGCTACCAACTGATGCAGAAGCGTGCTGAAGAGCTGGTTGAGGTGGCAAAAGAAGAGGCGAAAGCGGTCGACAACCAGTTGCGAATTATCTCCGCGGAATATACGCTTGACGGAAACAGCGCGATCGTGCTGTGCACGGGCAAGGTCAACAAGAAGCACTTCTCAACCCTGCGCCGCAAACTTTCCTCACAGATGGACTGTCGGGTGGAGCTGCGCACCGTGGGGCCACGGGACCAGGCCAAGACGTTGAGCGGTTACGGAGTCTGTGGCGAACAGCGCTGCTGCGTCCGGTTCAAAACCGGTTTCGATCCGGTCTCGATCCGGATGGCGAAGGATCAGGCGATTTCGATGGCGCCTTCCGATATCACCGGGATGTGCGGACGGCTGCGGTGCTGTCTGGCGTACGAGCACGAGTTTTACAAGGAAGAAGCGAAGTCCCTCCCGAGGGTCAAGGCCCGGGTAGAGACCGACAAAGGACTCGGTCGGGTGATCGACCTGGATATCCTCAAGGGAGAGGTGATCGTGGAGATCCCTCCGCACGGCCCCCGACGCGACCGCCAGCGCTTCCGCTATTCGGCGGACGATGTCAAGGTCGTTCCCCGAAAAAGGAACAATCGCAAGAAGACGTCGTAAATCAACGCGACCTTCGATCGCATATCACAAGGCGGAGCCGTAAAGGGCTCCGCCTTTATGCTTTCCCTCAAGAGGGTCACAGTTCACAGCGAGAACCTTTACGGCTCCACTGTTACGCTTTCCAGCAACGTCAGCGACCGTTTTCCCTCAACCTCGAGAAAGTCACCGGTCACAGGGACGTAGAGGCCGACGTCCACGGCATAGCTCCCCGCCTGAAGATCCTCCGGCAGAGAGATGCGATGGGGATCGGTCACCACCTCCCCCTCCATCCAGAGCGTGGTCGGATATCCGCCCTCTCCGGGCGTCGCATCCGTCTGCGCGACGACGGCGCCGGTCTGCGGATCCCGCAGATGGACGAAGACCCGGTAATCGCGATCGAGCGCCTGGCGGACTTTCCAATAGAGGGTGAGGCGCCACAGCCCTCCGACCCGGAGGGGCCCTCGATCGTAGCCCAGCAGTTGAAGCTCCTCACCCAAGCGCACGTCCCTAGGGTGATCGGGGTTCGGCACGGCGAAGCTCCGTTCGATCGGCGCGACGACAACCGCTCCCAGGGAAGCGACCTCCCGATCGCCGACGGAGAGAGTCACCGTATAGGTCCCACCGGGCAGCGTTTTAGGCAGGGCCAGCCGGTAGCGATCCTCCACCCGTTCCCCCTCGCGCCACCGATCGAACGCATACCCGCCGGCAGGAGGGCCGGTATAGAGGCGCTCGTCGGCGGGGCCCTGGATCCACAGGTTCACATTTTCCGAGGATGGGCTGGCGGCTTTCGCATGCCAGCAGAGCGTGAGGGGCAGTCGGGCGCCCTGCGGAACGGGATCCGGAACGGCAAGCTGCCAGCCGTCGAGTTGGAGGCTTTCGGTCACCTCGATGGGGCGATCGGGCACGCCGGCGCACGCGCCAGCCCAGCGCGCCGGCGACGCCGGTGCGAAAGACCCGGCAGGAACGTGCATCTCGAGCCCGGCGAACTGCTCGCCGTCCAGCCTGGGCAGAGCGATCTGCTGCTGGGGATCGTAGAATCCGAGGGCAATCCGGTAGCCAGTCCCCGGCGGCATCCCCGGCGGCGGGGTCACCGTCAGGTAGTCGATAACGACCTCGCCGGGCGTCCACATCTCGGCGGGGTAGTGAAAGGGCATCGTCCGATCCCACTCCCCTGTCTCCGGGTGAAAGAGCCGGACAACCGGCTGCAAAGCACTGTAGGCGGCTTGCGGTTCCCAGGTCACCCGGATGGCACACGGTTCTCCTACCCGGCCCGCTTCGCAGGGCTCAATATCGCGAACCCGGACGACGTGTGCAAAATCAGTGCCCGGAGGGTCCGGATATAGGGATGAGGCGGCATGGGCATCGAGTCGATAGAGACGCAGCGCGGGCTCTCCCGCCGGATCGGCCCGCGTCTCCACGGTCCAGGCCTCGGTGAGAGGGGGGGGCCATGGCGCGGGAGGATGCAGCGTCCTGGGCACCATCGTGATACTCGGTCCCTCCGCCGGGATCACCCGGGTTGCCCCGCCGGTGATCCACTTGGCCTGCGGATACGCATCGGTCAGGGCCGCCGCCGTGGGATGGCGGTAGTGCTCGCTGGCGATGTAGGTGACCGCCTCCTGGTCTCCAGGATCCCGGGACAGAGCGTCCAGAGCGCGGGCCGCCAGCACCATCTCCCCATCCGCCGCGTAGAAAAGCGCCGTGGACCGCGCCCAACGGGCGTAGATCACGCCGGTGCGCAGGGCCCCGGCAGCCACCAGACCCAGGAGAAGAGCGAATGTGATGAAGGTGCTGAGGAGAAAAGGGTGCGAAAAACCAGCGCGAAAGCTTCGAGTGTCAAGCCAGCGCCCGAACTTCTGCAGCACAAACGCCGCCCCCATGCCGGGAAGGACCGCGATCATCGGGAAGAGACCGACCATGCGGAGATTGCTGGGGGTGATCTCCGCTGTCGCCAGCGCGCTGGGGAGCAGCATGACCAGCGTGCCGACGAGCACCAGGAGGACCGCAGCCTCCTGATGCGTAGATCGACCGCCCCGTCGGACCAGCGCCCATACGCCCAACGCGCTGAAGACCACAGAGCCCGCATCCATCACCGGAAGGCCGGGTTGATTAAAGCGCACGTAGGGATCTCCCCGACCCGGAAACGCCAGTGCGAGGAAGCAGCGCAGGAGACCCCGGAGCGCAGCCTGCCAGGTGGACGCAGCGACCTGGTCGATGCGGGTGGTGAACGTCTCGGGATTTCGAAGAAAAAAGCCGCCCAACGGCGCAAAGGTGAGGACAGCAGCGGTGAGCACGATCACGAGATGGCGAACCATACGCCGGCGCCGATTTGGCGGCTGCCGCAGCCAGTCCCACGCCAGCGCCAATCCCAGCGGGATCGGAAAGAGACGCGCAGCCAGGTAGGTATATCCCGTCAGTCCCAGGGCGATGCCCCCACCGATCAGCCACCGAAGCCGCCCGCTCCTGAGCCCGCGCCAGAGCAAAGCCACCGTCAGCGCCTGCAGCAGCGGTTGACTGATCGCTCGGAAGCCATACCGGCTCAACAGGACGTGAGGGAACGCAATCGCGACCCATCCGGCGGCAGCCAGAGGCACCCCCGCCCCTCCCCACATCGCCCGGACCGCGGCAAAGGTGGCAGCGACCGTGAGAACGCCCAGCATCGCCGCGCCCAGCCGCAGCCCCCACGGGGCACCCCGGGTGATCCACACCCACGGTGCCGCAAGGTAGAAGAAGAGCACTTCTTTGCCCGTGTAAGCGCGGATGAAGAGCGGACGCTCGCCCTCCTCTACGATCTGCCGCGCGAGGATGACGTTAGCGGCTTCGTCGTAGTGGAGACCGACCGGTAACTCGGGCAGAGCCCAGAGCCGAAGTGCGGTCGCGACGAGCAGAACGACGACCATCGCCCAGATTGTTAGTCTTTTCACGAGGTCATTATACCGGTTGAGCAGCCCGCCTACAACTTACAAACCGGCGCCCTTGCGGGGCGTGGACGACGGATCCGGTCAGGAATAACGAAAGCGTTTCCGCATTTCCACAGGTATCACGGAAAAGTTTGGCGTTTTACGCCCGGATCTGTAACTCTTATCAAACCCCAGCAGACCCAAAGGTATATTTTTCTAACTCATGCTGTTGTTCTATGGCGATGCAATGGTATAATCCCGTTATGATTCGAGCAAATCACCTGGAAGATTTATCCGCCTGCCGCTCCCGTCAAGCAGGCAACAGAGGAAATGCCTATGCACAACACCTGGGGT
Organism: uncultured Anaerolineales bacterium; assembly: GCA_964388385.1. Classification (GTDB taxonomy): domain Bacteria; phylum Chloroflexota; class Anaerolineae; order B4-G1; family SLSP01; genus PWVB01. The sequence continues at coordinate 240 of CAYMAQ010000169.1, read as the reverse complement.
ATCACCCCGGTCACGCGAGTGAGCCACGACGCTATGGCGATGAAATGGGCGACCTGCGATGATTGATGCGGCAAAAGAACTCTGGGCGTACCGAAGCCTGGTGCGAAATCTGATAGCCCGGGATTTGAAAGTACGATACAAGGGCTCGGTGTTGGGCGTGGTCTGGTCCTGGTTGAATCCGTTGCTGATGATGTTGATCTTCACCTTTGTCTTTGACGTGTTATGGGAGCGGACCGATAT
>CAYMAQ010000168.1:0-8624 GCA_964388385.1 uncultured Anaerolineales bacterium | reverse complement strand
TATGAGTTTTCGGCACGAACTCTTATGGGACTCGAGAAGTCACTTTCAGATTACGCGGGTAAGGTTTTGCTCATCGTCAATACGGCCAGTAAGTGCGGATTCACTCCACAGTACGAGGGGTTACAGGCTTTGTACGATGCGTATCGCGATCGGGGATTTGAGGTGTTAGGTTTCCCCTCTAATCAGTTTGGGAAGCAGGAGCCGGGGGACGCGGAAGAGATTCGCCAGTTCTGCAGTGTGAATTACGGCGTTACCTTTGATATGTTTGATAAAATCAAGGTCAATGGCCCGGATACACACCCACTTTATCGTTATCTCAAATCATCGGTCCCGGGCTTTATGGGTACCAAGGCGATTAAATGGAACTTTACGAAGTTCCTCGTCGATCGAGAAGGTCGCGTTCGTGAGCGATATGGTTCCAAGGTCGAACCCGAGGCGATCGCTGCGGATATTGAAGACCTGTTGGAAGCATAAATCAGACATCATTTTATACAAGGAGTGAGAACGATGAGGATGATGGAAAAGACACTTTGTTTCGGTTTGATCGTCGGCACCCGCGGTTTTTTTAACTCCGATCTGGCTGTAGGCGTGCGATCGAAGCTGCTAGCGATCATGGATGCCCGCGGCTATGACTATGTGATCACGCCGAAAGACGCCACGCCGAGCGGGGCCATTGAAACGCGGGAACACGCGAAGCTCTGCGCCAAGCTCTTTCGGGATCACGCCGAAGAGATTGACGGCGTGATCGTGGTGCTGCCAAACTTCGGGGATGAACTTGCCATCGTTCAGACCCTGGAGATGTCCGGTCTTGACGTGCCGGTGCTCGTTCAGGCGTGTGATGATGAGTTGGGTAAGCTCTCAACCTCCAACCGTCGTGACGCGTTCTGTGGGAAACTTTCAGTTTGCAACAACCTCTATCAGTATGGTATTCCGTTCACGAACACCTCGATTCACACCTATCCTGTTGACAGCCCGGATTTCGAAAAGGATCTCGATTTCTTCGGTCGGGTCTGCCGGGTCGTCGGCGGTTTGAGGGGCGCCCGGATCGGGGCGATTGGTGCCCGTCCTGCGGCGTTCCAGACCGTCCGATTCAGCGAGAAGCTGCTCCAGGATTCCGGTATCACGGTCGTTCCCGTCGATCTCTCGGAAATTATCTTTGCGGCCCAGTCATTGGATCCGGGCGATCCGGCGGTCAAGGCGAAGCTTGCGTCCATTCGCAGCTATGGGACCATTCCAGATAGCATTCCTTCGGACAACGTGGTCAAACAGGCTAAGTTGTCGGTTGCGATCGATCGCTGGATGGATGAAAATGAATGCGATGCCAGTGCAGTCGAGTGCTGGGATTCTATTCAGAAGAACTACGGATGTGCAACCTGTGTGTCGATGGCAATGATGGGGGATCGCGGACTTCCCAGCGCCTGTGAGGTGGATGTAACGGGCGCAGTCTCGATGTACGCGCTGCTTTTAGCATCAGGCAACGCTCCGTCGTTCCAGGATTGGAACAACAACTATGGTGATGATCGGGATATGTGCATCAACACGCACTGCAGCAACTATCCCAAGAGCTTTATGCAGTCGGAGATCGAAATCTCTAACCTGGATATCCTGGGCGAGTCTTTCGGGCCGGATCGCTGTTTTGGGGCGGTCAAGGGGCAGGCGGCGCCGGGCCCCATCACCTTTTTCCGTGCGTCAACCGATGATGTTGATGGGAGGATCAAAGCTTACGTGGGCGAGGGTGAGATGACGGATGATTTGGTGCCTACATTCCAGGGCGGGATTGCCGTGTTGAGGATTCCGGATCTCCAGGATTTGATGGACGTCCTGTGCCGTAACGGATTTGAGCATCACGTGGCTGTGACAAGAAGCCACGTGGCTGACGTCTTGGATGAGGCGATTGGAACTTATCTCCACTGGGATCTCTATCGACACCCGTAGCCGGTTTGTTAGACTCGCGTAGTTATGCTGGGCCTGTCATATAGACAGGCCCTTACCTTTTTGTGGGCTTTGATTCACCCATAGACTTCATGATTTTCAATCCGCCCCAGAGGGTGGCAGTTCAACCGACAGCAAGGGTTAATGCACTCACGCCGGCGACGGAGGACGAAGCTCTGGAAATTCCTGCGGCGGTTAAGATGGATGAGCCTATTTGTTGGATCGATGGCTCTTCAATTTTGCCGAAGTGGGCACGAGGGTCAATATCCATGGCTAGGAGCCCAATAGACGGCGGGCAGTATACTTTTTGCGAGCGCTCCACGATGAGTTGCATTCCTGGCGGATAGTATGACAATAAAGTTACGCACATTCATCCATAGGAGGATACGCAATGTCAGATGATTCCAAGAAAGTACCGATTGGGCTGCAGCTCTTTTCCGTTCGAGGTGAGGTCCAAAAGGATCTCGCGTCCACACTTCAGTCGGTTGCGGAGATCGGGTACGTGGCGGCGGAGCCATGGGGTTACAGGGGCGAGGCATTGGAGTGGATGGGACACAAGCCAAAAGAGATCCGCAAGATGTATGACGATAGCGGTTTAGCTTGCTGTGGATTCCATTTGGCCACTGATGCCCTGTTGGGCGACAACCTGGAGCGGACGATCGAGATGAACCAGGTTTTGGGTAATAAGTATCTGATCGTCGCCGCTGATAAGCAACGGACGAGCCAACTCGAAACGACGTTGGAGTTGGCCGATATCTTGAACTCCGTGGCCGAGAAGCTTCAGCCGTTGGGGATGGTCACAGGCTATCATGCGCATCCCTTTGACTTCGGTTACTTTGGCGATGAAACCGCCTGGGAGATCTTGTTCTCCAATACCCGTGAGGACGTGGTGATGCAGTTGGATATCGGCAACTGTGTGGGTGGAGATGGTGATCCCATCAAAATGCTCCGGAAGTTTCCGGGGCGCGCAAAGTCGTTGCATCTCAAGGACTACGGCGGCGAACCCGGTTCGGTTATCGGCGAGGGCAAGGCAGATTGGGACACAATCTTTGAGTTGGCTGCGACCCTGCACAATCCGGAATGGTACGTTGTGGAAGAGGGCAGTGAGGATGGACTCGGTTTCGAAGTCTCAAAACGCAGCCTGGAAGCCTTGAAGCGGATGGGAAAGTAACCAGAACGGCGGACTCGCTTTCCCTCCCCGGATTATGGATGGGGTATTGAGCGGTGAGGTGCGCTGGACGGTCAGGCAGGTATGCAAGGCCGTCCAGCGCTTTTGTGATGCCAGCGGCGTTTTTTAAAACCCTCTCAGGCTGGTGCTGGATCGGCGTGGGAGCCCCTCTTTCGGCGTGCGTTCAAGAACGACGTACTCCAGATCGTGCTCCTCACAGAATTCCACCTTGACAGGTTTATCTCCATCTTCATTAACCAGGTAGATATCGGGCTGAATGCGCGCGATCTCAGGGGCTGCATCCAGCCATCCCTCACCGGAAGCGATATACGCTCCTTCGACATACCGCATCGATTGGACGATGTAGCGACGCTCGTCCTCCGGGAACATCGGATGGCCTTCTCCCTTGAGTTTCTCCACATTGGCGTCATTGCCGACTACAACGTGGAGATCTCCAAACTGGGAGGCTTCCTCAAAGAAACGGAGATGACCCGAGTGGAACCAATCGTAACATCCCGTCACCACAACCCTTTTCCGATCGGAGGCGGTGTCTTTGGGCCTTCGGACCGGAAACCCGTCCAGCTCCGAGTCAGTCACGACGTGATAGAATATCTCCTGCTCTCTGCAGAATTCACGTTTGGTTCTCGTGTCATTCTCCTCACGCACTGCCCAGATATCTGTTTTGGCAGCGACAGGGCCGGGAAGACGATCGGCAGCCGGCGCATCGATCAGGTGCACATAATCGACGAATCGAATTCCTTTCAGAAGGTAGGCGCGCTCCTCCTCGGGAAACTTCGGCGGGACACCCGTCATGGACCTTACCACGTCATCAGACCACAGCAGGACGTGAACAGAGCCCAGCTTGGAGGCCTCCTCGACAAATCGGATGTCATCCGATCGAATGTCATCAAAGGACCCACTTACCATTGTTTGTTTCATCGATAAGGTCATCCTCCTACTCGAGACTTTACTCCGTCTTTACCTTGATCCGCAACCCTCCAGGCACTGTTTTCTCTGATATGACGTAAAGGTATCCCCCGCCACATCCAGAGTACATCGCACCCTCATACCGCGACTGATAATAATCCAGGATTTCCAGGAGATCAACGTGAATTGTGGGATGCCGCACGGTATGTGGCAGAATTGCTTCCCAGCATTCCATACAGGCGTTCATCGTGGCTCCCAGGGCCTGACTGTCCCGTGCCAATATGGCGTCATAGCACGCAGCGCCAGTGTCTCCCAGCTGTCGGATCCAGTCTCGATCGAAGTTCTTGATGCCCAACGGATTGTACCCGTCGGGTCTCGGATCGACCGGTACCATTGAGACCACGCGTTCCAGCCACTGTGCGATCTCCGGGTCGGTGTTAGATTCGATGTGAACCGGATAGACCCCGCCCGCGTAGTCGTGTGCATAGTCCAGGCGGTTGATGCCAGGATAGACGATTCCGATCATGTCCTGCGATCCAGAAGGCTCGGCTTTTCCCTCATTTTCCGCTTCGTACAGCTCCTCGACCAGGCTTGTGGGGTCTCGATCCGGAAGTGTATCACCCCAGCGTTCAAGTGCGATTTGTCGAGTACTGGTTCCCATACCACAGCGGTTCATAAACCGATAGGTAGGCTCGATCGCCACAACGACCATCGATCCGGGTGGATCTGGATCGTGACGGGAGATAAAGGGTTGATCGATCCACCCCCCCGCAAACGCCATCCGGTACGGTAACCCTCCGATGATGTCTGTGATGCGATTTGTCGTGTCATTATCTGGCGTCATCAGGACTCTCCTTGCATACTTACCGTCGGTTCGTCTCTAGACCTGCTCGGGCAGACCCTTGGTCGTCCCGGCTGGGGTATGCTTCCCCGCTTGGCGATCCTCGTACTGTTGCTTGATCCAGTTATAGGTCACTTCCATCCCCTGTCGGAGCGGCGTGCTGGGCTCCCAATCAAGAACTTCAAGAATGAAGGTGTTATCGCTGTTACGACCCGCGACGCCTCGTGGCTTGGTGAGGTCGTAGTTCCGATCGAGTTCGACGCCTGCGATATCCTCAATCATCCCGACCAGGTCGTTGATTGAGATCAGATGACTGGATCCCAGGTTGATGGGGGTTGCGATCAGATCATCGCAGTGTGCAATCATATCGATGCCCTTGACACAGTCATCGATGAACATAAAGCTGCGCGTCTGCGTGCCGTCTCCCCAGATTGTGATGCTGAGATCCCCAGTGTCCTCGGCCTCGATAACTTTTCGGCTCAGTGCCGCTGGCGCTTTTTCACGCCCCCCGTCCCACGTCCCATATGGGCCATAGACGTTATGGAATCGAGCGATGAAGGTTTTGAGGTTGCGTTCCGCCCAATATTCCTGGCAGAACATCTCGGACATCAATTTCTCCCAGCCATATCCCCGTTCGGCCATAGCGGGATATGCATCCGACTCCTTGAGCGCCCGTACGTTGGGATCCTGTTGGAGTTCCGTATTATAGGCACAGGCGGATGAGGAGAAAAAGTAACGATCGGCACCAGCCTGATAGGCGGCCTCGATCATGTGGGTGTTGATCAGGATGCTGCGGAGGCACTCGACGCGGAAGTTTTCAATGAATCCCATCCCCCCCATATCCGCCGCCAGGTTGTAGACCTCTTTGGCTCCTTCCGCGACATGCCGGCAATTCTCGGGATCGGTGAGGTCCAGGCAAAGGCTCTCAACGCCGGGCACGCGCTGATACCATTCCGGGAGCGGCTTTTTGTCGACCGCACGAATTCGGGTGAAGCCCTGATTGTGAAAGTAACGGGTCAGCGCACCGGCGATAAAGCCGCCGGCTCCGGTGATGACGATCTGGTCCTCTTTGTCGAGGGTCGTTGCTGCAATTGCGTTCTCGTTCATAGTTATATCTCCTTAAATAATGATGAGGGTTGTTGTCCTACAAAGTATCAGCCTGTGGTATAGGCATAGGGCGGCTCACCTCACCGCTCACGTGTGATTTTGAGCGTATAAGCGTGGGCGCACGGCTTTGTGGCGGGTCGGGTTACCCGAAGGGCATGGCTTTCCTGGGTCCAGTCCAGGCTCTCGTCCGTTCCCAAGAGGGTGACACCGGTGATTTTTCCGGGGGCTGCATCCGCCTCTGTGCCCAGTGCGTGAATGGTGAAGGTATCTTGAGGCCATCCAAGGCAGATCGCGTAGAGATCCTCTCCTTTTTGTGTGAACCGGACATCTTCAACGGTGAATGGTCGGTAGTCCTTCTCCTTGAAACGTTCGGTAATCACCTCGGTGGGGCCTTCGCCATAGACGGTCCAGGGACGCGTTCCGTAGATAGCTTCCCCGTTGACATCCATCCACTGTCCAAGGCCCTCAAACGTTTCGATTGCAGGCTGCGGCAACGTCCCATCGGGTTTGGGCCCGACGTTGAGGAGCAAGTTGCCGTTCTTACTGACGATATCGACGAGGTCGTGGACGAGGCTGGTGACGGTCTTGAAATCGTCATTCTCGATGTATCCCCACGAGCGGTAGCTTATCGACGTGTCGGTCTGCCAGTAGTATGGGCGGATTCTGTCCAGTTTGCCGCGCTCAATATCCAAAACGGCAACGTCATCCGGGATACGGTCTTTGAATTGAAGAACCGGTTCGTAGTTATGCGTCAGGCCGTGATTGTAGTAGTAAGCGGTTACTTTTGGCCACCACGGCGAGAACTCCTCGCGGTGCCAGCCGAAGTCGAACCACAGGACGTCGGGTGAGAATCGTTCAATCAGGTCTCGAGTTCGCGCGTACCAATCGAGAATGAAGGGGTAGCTGACCGGTGCCTCGCTTGGATGAGGAATGCCATAGAGTTTGTGATGGTCCGGATTGTGAGTGTCAAAAGCCTCTGCGAACGTGTAATACCGCCAATTGAACGCGCGATGGCTGGATACCCCAAATTTGAGCCCCACAAGCCGGGTTGCCTCCGCCAACTCAGCTATTGTGTCCCGCTCCGGACCCATTTTCGCGGCATTATAGTTCGTGAATGGGCACTCATACATTGGGAAGCCATCGTGGTGCTCGGCGACGGGTACGATGTATTTCGCTCCGGCCCGGGCAAAGAGGTCGATCCAGCCCTGAGGATCCCAGTTTTCCGCCTTGAACATCGGGATGAAATCTTTGTATCCGAACTCAGACTGCGGCCCCCACGTCTTCCGATGATGTTCAAACTCCTCGGTCCCCTCTAGGTACATTTTTCGAGGGTACCATTCATTGCCAAATGCCGGCACAGCGTACACGCCCCAATGGATGAAGACGCCCAATTTCGCGTCTTTGAACCAGTCGGGTACCTGATACGTTCGAAGTGAGTCCCAATTTGCCTCGTAGCGGTCATCTGATGGCTTATCCATAGTTATGCTCCTTGTATGTATGTGTGGCATACGATTGGTTGTTCACCCGGCGGTGATCGTCTTATCTGTGTGAGGATGTCCCGCCGATCGTCGAATCACGAGTTTCACCGGGAGTACGATCTCCTCCGCTTCCGGGATAGGCTCGTCCCCTGATTCTGAGGCTACAGCGCGTTCGACCAGAAGCTCGGTGGCGCGTCTCCCCATCTCGTAGGCGGGCTGCGCCGCAACGGTGAGAAAGGGGTCCATCACCAACGCCGGTGGAAGGTCGTCAAAAGCGACGAGTGAGACGTCCACAGGGACGTGAAGTCCTGAATCCTTAAGCGCCTTGTAAGCACCGATGGCGATGAAGTTGTTGACAGCAAAGATTGCCGTGGGGGGGGGATTATTCGCCAACACCTCCTTTGTCATTGCATATCCCGCTTCCTGCGTAAACGCCCGATAGTGAATCAATGAGGGGTCAACCTCGAGTCCTGAATCCCTGAGTGCGTGTTCGTAACCCTTGACGCGATCCCTCGCCGTGGAGACGCTCATCGATCCACTGAGCGCTACTATCCGTCGATGTCCGAGGTCGATCAGGTGATGGGTGAGCGCATACGCGCCGCCGATGGAATCACAGCGAACCGTATCGATCTCTCCGGAGACTCTGCGATCCATAATGACAAGCGGTGTGCCCTGTTTCTGGATCAGGTCTATGGAGTCCATCGAGTCGGAACTGGGCACCAAGAGAAATCCATCCACCTGCTTTTGGAGAAGGACGCGGACGTACTTACCTTCCTCGCGCTGGGCTTCGTCCGTATTACACAAGATGACGTTGAAGCCGTGCTCATCCGCTGCGTCCTCAACGCCTCGAGCGACGGTGGTCCAGAAGGGGTTCGTGATGTCGGTGAGAATAAGGCCGAGGGTGTTCGTTTTGTTGGAACGGAAACTGGAGGCCAACCTGTTAGGGACATACCCCAATGCATCAATCGCTGCCTCGACACGGAGCCGGGTGGCATCGCTGACATTATCTGCGTTGTTGATCACGCGCGACACGGTGATGGGAGCAACCCCGGCTCGCTTTGCTACGTCCCGAATGGTCGGCATTTTTTGCGGATCCTCTCCCTGGTGTTCTTTGATGGTATCGGTACCATTTTATCCGTATCCTCCGATTGTGTCAAGTCCGGATGATTTA
>CAYMAQ010000167.1:0-8706 GCA_964388385.1 uncultured Anaerolineales bacterium | reverse complement strand
AGCTGCGTGCGCTATCTTGATGAAGATCCATGGCAACGGCTGGACCGTTTCCACAAAGTCCTGGGCGGCGCGGAGAAATTCCGCGTGCTCCTGCGCGGGCAAAATCTCTTCGCGTACCAGCCCTACCCCGACGACCTGGTCATCGCATTTGTGAAGGAAGCCGTTCGCTCCGGCGTGGGACTGATGCGCATCTTCGATGCGCTGAACGACGAGCGAAACTTACAGATGCCGCTGCTGGCGACCAAGGCCTATGGCGGACAGGTTGAGGCTGCGCTCAGCTATACCGTCAGTCCCGTGCATACGGTCGGATACTATACCAGGTTAGCAAAAAAACTAGAGGAGGAGGGAGCTGACCGAATTGCCATCAAGGATATGGCCGGGCTTCTGCAGCCCAACCGAGCCGGCGCGCTTTTTGAAGCGTTGAAGTCGAGCGTGTCCATCCCCATTACATTCCACAGCCACACAACGACAGGAGTCGCAACGCTGAACGCAGTCCTGGCGATGCACACGGGCATCGATACGGTCGATACAGCCATCACCCCATTTGCAGGCGGGCCCTCGCATCCCCCCGTTGAGGTGCTCATCCCCTTCGCCGAAGCGATGGGACTCGCCCACAATCTGGATAAATCCCTGATTCCACAGATCCAGAGGAGGCTCTTCGAGATTTTTCGTCAACTCTCCGATCACGTCGGCAGCTACAAGTCGACCTACCGGCCGGTTGCCTACGAGGACGTGGACCCCCATGTCGTCGACACGATTCTCGACAGAGTCACTCGAGGTTCGGAAAAAGACCTCGATCAAGCGCTCATTCAGATGCGGAGGCTGTTACACACGCTGGGATACCCTCCTTACGACACCCGCATTATCGAGTCGCAGATCCCTGGGGGGATGATCTCCAATCTCAACAGCCAACTCAAGACGATGGGACAGATTGAGAAGCTGCCAGAGATCCTGAAAGAAGTGCCAGCAGTTCGTGCCGACGTGGGCTACGTGCCATTGGTGACACCCACCAGCCAGATCGTCGGAAGTCAGGCCACCTTCAACGTCCTGATGGGACGCTATCAGATGGTCTCCAACGAGTTCCGGATGCTGCTGCGGGGAGAGTTCGGGCATACGCCCGCAGAACCGAAGCGTGAGGTCGTCGAGAGTGTTCTGGAGCCCGGGGAGAAACCGCTCAAATACCGGCCCGCATCCTATCTTACTCCGGTCCTGGAGGACACGTACGACATCCCCTGGATTAAGACCCACCGGGACCTGCTGCTGCATTTGATGCTCAAGCAGTCGGCAGACACGTTTCTTAAGCGTAAGTATGGGATCGCCGGGGCGTAGGGATCGGGCTCAATGCTGCCGGGGAGCCAGCGATCCCGGCTTTCGGCGCCATTCCACGAGATAGCCGGTCCTCTATCGAGCCCTGGGCTTCCCGAAATCTGCGATGAAGTAATAACCGTGCCCGTTGCCCGGCATCACCCCAACCCCGACCTCCGTCAAGTGGGTCGCCAGAATCGTACGTCGGTGCGGATCGTTAGGAGGCACCTCATCCATCCACATCGCGACCGCCAAGGCAGGCGACCGATACCAGGCCCAGCATTCCGACCAACGGACCGGATCGTAACCGGCTCGGATAATGCGGGTCTTCATCGAGGAACCGTCAGAGCCCGTGTGACCGCACCATCCCCGCTGGTGACAGTCCTCGGCGTGACGTTGAGCAGCAGCGGCCAACGTCGCGTTCCAAGCCAGAGGGTCCCTCCCATAGATCGCACGCTGCTCATTGATCAACCGGAACGTCTCCTGTGCCAAGGCCGCCATATCCGGTGGGGATTCTGCGGGGGGCGGCACCGTGGGCGAAAGTGTCGGCGTCGACAACGGGGTTGACGTCGCCGCCGATTCAACCGCTGCAGCCGACACCGCCGCTGCTTGCACCGGCGTCTGGGTCGGCGCCGTGGTGCTCGTCGGTTGTGGAACGGCAGTCGGAGGCTGAGCGGCGACCACCGCTCTGGGGGCGCCCAAGGGCAACACGATCGGCTGCCCGATCGACAACAGATCCGGCTGAACAAAATCGTTGACCGCCAGAATGTCCTGCTGGCTGAGATCGTAGGCATTCGCGATCTCACCAAGGGTCTCTCCCGGTCCCACCTCGTGGAGCATCCAGTATGGAGAGGCAGATGACCATGCGTCCGCCGACGGGATGACCAGGGATTGTCCGACCTGGATAATATGAGAAGCACCGAGATCGTTGTGGAGTTGAATCGCCGCCATCGGCACCTCAAAACGCATCGCCAAATCGAGCAAGGTGTCACCGTTTGTGACGACGTACGATCCCCCGCCATCTGCGGCATCGTTTGCAACCTGTGTTTCCTCTCCAGATGCATCCGGGACAGCCATCTCTGACGCCGGGAGGGGGGTAGAGGTAGGGCTGGGCAGCGAAGCGACGGAGCCTCCGGATGAAAAATCCGATACGAGGGGTGTCAAAGAAGGCGTGGGGGTTTCAGATGCGATAGGCGCCGCCGGTTCATCCGGCGCACCGCACGCGACCAACACCGCTGCCACCAGGATTCCACACCAGGCTCCCAGATGGACAAAACGGTCCACGATGGATACCCTATCATCACCCATAGCCGGACTATACCGCAGCCCCGGCAGACGGCAACATCCAAAATTTACGGCTAAGCGCGCGCTTGCTTTCCGGGCCGGGACTCTTAGAATAAGCCTATGCCAAACAACACAAACACGACATCGAAACCCGTCATTATCTACACCGACGGCAGCTCACTCGGCAATCCGGGACCTGGAGGATACGGCGTCGTACTCCAATACGGAGATCATCGGAGAGAGCTTTCAGGGGGTTTTCGCTGTACGACCAACAATCGTATGGAACTCATGGCTGCCATAAAAGCTCTTCAAGCCCTCAATCGTCCCTGCCGGGTTAAGTTGCACACAGACTCACAATATCTTGTCAACGCGATAGAAAAGGGGTGGGCGCGGCGGTGGCAACGAAACGGCTGGATGCGAAATAAGAAAGATGAGGCGCTGAACCCTGACCTCTGGGCCAAACTGCTCCCCCTCTGCGATCGCCACGACGTGGAGTTCACCTGGGTCCGGGGTCATGCGGGCAACCCGGATAACGAACGCTGTGACATCCTGGCCAAAGAGGCGGCCGAACAGCCCAACCTCCCACCCGACGAGGTTTACGAACGAGAACATAGTTGTTAATCCAACGCGCGACGTGTAGGGTCACGAACGACAACCCCATCGTAAAGACCGGAGAGAAAAGGAGACATCTATGGCGGAGCCGAAGGACTATCGAAAATTTTTGAAGACCGATCTATGGCTCGAGATGCGAGATTTGAAGACCGATCAGCAGAAGGGGATACCCGCACCCCCCATCCAGAAGCCCTATCCAGAGGACGCCGCTCTTATTGACCTTCCGAGCTCAGATGACTTGACCGTAGGAGATTCGGTCTCCGTTCGTCAAGCCATCGCCGACCGTCAGAGCCACCGCCGTTTCAAAGAAATAGCGCTCACGATGGAGGAACTTGCATTTCTCCTCTGGGCGACCCAGGGCGTCCACAAAGTCTGGCGCAACGGCATTGCCGTTCGGCGCACCGCGCCGTCCGCCGGAGCACGTCACGCCTTTGAAACTTACCTGTCGGTCAATCGGGTCGAAGGACTGCAACCGGGCCTTTACCGCTATCTCTCGATAGAGCACAAGCTCTTGCGCAAGTTCACCGATCGGGGTATCGGGAAGCGTACGGCTGTGGCCTGCCACAACCAGGCATTCGTCGCCCGGAGTGCTGTGACATTCATATGGACCGCGCTGCCCTATCGCACCGAATGGCGGTATGCGTTGATGACCCCCAAACTGGTCAATCTCGACGTCGGTCACGTCTGCGAAAACCTCTACCTTGCAGCCGAGGCTATCGGCGCGGGGACGTGCGCCATTGCGGCCTATAATCAAAAGGAGATGGATGCCCTTCTCAAAGTTGACGGGGAGGACGAATTTGCGGTCTACGTCGCCCCCGTCGGCAAAGTGTAGCAAATCCCTATAAGGAAAAATCGATGGCCCATCAGCATCACCATCACGACGAAAGCACGCAGAATCTTCAAATTACGTTTTTCTTGAACCTTGCGTTTGCCGTCGCCGAGATCATCGGAGGCATGTGGACAAACAGTGTCACGCTTTTGTCGGATGCCTTACACGACCTCGGGGACAGTCTCAGCCTGGGTCTCTCCTGGATCCTGGATGCCTACGCGCACCGACGGATGGACGAGCGCTACTCCTATGGTTATCAGCGCTTTTCCCTTCTGGGCGCGCTTATCAACAGTGTCATCCTCCTTGTCGGGTCGGCCTTCATCATCGCCGAGGCCATTCCGCGTCTGATCAACCCGGAGCCTTCAAACGCGCAGGGCATGCTCTACTTTGCGATTGCGGGCATCGTCATCAACGGCGCAGCCGTCCTTCGACTCCGCCGGGGCAAAAGCATAAATGTGCAGGTAGTGATGTGGCATCTCCTGGAGGATGTCCTCGGGTGGGTGGCGGTCCTGATCATCAGCATTATCCTCATGTTCAAGGAAATCCTGATTCTCGATCCGATCGCCTCCATCGCGATCACGCTCTACGTGGCCGTCAACGTCATTGGAAACTTCCGAAAAACGTTAAAGCTCTTTCTCCAGGGCGTGCCCGAGGGCTATGATGCAGCCGAAATTAACCAGCGATTGTCCGAGATTCCAAAGGTTCTTTCAACGCACCACACACATATTTGGTCCCTCGACGGCGTCTCTAACGTATTGACGACGCACGTCGTCGTGGACAGTTGTTGCAGCCGGGAGGACGTCCAGCACATCAAGCATCAAATCCACGAGATGGTGGATGAACTTCACGTTCAACACGTGACAATCGAGGTTGAATACACAGGGGAGGCGTGTAGTATGGAGGACGATTTTGCTTGTCCCTGTCAGGAAACAGAAGAAGCGACGGCGTCACCAAGACCCTCATAGGAGCAAGGTATTATGGAGTTAGCACTCCCGGAAACTTACACCCTCCGGGCTGCCAAGCCGGAGGATCTGGAAAAAGCATTAACACTTTTCAACACATGTTCTATCGATTGGACTGGGCATCCGCAAATGGACGCCGCCGCACTGCGAACGGAGTGGAGAAGCCCGACATTTGACCTCGCTACCGATACACAAGCCATCTTTGATAGGGATCGGATGATCGGTTACATCGAAGTCTGGGATTCTGCGCCTCACGTTAAGCTGTTTTCCTGGGGGCGGGTGCACCCGGAATATCGAGGTGAGGGGCTCGGAACCTATCTGATCCAATGGTCCGAGAAGCGGGCGAAAAAGGCCCTGACCTATGCACCCAAGGGCGCCCGCGTGGTGCTCAGCCAGGGTGTGCCAGGTGCGGCAAAGAAAGGCCACGCTCTGCTGGAAGCCCAAGGCTACGATCTCGTCCGTCATTGGTATCGCATGGTCATTGAGATTGACACTTCACCCCCACCACCGGAGATGCCAGAGGGACTTCATATCCGAACGTTTGTACGCGATGAGCTTCCAGATGTGCTCCGGGCCGAGACAGATGCCTTTCAGGACCACTGGGGCTTCGTCGAGCGGCCCTTTGAGGAAGAGCTGGCGAATTGGTCGCAGTGGATCGATGAAGACCCGGATTTCGATCCCAGCTTATGGTTCCTGGCAGTGGACGGTAACGAGATTGCCGGCGTCTGCCTCTGTCATAAAAAGATCGTGGAGGACCCGGAGATGGGATGGGTCAATTCCCTCGGTGTGCGACGCCCGTGGCGTCGGCAGGGGCTTGCGCTGGCGCTCCTGCACCATACGTTCGGCGTTTTCTACCGCCGGGGGAAGAAGCGCGTTGGCCTTGGTGTTGATGCGACCAGTTTGACCGGCGCAACCCGTCTCTACGAAAAAGCCGGGATGCACATCGAACGAAAGAGCGTCAGCTACGAGAAGGTTTTACGAGAAGGTCAGGACCTCAGCACGCAGACCGTGGAACAGTGAAATCAGTACGTGGATCCAAGGCATCTACCGGATGACAAATCAATCATTCATCGTTAATGAAAGCCGCTTATGGAAATCGAAGCCAAGTTTGTCGTGTTGGCCCAAGCAACGGAAAATCGTCTCCAAATCCTCCAGAAACTGGGAAGCTACGACCTGCAGCCTACCGGATTGCACAAACTACACGACACCTACTTTGACACGTCTGACAACCGCATCCTCGCGTCAGGCTACGCGTACCGCTGCCGTATCGACGGTAACTTGACCTATCTCACCCTCAAAGGGCTTGGAGATGTGCGCAGCGGTACGCTCCATCGTCGTGAAGAACTTGAGGTCATCCTTCAAAAGCAAAAAGGGCAACCGTCCAATTCCCTTGACGAACAACTGAGGGCGATCGGCGTCCAGAGTGATCTGTACCCCTTGTTTACGCTTCAACAGCGACGCTCAGAACGATCAGTTCTCGATCGCGGCCGTCAAGTCGGGGTCCTCTCCATCGACCGAATCCAGTTTTCGGGCAGTGAGCGTACCGTGCCCTTCACCGAATTAGAATTTGAACTCAGCGACGAGGGAACGGATGAAGATCTCCATACGATCGTCAACCTCCTCAGGGATATGACTGCCCTGTCACCGGAACCGGTGTCGAAGTTCTCACGCGGCCTGGTGCTGGCTGTGGGCTGCAAAATGCTGCGAGCATCCGGTGCCTACGCCCTCTGCAAAGAGGATGCAGTTGCTGACGCAGCACGCAAACTCTTTCATCCTATGATCTGTAAGCTGCTGTTGTACGAATTCGGCGCGTATCGGGGCGAGGACATCGAGGCCCTTCACGATATGAGAGTTACAGCACGCCGGCTGCGCACGGCGGTCCGTATCCTCATGCCGTATCTGAAGAGCAATAACGCATCAAAAGACGCGGCGCACCGTCTCGCCAAGGGATTCAAACGGCTGACCAAGGCGATGGGGCCGGTGCGGGATCTGGACGTCTTCCGCCAGCGGATAGAATCGGAGCTCCCCAACGTCAAAGAGGAAAATGCCCCGCTCGCGACATCCCTTGTCCAAGCGTGGGACAGCGCGTACGCTCCTGCTCGCAACCATCTGATCCGCCACCTTGAACGTGAGCGTCACGTTGATTTCAAAGCAAACCTTCAAACCTCGCTGACCTCAGCGCTAACCGCACCTAATGCGCAGCGACCGATTATCGAGGTCATTCCGGAGATCCTGGAGGCTCGTCTCCACGCAATTCAGATGTGGGCACACGCCGCCGAAGGCCCGGACATGACGATGAAAGCCTTACACAGCCTTCGCCTGGAGATCAAACGTCTTCGGTATACGTTGGAGTTCCTCCGCCCGTTGCTGGATTCCGGGGCGGATGGAGCGATCGAGCATCTCACTCGAATCCAGGATCATCTGGGGGACCTGCAGGATGCCGTGTTTGCTTATCAGCACTGGATAGCTGTCGAATCTTGGGGGATGTGGGAGACCCCCGACCAGCCGGACACACTTTGGCACATTTCCAGAGATGAGTCCGTCCCAACAACATCTTCACAGCTTAAAGCCGAACGTCGGAGGCTGGAACGCCTGCGCGCCGAAGTCCCTGGATTATGGGCGGAGACTGCACCATCCTTCACCCAGGCCGTGACAACCCTCATCGAAACAATGCGAGATAAAGTTAGCAAATCCGTTATAATCATACCCAATGAAGAGAACCTTAGTCATAGCTGAAGGAGGATGAATGACAAATAGCCAACCGACCTATATCATTTTATTAGGCCCACCGGCCTCAGGTAAGGGCACCCAGGCGGCCCGGCTCGAGGACAAGCTCGAGATCCCTCACGTCGCCAGCGGGGATCTCTTCCGCTACAACCTGAAAAACGAGACCGAACTGGGCCTCAAAGCGAAAACCTACATGGACAAAGGCGAGCTCGTGCCCGATGACGTGACCATCGCAATGGTTCTGGACAGGCTCTCACGCGAGGACTGCGACGATGGAGCGCTTCTGGACGGCTTCCCAAGGACGATTCCCCAAGCGGAGGCCTTAAATAGAGCCCTGGCAGAGGAGGGTGAGTCGATCGATCTGGTGCTCAACATCCAGGTTCCCGAGGACGTCCTCATCAAGCGGGTTACCGGACGGCGTCTCTGTCGCCAGTGCGGCGCGTCCTACCACCTGGAGTACAAACCGCCCGAAGAGCCCGGCGTCTGTGATAAGTGCGGGGGTGAACTCTACCAGCGCGATGACGACACCAAGGAGACCGCTCGAAAGCGGCTGGAGGTTTATCGGGAGCAGACACAACCCCTGGTCGATTACTACAGTGCCAAGGATCTCCTCGTCAACATCGACGGCGACCAATCTATCGACGAAGTCACAGAAAGCCTGCTCGAAGCTATAGAGAAGCATACCTAAATTTCCCACTGCTCAAGTGCTCAGGCTGCGCGCCGGGTTGACTGATCCGGCGCGCTTTTGTCTCCTCAATCCTCTCGATCCCAGACACCCCGATGTCTCAACATCCACAGCTGCGAGTCAAGCTTCGGCTCGCCATCCGGGGCTTGGACATCCGCGTAGGCGCCGTCAGACCGCAAAATCCGGGCCCGTGCGTTGTCCCTCAGGTGAACCTGAAGGATGTTTTCTTTGATCGACTGAACCAGTCGCGCATCCTCGACAGGAAATACCGTCTCAACCCGGCGGTCGAGATTGCGCGGCAT
>CAYMAQ010000166.1:1346-8714 GCA_964388385.1 uncultured Anaerolineales bacterium | reverse complement strand
TGCACCGCTTTCAGCTTGATTTCGCGGAAGTTATTTGATAGCCAATCCTAAGGAAGGATACCCGACTGAATGTGGGGGCGCTTTATTTTCGGCGCAGGAAGGCCGCGATCCCCAGGATCACCGCCAGGCCCTGGAAGAGGAACGCCAGGAAGATCGGCCAGTCCATCGACGGCGCCTCGACCGGCTCGATCGCTGTTGCGTCGGGCAGGGGCGTCCAGGTTGGGAGCGGCGTATAGGTCTGTGCAGGCTCTGCCGTGGTCGGCGGGGCCGTGGGGGTCGGAGAGGGCTCCGACGCCGGTGCCGCCGGCGTGGCGGTGCTCGTTTCGGGTGTGCCTTCGACCGCCGGCGTGGGCTGAGCCGTCGACGTGGGCAGCCGCAGGGCGGTGTCGGGCGTCGGCTGGAAGCTCTCGGGATCGACGAGACGGATGGTGTCCTCGGCAACGGTGGTGCGCCCGGCCCCATCCCGGAACTCGACGTAGACGGCATAATTCCCCGGCTCTATCGATGCCAGCATCCACGGCAGCAGCGGCTCCCACGGCTGCCAGGTCTTGTCCTCGAAATCGGGCGTGTTGCTCAGCCGCACCTCGATCGCCTTACCCATCCAGCTGCCCTCCCCCAGCGGTTCCGCCTGCTCGTTGGTCAAACGGAGCGCGACCTGGGGGGCGTCGGTCTCCGGTGCGCCGTCGTTGATGAAGATCGGCAGCACGCCGGGCCGAGAGCCGAAGGTCGCGACAAAATAATGCACGCCGTTGTCGTTGGCGTATCCAATCCCGATCTCCCGGTACCGGGGATCCACGAAAATCTCCCACGCCGAATTGGTGTGGAACCAGGTGACCGCATCCTCTGCCGTGCCCAGCCCGACCCACAGCGCTTCGTTGACCATCAGCCCGTCGTCCCAGGCCTGATACCGCGCCTCCCGGATCCGCTGGCGGTAATCCGACCCGTCCGAACCCTCGTGGGTCGCACTTTCCAGCGTGACCAGATCCTCCGCGTGTCGCTGGGCCGCCTGATCCAACAGCCTCGAGCGTCCCAGCGGGGCATATCCCTCGCTGAGGCGTTGTTGATTGACCAGATGGTAGAACGTCTCGACCTGATCGGCCTGGCCCCGGGCTGACGGCACGGCGGTCAAGGCCAGCGAGAGCACGATGACACAGACGCGCAGCGCCCACCAGGGGGCGGGCGTGCGACCCGGCGTGGTAGAGAAGTCAGCGTCCCGCATCGTCCCTCCGGAGGGCTTTGCGAAGTTCGGTCATCAGGGCCGGGGTGGCTGCCATAATCGGATCCGGCTCGAACGGCGTCCAGGGCCCTCCGGAGACGGTCTCGACGACCCCGCCGGCCTCCTTGACGATCAGGGCGCTGGCGGTTTGATCCCACGGACCCATCTGAAGGGAGAGATAAGCGTCGGTCCATCCGGCCCCGACGTAGGCCATGTTGAGGGCCGCCGACCCCAACGCCCGTAGCGTTCGGACTTGGGGATAGAGCATTCCCAGGCGCACCAGCATCTGACTGCGCCGTTCCGGGTCGCGGGGGCTGTCGATGCCGAGCACCGTGGTGCTCAGGTCCTCGCGCCCGGAGGTCCGGATGGAGTCGCCGTTCAGGGTGGCACCCCCGCCCAGAAATGCGGCGAAGGTCATCGACCGCAGCGGATCGCAGACGACCCCGACCACGGGGACCGCACCCTCCACGGCGGCGATCGCGATGCTGAAATTGGGGTTGTCGCGGGAGAAATTCGTCGTTCCGTCCAGCGGATCGACGAGCCACTGCACGGCGGCTGAATCCGATTCCCCACCGCCCCGCTCCTCCGCCAGCACGCTGTGGGCGGGAAGGGCGCGGCGCAGGTGATCCACGATGATCGCCTCGGACGCCAGGTCGGTCTCGGTCACGATGTCCCGAAACCCCTTCTGCTCGACCGTGTGGTGCGCGCGCCATCGCCGGCGGATCTCAGAGGCGGCAGCTTGTGACGCCTCCAGCGCCACGTCTAGCCAACGGTGATAAGGGTTCACGGCGTTTCCTCCTGTGTGTTGGATGCCGGCGTGGGGCTCATCGTGGATGACCGAAGCGTGGTGTTACAGGAGGTCACCGCCGCGTTGATATAGCCCGCCGGATCTGCCTCCTCGGTTCCCAGGGCCAAAAGGGACCGGAGCAACGCGGCACGGCACGAACGATAGTAGGTCGCGTGGGGCCAGTCCACCCACGACCCCTCTTGGGCGGATTGCAGGGTGAGCGCCCAGATCTGACGCTCCACGTCGTCCAGGGTGGAATCCTCCTCATCCAACCGGGCTTGGATTGTGGGGCGCCGCGCCGGGATATAATCGG
This sequence comes from uncultured Anaerolineales bacterium, assembly GCA_964388385.1. Lineage (GTDB taxonomy): Bacteria > Chloroflexota > Anaerolineae > B4-G1 > SLSP01 > PWVB01. The sequence continues at coordinate 6,398 of CAYMAQ010000166.1, read as the reverse complement.
TCATCTCGCCCCACATAGTCTGGGCTTCATCGGAGAGGAACCAGGCCATCACGCGGAAGGCCGCGTCCTGTTGTTCGCCCTCCGGGGCCGTGACCAGCATGCCCGGCCCGTACCAGAGCGTGGGACCGCTACCCTCGGCTCCGGGTAACGGGCTGACGCCGATGGGGAAGTTCTGTCCCTGGTTGACGGCCTCGACCACGGCGGGATAGTTCAAGCTCGATTCCACGACCATCACCATGGCGCCCTGCCCCAGGAGTGCTTGCCCGGAGATCCAGTCCTGGTGGATCCGGATGCATCCCCCCTCAACGGTGGTGTTCAGCCATTCGATCGTAGCTTTGCCGGGATCGTCTGCAAAGGCGAAAGCCCCGTCTCCCTCTGTGATCTGCGCGCCTCCCGCTGTGAGCCAGGCGAGCAGCATATCCGCCTGGGCCGGCATCCCCAACCCTTCCTGCCTTTCGAGCGGATTGGTCACCGCGCAGGCGGCACTACGGACCGTGTCCCGGTTCGCGCCCGCGATCTCATATCCGAGGTTGCGAATCCAGTCCTCATTATAGTAGAGGAAATAGGTCATCAGCCCCAGGGGCAGCGCCTGGGGGGTGTCGTCCACGGTATAGAGCGCTTCAGCCATCGGCAGCAGGCCGGCTCGAACGCGGCGGATCTCGGCAGAGGTATAGGGGTTAGCCGAGATGACGCCCAGTTCACGATACGCCTGGAACTCCCGGGGCCACAGTGTGACCAGGTCCGGACGCCGCTTCTGGTCGTCTGCGAATCTCTCCGGGAGACCCTCCTGATACTCGGTGACCAGCACCGTATCCCAGGGATTGACGGCGTTGAATCGATCCGTCAACTTCTCAATCGCCCGGGCTTCCTGTCCGGTAAACGTGTGCCAGAGCACGACGATCTCTGAAGAGTCCGGGTCGGCCTGGGTGGCCTGGACGGCGCAGCCGGTTGCCAGGATCGAGACGAGGAGAATCAGCAGGCCTCGCAGGAGCCCGGAACGTGTCAATCGGTGGGACGCATACCTACGTTGGGATGCCATAGGATTACACCTGAATCATATCGGTCGGGGAGGTCTTCGGAGATTTGCGGAAACGCAGCGCCTGCTGGATCAGCAAAATCTCCTTGACGTCCATCAGCCGGAGCAGCGCTATATAGAAGACGGCCCCTAATCCGCCGGCGGTCGCCACCCGGATCAAGACCCCCAGCGATCCGGGGGGGACGAGGGGCTGCAGTCCGGTGGACAGCGAATACGTCGGCAGGGCCATCGCCGCGGCGGCCCCGGAGGCGATGAGGACGGTGTGCCCCACCCGGTAAGGCGCCAGGCTCCCGATGCGCCGCGTGAAAAGATAGAGCATCAGCAGGGCGTGGGCCGTGAGCTTCAGGGAATTCGCCAGGATCAACGCCCAGAGCTTAGGCTCGCCGATCCACAGCGGGAGCATCGCCAGGACGATATAGAAGCATACCGTGCCGACCCCCACGAGGGTCGGCGTCCACGTGTCCTTGCGCGCGTAAAAAGCGTAGATCAGGGGTTGATCCAGCGCTGCAAAGATCAAGCCCAGCACCGAGAAACGCAGCGCCATGGCGGTCGCTGCGGTGTCGATGGGTTGGAACTCCCCCCGCTGCAGGATCAGCGCGACCAGCGGTTCGGCCATGATCAGCAGTCCGACCGCCGCGGGCAGCACCAGGATGAGCACCAGGCGCAGACCCTGGGCCAACGCGGCCCGGAAGGCGTCCTCGTCGGCCTCCGTCGCGTAGCGCGAGAGGGTGGGGAGGATGGCGACCGAGACGGCGGTGACCACCAGGCCCAGGGGAAACTGGATCAAGGTCGCCGCGTACTTCATCCGGGCGATGCCGCTCGGACCCGTCCGCGACGCGATGTTGAAGCTCAGTCCGACGGCAAAGGTATCGACCAGGAGCCCCAGTCCGATGGGCGTGTAGAGGCGCCCGATCTGGATCAGGGCCGGGTGGAGCGGGAACGGCGAGCGCCACCGCAGTTTGATCCCGTGCAATCCCGGTATCTGGAACGCAGTCTGAATGGCCGTCGCGACGAAGACGCCGACCGCCATCGCCCGGGGGCCGAGCTCCCCCCGCCCCAGCAGCCCCATCACCACAATGAGCGTCAGGTTATAGACGGCGGCGCTGAAGGCCGGAAGGGTAAAGCGCTGCATGGCAAACAGGGTCGCGGAGATCAGGCCGGCGATGTTGAGGAAGAAGACCGCCGGGGCGGTCAACCGGATCATCTCCGTGGCCATCGCCAGATACTCCGGCGGGAGAGCCTGTCCCAGCAGCCGTGCGATCCCGGGAGCCGCGACCTCAATCAGGATCACCAGCCCGCTCAACAAGAGGGCTGCGAACGTCAGTACGTGACTGAAGAGCATCCACAGCTCATCCTTGTCCTCCTCGTCCGCGTAGTCGGAGAAGACCGGGACGAGGGACGAACTGAGCATCCCCCCCACCAACTGGTCGTAGAGCATCGTGGGCACCTGCGAGGCGACGTCGAATGCACTGACCGCCCCGCCGGCCCCAAAGAGGTAGGACTTGACCATCTCCCGCACGAGGCCCAGACCTCGACTGGCGATGTTGCCGACCGAGATCATCATCGCTGCGCGCGTGACCTGTTGGGCTTCGCTGGATAGTGTGGTGGACCTCGTCCCGGACTGCGTCCCGGACCCCTGCCCGGCGCGTTCTGCGGATACTTCCGCGTGTTCAATCATTGCAACCTGGCATTCTACTTGCTTTCAAGCCCTCGACAAGCGGGGGCTTTCCGCGTACTCGGGCGATCGCAGTTGGCCGAAAAGGCTCAAAGTACCCTAACGGGCATCTTCGTCCCCGCGTTTCAGGGATGGTTTCGGTGCCCAATACCCCCTTAGCAAAGGTTATGGATCTGATCATCAATACCTAAAGCGTTTCTGCGTTTCCATGGGCATCACGTAAAAGTTCAGGGATTCGTGTCCGGATCTATAACTGCAATGGCCCTATCCCCCGTGCTGAATCCCCGCCTTGACGTCCTCCGCCCGGGCCACCCGGATCCCCGCCTCGACGTCGACCCGGTTCAACAGCGCGATGCCCACGGCGAACAGCAGGATCAGGCTTAAAATCGCCGGACGGCTGCTGCCCAGCAGCGCCGCCATCCCCGCAAAGAGGAGCGGCCCCAGGATCGCCGAGAACTTCTCCATCACCCCGAAGAGCCCGAAGAACTCACCGCTCTTTGACGCCGGGGAGAGCTTCGCGTAGAGGCTGCGGCTCAGCGCCTGGCTGCCCCCCTGGACCACCGCCACCATCCAGGCCAGCATCCAGAACTCGATCACCGAGTTGAGCGCGAACCCCCACACCGCCACGACCACGTAGACGACCAGCGCCAGCACGATCGTGCGTTTGGTATCCAGCGTCTCGGCGAGCGCCGCGAAAAGGCGCGGCCCCAGGACGAACGCGAGGGTGAGCCCGACGGCCTGGATCCCCAGGATCAGCGCCAGAATGAGCCCCAGGTTGCCCGACGGCCCGTCCCCTGCCGCCGGGAGGTCGGTGCCTGCCGGGAACCGCGCGCCGGTCACGGCCTGCGGCAGCACCCGCGCGCCCACGATGCCCGCCAGGGGCATGGTGAAGAGATTGAAGAGGATAAACGCCAGGAAGATCGGCCGCCGGGCCTCCTTGCCGTTGGGCAGCCGCCCGAAGATGAGGCTGAACGGAATGCCCACGAACTGCACCAGCAGCAGCGCGAGGATCAGCTGCACGCTGCCGAAGCCCAGCTCGGCCCCGTAGATGCCCGCCATCCCGATGATCGTGCCGATCGCGTCGTTGTAGATCAGGAACGCGATCAGGTAGGTGAAGAGATCCCGGTAGCGCCGGATATCCTTGACCGTCTCGGCGAGCCTGCCGAAACTCACCGCGAGCACGTTCTCCCCTTCTTGCAGGCTGGCGGTGGCGGCCGGCGGCTCCGGCACCCGCCGCAGGAGCGGGAGCGTGAAGAGACCCCACCAGAGCGCGACGCTCACGAAGGAGAGCCGCGGGCCCCACGTGCCGGGCAGGAGCTCGATCATCAGAACGTTGATCGCCAGCAGCACGCCGCCCCCCAGATACCCCATGGCAAACCCCCGCGCCGAGACCGCGTCCTGCGCCTCCTCCTCGACGATGTGCGGCAGCAGCGCGTCGTAGAACACGTTGGCCCCCGTGAAGCCGATGCGGGCCAGCACAAAGAGCACCGAGGCCATCACCCAGTCCCCGGTGTCCACGAGCACCAGCAGGGCCGTGTTGACCGTGCCCAGCAGCGCGAAGGCCGCCAGAAAGCGCTTCTTGCTCCGCACGACGTCGGAGATCGTGCCCAGGATCGGCGAGAGCACGGCGACGATCGCCAGCGAGAGACTGAGGCCCACCCCCCAGTAAGCCGTCGCCGTGGCGGCGGGCAGGCCCGAGGCGGCGACCTGGCTGTAGTAGACGGGCAGCACGGCGGCGAGAATCGTGGTGGCGAACGCGGAGTTCGCCCAATCGTACATGCACCAGGCGTTGATCATCTGGCGCTGCGTGAATCGCTCCGACTTGACGGTCATTATTCCCCCTTGGATGTGCGTGGCTATCCCCACGGCTATCGTCCCACAAAAGCGGGAATTATGCAACCGACCGGGTCAGCCATCCTCGAAGGGTCCACGAAACCGCGAAGGGTCCCACAGCCGACTTTGTGGACGACCCGAGACGTTTTTCTCTGCCGATAGTTGTTGATCCTCTACTTCAAGTGTTGTACAATTCAGAGAGAGCGATGCATTTGGAAGGGAGTGAAGGATGGAGAGAATCGTTGTCGATCAAGGGGTCCATTTCGGGAAACCCTGCGTCACGGGCACCCGCATCACGGTGCAGAATGTGCTTGAACTAATCCAAGAGGGATTGACGTTTGAGGAGATCATCCAAGACTATTATCCTGATCTGAGCGTCGCCGATATTCGAGCGTGTGTCCAGTATGCCATAGCGGTTGTCGCTGCTGAAGAAATCCATCTTGCGACAGTGTCGGGATGAGATTGCTTCTTGATCAAGATGTGTATACCTCGACCGCGCGTTTCTTGA
>CAYMAQ010000166.1:0-1246 GCA_964388385.1 uncultured Anaerolineales bacterium | reverse complement strand
TACTTAGACCGCTCAGTGCGCTTGACTCACGTGGCCTTCGTGGCTTGGTACCGAAACTTGGGTAGTCTGCCCCCCTCAAACAGGGACACCGCGCTATGCGAAAACGTCTTCCAGCAGCTTTGCAACGTAGCTGCGCTGATTCGGGAAATAGATGTGATAGTCCCGGTTGAAGATCAATTCGGAGGGTATACCCGTCTGACCGCTGAGTTGTGGGAACGGGGTTTGAGAGACGATGTAAGCATGGAGCGCGATATCGTCACGACCGGCGCGGGTGTTGAGCGCGCGCTCGTAGTCTTTGACCGTTTTGAAAAACTGCACCTTGGGATTGACGTCGAGATTGCCGCCGACGATGAGCCCATGAGGGTCAATGAACACAATGTCCTGGCGGTCGGGTCTCTGCAGCCAGAGGATGAAATCCGGGAAGAACCGCTCCTCGTTGACAAGGAACCCCACACCACGCCCTCGGGATTGGTTGCGCAGGAGGTATAGTTCGCACGTATGGCGTGCTAATAGCGCCTGCCCCGCATCACTCGCAAGATAAGTGCGCAGCGCCTTCACAAAGTCTCGCTCGCCGGGATTGAGCCCCGGCGGGGCATACGTCACAACCGGCTCTTTGTCTTGGTCTTCAAGGACCAGCGGCAGATAGAGGTGGCGGTCGAAGTGAACGCGCGGAACCCGGTCATCGTCTCCCTGGTAGAGGGCCGGATCGTCGCACATGTCCCGCAGCGTCTGCAGGAACGCCTTCGCCGACCGCCTGACCTGGGCCTCATATGCCGAGATCAGGTTCTCGTCGTCCTCATCAAGGGGCTGATAAACGAGCTGGCTCTGCTCCCACCGCCTGCGAGCACGCGTGTAGTATCGCGCCACATACTTCCGCAAGATCATCAACGCGATGCGTTCCAAACGCGCCACGTCCGAGAATGCGTCAAGCGCCACCAAATCTGGAGAGCAGTGTAACGCGTACTGCTCCGCTTCCAGGACGCGGCGGAGCGTCTGTCTCTCCAGGGTCAGGTTGGTGTATCCGCGGGCCGTCCGAAAGCGCCAGATTTCATCGTACAGCCGATCCCAGTCAAGCAAGGCCAGATGGGCCGGCTTCAGCGTCTCGGTTTTTGGCTCCTCATAGGCGAGGGGCCTCTCGCGCGTCAGGCCATCGGACACCAGCTCCTGGGCGTGCATGGCAAGATCGAGGGCCGGTTTGCAGTCATCGACGATCTCTAAACGCAGGCGTACCGCGTTCTCGAACGGG
>CAYMAQ010000165.1:0-8716 GCA_964388385.1 uncultured Anaerolineales bacterium | reverse complement strand
CCTCCACCGCGTTGCCCATCGCCACGCCCATCCCGGCCCACCGGATCATCGGGATGTCATTCTGCTGATCGCCCACGGCAAGCACGTCGGCCTGTACGACGTGGAAATAATCCGCCAACCACGACAGAGCCCGACCCTTGTTCACCTTCAGCGGCACGACCTCCACGAATTGCGCGTGAGACTGGACGACCTCTGCGGTTCCGCCAAAGGTCTCTCCCAGCGCTCGAGCCATCCCCGGTATCCGCGCCGGGTCGGCGATGTAGAGCACCTTGTCGGCTGTGTGGGTGTGCAGCAGGTCGGTCAACGAGGGAACGACCATAGGGTCCGGGCCCAGAAGCCGTTCGTAATAATCTCGAGGGTGCACCATGCGGCGGAGGAAAAGCCGCCCGTCCGCGTAAAGGACCGTGTGCCAGCCGCGATCACGCCCCAGATCGAGGGCCGACCGCGCCAGGTCGCCCTCCAGGGGTGTGCGGTGGAGTACCTCGCCGTGCGGCGCCTGAATCCAGCCCCCTTGATAGCAGATGAGGGGCGCCTCAACCCCGACCCGCCTGGCATACGGCAGCGTGGCCGAGAACATCCGGCCCGTCGCCAGGGTGACGGCGATACCCCGCGTCTGAACGCGGGAGATGGCCTCCCGCACCCGGGCGCTGATGCGGTGATCGTCTCCTGCAAGGGTGCCGTCGATATCGAGTGCGATGAGTCGGATCATAGGAATGTGTCCTTATACCGGGAAATGCGGATCCGAGATACAGGGCCAGCATCTTTGAGAAGCAAGCAGCTTGCCGCCACAGTTAGCCCACGGCTGTTGCTCACCTTGGAGAACGCCCTCAGGCCGGGGGCAGTTGTCTCGTGAGCACGGAGATCACCGCAGCCCAGAGACTCCCCTCCACCGCGACCAGTCCGCTCCACAGCATATAGGAGATCGCGCGCATCCGATGGTAGGCAGCCAGCCCCAGCCCCCCGTTGATCACAAAGAAGAGCGCCGCCAGAACCGCGAAGTAGAAAATACGTTCGGGGGGCGCCATCAGCATCGGCTCGCCCTCCGCCGTGACGCGCATCGCCAGACTCTCAGGCAGGTAGGGATAGCGCCAGCACAGCACACCGGTCAGCAGGACGGCGAGGAGCAGGCTCCCCAACAGGGTGCCCATCGCCCAGCGATCGTGCCAGATTTCCCACTTCAAGAAAGCCGGATGGGCTGCGCGCTCTTCGACCTCCTGGGTCGGCCCCATCTCCAGGCGTTCGAGCAGCGCGCGGAGAAACGCATCGGAATCGGCCGGGGAGAGCCCGTACGCGACGTGATCGGTGGCGATGATAATCTGCTCCGAGACAGGCCGCGTGGCATAAAAGACGATCGTGTCCAGTTCCCCGCTTTGGCCGACCATGACCCCATAACCAGGCCACCGGAGACTCGGACGGAGCCGCAGGTTCTCCAATTGATCACCGGCCTGCACGTTCTGCACCGATCCCATCGGAATCTGGTGCACCGTTCCCCCCCAGCGGATGATCAGCACGTTGCGATCCATCTCGTAGCCCGCGTTGATCAGCCCCCACAACTGGTACCCCACGCGAATCGCCAACCCGAGGGTCACAAGCCCGACCAGGCTCAACAGAAAGGTGCCCAGGTTGAGAGGTCGGATGACGGCGAGAACGATGACCCCTACCGAGGCTGCGAGGAGCACCACCATCAGGATCAGCCCGACGATCCATCCCCGGCGTATATTCAGGTCCCAAACATTATCCATAGGGGCGGAACCCGATCACTCCGCAAACTCCTGCCGCGCTTCAAGCGCCCGCGTCAGGGTGAGCGCGTCGGCGTACTCGAGGTCGCTGCCCATGGGCAGCCCCCGACCCAACCGGGTGACGCGGATGCCTTTGCCCTTCAGGCGTTCCACGAGATAGGCCGCGGTATAGTCCCCCTCGCTGGTGGGGTTGGTCGCCAGGATGATCTCGTGGATCTCCTGGTTCCGAATCCGGTTTTCCAACTCCGAGATGCGGAGGTCCTCGGCGAAGACGCCCTCCAGGGGGGAGATAGCACCGTGCAGCACGTGATAGACGCCCGCGAACTGTTCCGTACGCTCGAGCGCCAGCACGTCCATCGGCTCCTCGACCACGCAGACCAGGCACTGATCCCGCGCCGGGTCGCTGCAGATCGGGCAGGGATCCTCCTCGGTGACGTTATGGCAGACCGAGCAGAAGCGGGTGTTGTCCACCAGGCTATGCAGCGCCTCCGCCAGGTCCACAGCCAGCTCGGACTTGCCCCGCAAGAGATAGAAAGCCAGGCGGGAGGCAGTCTTCGGCCCGATACTGGGCAGTTCAGAGAACGTCTCGATGAGTTTCGTCACCGAGGGGGGGATTGCGGGATTTGTCATCGCTTATAGCCCTGGAATTCCAAGACCTCCGGTCAGGGCGGCCATACGATCGGCAACCATGGACTGCGCTTTTTGGATCGCCTCGTTGGTAGCCGCCAGGATCAGATCCTGGAGCATCTCGATGTCCTCCAGATCAATGACCTCGGGATCGATCTCAATGCTCTGAAGCTCCAGCGCACCGTTGATCGTCACGGTGATGACGCCGCCGCCGGCGCTGGCTTCGACGATCTCCTTGTTAGCCTCTTCCTGGATGGATTCCATCTGCGCCTGCATCTTCTGAACCTGACGCATCATATCCTGGGGATTCATGCCCATCTGGGGGCCTCGACCTCTACCTCGACGACTCATAGTCTCTCCTTATCTCCTTTGCAACTACCTATAGACTGGTGGTTGTAACGATCCTATCCGTCATTCAACGTACGATCCTATGATCCTATCACTCAGGTGTCCTGAACGCGGGGGACGGCGCCGAGCTCCTGCTGGGCGCGTCGTATCAACTCGTCCTCGTCCAGTGAGACCTCGGCCTGGGTCTGGACGACTTGAGAGACCCGCTCCGTGGCTTCGCCCTGCCACTCCCCCGCCATCAGACAGCGGACGGTGACGCTGCGCTCCACAATCTGTGACAGGATATCCTCGAGCTGGCGCTGGTTCTGCGGCGTCGTCAATCGATCGCAGTGGAACTCGTGTTGGAAAGCCAGCACGAGTCGACCGCTGTCATCGACGCCGCCGACGTGGGCGTCCCGCAAGAGCGCCCCTAACGTGACCGGTTTGACCCGCTTGACGATGACGTCCCAACGCTGGCGGAGCTTGTCGATCAACTCGGTCTCCAAAACTCCCGATGCTTTCCCTTCCGGTTCGCTCGCGTCCTCCACGACCGGCGCTTCCGCCTGGGCAGGTTCCGGCTGATCGGCCCGAGAGGCTGCTGAAGGGGCAGCCGCCGGTTTCGGCTCCGACCGGCTCTCTGATTCTGCGGCTTGACGTTCAGGAGCTGGCTCGGTTTCAGACTGATCCTCAGCCGAAGACGGAGACGAGGACTCGGATTGGGCACGGAACGTCTTCTCGGCGGACTCCCGCGTTTTTGTCTGTCTGGGCTTCACGGGCGTCCCCGTGCGGGATCTCACGGGCGTCTCCTGGGCCGGAGCTTCGACACCGCCAGAACCCCCCGCCGGCGAAAGCGTGGCCTCAACGAATGCCAACTCCAGGGGCAGCTGCGGCTGCCAGCCGGTCCGCCGCTGGGAGGCGACCTCACTGAAGAGCCGGACGGCCTTGACCAACCGGTTGGGGTCTGCGTCGTGGGCCATCTCATCAAAGACGGGACGTTCGTCCGCCGTGGGATCCTGCCATGTGCTGCCGGCTCCCAACCGCGTGACCAACAACCCGCGCATAAAGTCCGCAGTCTGCCGCGCTAACTGCCGGGGATCGGCACCCCCATCGATGGCCCGGTTGATGATCTCCAGGCCCTTGCTCATATCCTGATCCAACCAGGCACGGAGCAGGGTGCGGACCACCTCCCGGCGTTCGGCCCCCAGCATCAGGCGCACGTAGTCCGCCGTGATGGATCCGCCGGCTGCCATCTGGTCGAAGAGGCTGATCGCGTCCCGCATACTGCCGGTCGCCGTCCGGGCGATCAGCTCCAGGGCCTCCGGCTCGATCTCAATCGACTCGGCCTCAGCGATGCGCGCCAACCGTTTGGCGATCGCTTCAAGTGGAATGCGGCGGAACTCGAAACGCTGGCATCGGGAGAGGATCGTCTCAGGAATCCGGTGCACCTCGGTCGTCGCCAGGACGAAGATCACGTGTTCCGGGGGCTCCTCCAGCGTCTTCAACAGGGCGTTGAACGCCGCCGTCGAGAGCATGTGAACCTCGTCGATGACGTACACCTTGTACTCGGCCTGGGTCGGCCGAAACTCGACCTTCTCCAGGAGATCGCGGATGTTGTCCACGCCGGTGTTCGAAGCGGCATCGATCTCCACCAGATCCATCAACCGACCTTCGTTGATAGCGGTACAAATCTCGCATGCATTGCAGGGACGCGCCTCCGGCTCCGCCCGGCAGTTGACCGCTTTGGCGATCAGGCGGGCGGTGGTGGTCTTGCCGGTTCCTCTCGGCCCAGCCAAGAGGTAGGCGTGGTGACTATGCCCACTGCGCAGCGCGTGACGTAGCGTCTGGACAATGTGCTCCTGACCGATGATATCGTCGAACGTCTGTGGGCGCCATTTGAGGTACAGCGCTTGGGCCATGCAAAAACCTCCTGTCTCGTAGACGTTAGTCTATCACGGATAGACACTGAGACAAGCATTGATGGGTCTGGGGGGCTCAAAGCCCAACCTTTCACCAGGATGATTCTTTGCGCAGAAGGTTTCTCACATTGGAGACGGTCTCTCAAAAGGGGGCTTTGAGCCTTTACTGTCAGGAGAGGAGAACGCTTCACAGCTGCCCCAACATAAAGGCCGGGGGGCTGTCCCCAGCGCCCCCCGGCTTACTCAGAAGGAGGAGAATCGCATTAAGTTATCCCCGATTCTTTACCCATCCGTAGTATACGCTTTTCTTACCATGTAAACTTGACGGAAACCTGACGCTTCCCTTACGCTGATGTGCGACGTCAGCTTTCGCGGGCCCGCAACTGCCCGCATCCGGCGCGGATGTCGATCCCCCGCCGCAGGCGGAGGGTATAGGAGACGTGCCGCTGATCCAGGATGTCCGTAAAGCGCTCGATGCGGTCCGGCGGTGAGGGTCGTCCCTCGAACCCATGGGTCGGATTGAGCGGGATGAGGTTGACGTGGGCCAGCATGCCCGCGAGACGGGCCGCCAGGGCCTCGGCCTGTTCCAGCGTATCGTTGATCTCGTCGATGAGGATCCACTCGAAGGTCACCTGACGGTTCGTCCTATCGATATAGAACTGGACCGCGTCAAAGACGGCGTTCAACGGATAGCGCCGGTTGATGGGCATCAGGTCGCTCCTCAGGTCATCCGTCGCGGCGTGGAGCGAGATCGCCAGGTTGATCTGGGTATCCTCCTGCGCGAAACGGCGGATGGCAGGGGCAATGCCTACGGTGCTGACGGTGATCCGCCGTTGCCCCATGCGGAACCCCTTCTGGTGGATCATCCGGTAGAGCGCCGCCATCGTGGGTTCGTAGTTGAGGAAGGGCTCGCCCATCCCCATCAGGACGACGTTGGTCAAATGCTGGTCCTGGGCCACCAGCTCCCGTTCGAAGTGCAGGACCTGGGCCACGATCTCGCCGCTGGTCAGATTCCGGTGCAGGCCCATCTGACCGGTGGCGCAGAAGCGACAACCGACCGCACATCCCACCTGGGTGGAGATGCAGGCGGTCCGGCGGTCGATGTACCGCATCAGGACCACCTCGATCGTCTCACCGTCCGGCAATTCCAGGAGATCCTTGCGGGTCTCCCCGTCGAGGGACTCCTGGACGGCGAACACCGGAAGTTCCTCAATGCAGGCCCGCTCCTTGAGCATAGTCCGCAGGGATTTTGGAAGTGAGGTCATCGCATCAATATCGGTTTCAAGGTGTTCGTAAAGCCAGGTCCAGACCTGATCGGCCCGGTAGCTCGGTTGCCCCCACACTTCCATCAGCTCCGCGAGCGCTTCGAGGCTGAGATCGTAAAGGTTGATCTTTCGTGCGTTCTGTTCATTCATCACTATGCCTTCTCTATCTCGATAATCAAAGGATCCAGGACCCGGTCAGCGCCGGCTCACCGGCTGCTTCAATGCCCTGCGCCATGCGTCCACAAGCGCCGGCAGATCGTCGTAGACGCCGGTCGGGCGGATGGGGGAGCGATCGAGCGCCTCCCTACCGGAGACCCCGGTGAGCACCAGCGCCGTCGGCATGCCCAACCTCGCGGCGCCCAGGATGTCAGTGTCCAGACGGTCTCCAATCATCAGGGTCCCCCCAGGCGACGTGCCCATCCGGGCCATAGCCTGTTTGTAAAGCAGCGTCGCAGGCTTGCCCACGATGACGGGCTCGACCCCGGTCGCCGCTTGGAGAGCTGCAAGTTGGGCCCCATTGCCCGGCGCTAATCCCGCCTCCATGGGAAACGTGCGGTCGGGATTGGTGCCGACGAAAGCCGCGCCGCCATGGATCAGCCGCGTCGCTGCCGCCAGTTTCTGCCAAGTGAGTTCGCGGTCCCAGCCAACCACCACGTAGTCGACCTCCCCGACGTCGTTGGACTGAGTCACCGATAAGCCGTGCGTGGAGAGCGCGTGCAGCACCCCCGGCCCACCCATCGCATAGACGCGGGCGCCGGGGGATCGGCGCTCGACGTAGTTAGCCGCGGCCTCCGCGGAATTGAGCACGTGATCGGTGGTTGTGATGATCCCCATCCCGGCCAATTTATCCACGTACTCCTCCGGGGTATGGCTGGAGTTGTTGGTCACCAGGACGTAGGGGAGATCGCGGTCGTGGAGCAGGGCGAAGAAATCGCGCAGGCCCGGCTGCCGGTCGTAGGCGCGCCACAATACACCGTCCATATCACTGATGACGCCCTGAATCCCGGAGAACGCCGGGGCATGGTTCGGTGCTTTCCGATGTGCCTGGAGCTCCGCGAACACCTCCGGGGTGTCAACGTCGGTCAGCGCGACCGGATCGGGAATCGTCACGTAGGCGATCGCCTCGGCGTGGCGGTCGAAAAGCGCGCGTCCCCCCACGTCCCCGGAGAGCCGGCTCAACTCCGCGAAATACGCCCGATCGAAGAGCACCGGGCTTCCCCGCCGTCCGTTCGTACTGCGCGGGACGACAAGGGTCCCCACACCCCGCTCCCAGGCCTCGACCAGGGCCCGCAGAAGATCGGCGTCGATCAGGGGTTGGTCGATGGGCAAAAAAATCGCGGCCTCCACCGACGGCGGCAGAGCCGCCAATCCCAGGGCCACGCTGGTGCTCATCCCCTCCGCCCACCGGTAATTGTGCATCACGGTCGCGTCCCGATCCTCAAGCGCGGGCCGGATGCGGTGCGCTTCGGCGCCCAGGACCACCACCCGAGGATCCAAACCGGCGATCCATGCGGTGTCCAGGACGTGGGTGATCAGGGGACGTCCGTTCCACGTAAGTAGCTGCTTGGGTTGTCCGAAGCGCGTCGACGCGCCGGCGGCTAAAAGAACAGCCGCGACCTTTGAGTTGACCATACCCTTCCTTTTGACTGCGTACTTTGTCTTTTCACGCCTGCTTTAAAAGGCATTGTACCGAGGAACGCGGTTGGAACAAGGTACACATCACGGCGCGAGGGCTTGAGGATCGCAAGTCCTCCCCGAGCGAAAGGCAGCCCGATAACCACACACCCCGCCGGAGCCACCGGCGGGGTGTGTGCAAGGAAAGGAGGAGAGAGAAAGACAGAGCCCCTAAGCCGCATCTGGCGTGGGGACGCTGCCTCCGCGGATGCGCCTTACGGGGAGGTTCACGTTGTAACGATCTCCGCGATAGATGACGCTGCAATACTCAACCACGCGCCCTCGATCGTCGAAGGTCTGGCGCTTCATATGCATCACCGCCGCCGGCACCTCCAGCCCCAACCATTTGAGCGTGATTCTCGAGCCCAGGGTGGCTTCGATCGTCTGTTTGGCGTGATGAAGCGGGATGCCCAACTTCTCTTCCAGCACGCGGTAGAGCGATTCGCTTTCCAAATCCACATGTAGGACGTCACCACATAGAGCATACCGGAGATACGAGGTATCGACGGCAACGGGCTGCCCGTCTCCGAGCCTCAATCGCTGGATCATAACGACCTTATCCCCGGGCTCAATGTGAAGCTTGCCGGCGATCTCCGCATCGGCCGGGACGATGCCCACATCCAATATCTCGCTGGCAGGGGTCTTCCCCTGCTCGCACATAACCTCGGTGAAACTCTTCAGAATCGCAGGGTGAATCTCATCCGGCTGGGACCTGGCGACAAACGATCCGCGTCCCTGATATGCCGTGACGTATCCCTCCTGGCGGAGCAGCTTGATGGCCTTGCGGGCGGTAAGCCGGCTGATGCCATGCTCCGCAGCCAATCGGCGTTCGGACGGGAGCTTGTGACCGACCTCGTACGCCCCGTCCTCGATAGCATCGCGAAGTTGATGATAGAGTTGCTTGTAGAGGGGCTCCAGACTGTTCGCGTAGAGCATGATAACTCCTTATAATGACGACGACGTCTCTGTCAGGATGAGGGACAACGATAACGGTGTCATCCCTGCAAAGATCCGGCACATCCGGATAGGCAGGGCTGTCCGGATATCCGAGATCGATAGCACTCCTCATTTAACCACAATCGGTTTACAAACGGTTAACAAAGGGGAGGGTGGACCTTCCAAAAACCTTCCAATCTCCGGAAGGCCTGGGGAACGCCAGTCCCTCCCC
>CAYMAQ010000164.1:0-8721 GCA_964388385.1 uncultured Anaerolineales bacterium | reverse complement strand
TGCCAGTTTTCGCTCCGAAAGTCAGTGGCGGTATGGGTGAACGAAGCAATTCCAAGGACGCTCAGGTATACCCCCGTGCCTCTCATCAAATTCGCTTTGTGCATCAACCCCGGCTTCGTTTACATGGTATGCTTGTCATGCTCCGCCTTTCTGACGATTTTGTTTGATCTAACTTTATGGATCTGATCATGAATAACTAAAACGCTTCTGCGTTGCCATGGGCATCACGTAAAAGTTTAGTGATTCGTGTCCGGATAGGTAGGCAGCGCTTTCTCTCCGACAAACTGCTAGCGGATTTTTCCATTTCTGTACGCTAATTGGATGAACTTTGGTATACTACATGTACTTATCAGGAGGAGATATATGAGCAGAAAAATTTTGGTAGCAGTCGCATGGCCTTATGCCAACGGCGACCTGCACGTTGGACATCTCGCCGGCGCTTATCTTCCGGCTGACATCTTTGCACGGTATCATCGCTTGATGGGCAATGATGTCTTGATGGTGTCAGGGTCGGATTCACACGGTACGCCGGTTACGTTATTAGCAGATCAAGAGGGGAGCACGTCCCGGGAGGTCTTTGAGTACTATCACAATCGTTTCCTAGAGATTCAAAGGGAGATCGGTATCTCCTACGATTTGTTCACTCACACGGATACGCGGAATCACCACAGGGTGTCCCAGGATATCTTCTTGGCGCTCAAGGATCATGGATACCTTTACAAGGAGACACAGAAGCAGTTCTACTCCGAAACTCTGGATCGGTTCCTGCCCGATCGATATATTGAAGGTGTCTGTCCCCATTGTGGCTATGAAGAAGCGCGGGGAGACCAATGCGACAACTGCGGCAAGATCCTCGATGCTCTCGAACTTGGGAACCCGCGCTGTAAGATTGACGGTTCCGTGCCTGTGATCCGGGAAACGGAACACTACTTCCTGGATTTGGCTGAATTGGAGCCCGAGGTTCTCGCGTTTCTCAACGACGATAAGGAGGACTGGCGTCCCAACGTGCTGAAATTCTCGAAGAACTATGTACGTGACGGCTTACGCGGTCGACCCATTACGCGGGACATTCAGTGGGGGATCGGGGTTCCGGTTGAGGGATACGAGGATAAGCGGCTGTACGTTTGGTTTGAAGCCGTCATAGGGTATTTGTCTGCCAGTATCGAGGCTGCCAAGCTCTCTGGGGACGAGGAGGCGTGGAAAGCATGGTGGTATGATCCAGAAGCCGATAGTTACTATTTCATCGGTAAGGACAACATTGTGTTTCACACTGTGATATGGCCGGCCGAGTTGATCGGCACGAAGAGGCTCTATGAGGATGATTCGGATAAGACTCTCAATCTACCCACTGACGTTCCCGCGAACGAGTTCATGAATCTTGCAGGGGCTCAGTTCTCCAAGAGCCGCGGTCATATGATCACATTGCCAGATCTCCTTTCTCGCTATGATGCGGATGCCCTGCGGTATTACGTCGCGGCGATTATGCCGGAGACAAGCGACAGCGATTTCTATTGGGACGACTTCGTCCAACGGAACAACAGTGAGTTGGTAGGCATCTGGGGGAATCTATCGCACCGGGTTCTCTCTTTTACCTATAAGAACTTCGGCGAAATTCCGGCACAGGGTCCGCTGGATGAGATCGATGAGGAGATCCTTAAACGCGCGGAATCCACCTTTGATCTCGTGGGATCGCATCTTGGGGCGCGTCAGTTCCGAGCTGCTCTCTCGGAGGCTATGGACCTTGCTCGAGCGGGGAATCGCTATCTGGAAGTGAAAGCTCCCTGGCAACAGATCAAAGAGGATCGTGCTGCGGCAGGCACGACACTGAATGTCGCGCTTCAGGTCATCAACGCGCTGAAGACGCTGCTGGCGCCGTTTTTGCCTTTCGCTTCCGAGCGCCTTCATCGAGCGCTGGGATATTCCTCCCCAATCTTTGGGGTGCAGTTGATTCAACGGGTAGGGGAGGGTGAGAGGGCTCACGACGTGCTACAGTATAAATCAGAGGCCTCGGAGGGCGCCTGGGCTTTCGGAGAGCTTCCCGCTGGAAGACCCTTGAGCAAGCCCAAGCCGCTCTTCAAGAAGCTGGATACAGATATTATCGAAGACGAACTCCAGCGCATGGATGCGTAGAGATTTTCGTGGAGCCATGAAGACTGTCCTGGTTAATTCGGGTAGAATTTGTGGCTCCACTTCTCAGGAGTGCGGGTGCGAGTTCCCTGTTTGCTAATTGTGCTTTTGCACGTCCCTTCAGAGAGTTTTGAGGCTCAGGTCGGGCTTTCCAACGCGTTGGCCGAGCCTGTATCAGGGGGTGAGCGCTTCTGGCTGCGTTCCACGGCACTGGGTTGGCTTCAAGCGCTCTTGAATCCTGCGTTGACAAGGCCATTCGCACGGGTCGGTATTGGATTGGTTGTTAGGGGCGGTTTGCTGATCTGGTGGTCTCATTGTCGTCGATCGATCCTGTTGTTGTTTGTCGTCTGGCTCTTACCGTTTGGGGCTGCTCCGTTTATCTGGTCATTGAGTCCTCAAGCTCACCCTCGATACCTTCTGCCTTTTATCCCGCCGGGATTCCTATGTGCTGACATGAGTGACACAACTCTGCTCCATAGTTTAGGGCTGAAAGCTCAATAACTTCCACGTTTGGGGTGCTTTCTACACCGCTTTCAGCTTGATTTCGCGGAAGTTATTTGATAGCCAATCCTTAGAGTAGAATACGGAGAAGGGAAGAGCAGAGGAGAACAACGGTGACAGATAAAGAGACAGTATCAACGGCAAAAATTGACCCAGAAGTCACGGTCCCAGTGTTACGGCGAAATTTCAGTATGAGATTTATGTAATATCTGAAACCAAGGGTTGCGAACTCGCATTTTGATATGAGAGTTCGTTATTGTCTCACGGCGCGGCTTGTGTTATGCTTGCTGAAGTCGTCTTCTTTGACCTAAGTATAGATTATGGTTAAGGAGTTTTGATGGGTTTAAGGGCTTTAAGTCGTTGGGAACGGACTCTGTATCTCTTGATCCTGGTTGCCGCGGTATTATCCCGCTTTCTTATGCTTGGCGACCGGGCGATGAGCCACGACGAGAGCATTCATACGAAGTTTGCCTGGAATCTGTATGCTGGGGACGGCTTCCAACATAACCCTATGATGCACGGTCCATTGCTCTTCGAGGCTACAGCTTTCAGTTATTTCGTCTTCGGGGTGAATGATTTCACGGCTCGCCTCTTTGTTGCATTGGTTGGCGTTGCTTTGGTGATGACCCCACTTCTGTTTAGGAAATGGCTTTCTCCGTCTGGCTCTCTGGTGGCTGCGTTCCTGTTGCTCATTTCTCCGTCGATTTCCTACTATTCCCGCTATATCCGTCATGACGTTTTGCTGATGTTCACGGCAATCATTCTCTTGTGGACTATGCTCAAATACCTTGACGAGGGGCGGTCGCTGTGGCTCTATCTCTTAGCTGCGACCTTCGCGACAATGTACGCTACGAAGGAAGCTTCCTACTTCTACACAGCCATCTTCGGCGGCTTGCTTATTCCGCCCTTTGTGTGGCAGATCGTGAACACCCGTTGGCAAAAGCCTAATCTCCAACCGGTTTTGCTTTTTGCTCTTGCACTGACTATTGCTTCGTTGGGCGTGTTGGTGTGGTCTTTCCGTGATGCCACCTCCGTTGAGATTGCACTTGATGATTCGGGCGACAGTCAGATGAGCGACGTCTTTATCCCGATTTGGGGCCGTGTGGCCACAGGTTTAGCTCTATTATTCGGACTGAGTGCGATTTTTGTCATCTATTATGGCGTAGGACCTGGAATCATAGCTAAAATCAAACTTTTTGATCTGTTGATGGTCATTGGAACCCTAACGCTTCCACTCGGGACGGCATTGATCATTCGATTTGTCCTTGGTATGGATATGAATGTGGTCTATGATGCGGTCCTAACCGGAAACTTCGGTGCTATCCCTCCCCCTATTCTCATTCAGATGGGATTCGTCGTTCTGTCGATTTTACTTCTCTCCGGGGTACTTGGGCTGTGGTGGAATCGGCGTGTCTGGGCGAAGGTGGGGATCATTCACTATGCAGTTTTTCTGACCCTTTATACGACCTTTTTCACCTGGGGATTTGGTGCTTTATCAGGATTGATCGGGGGGCTTGCTTACTGGATTTCTCAGCATGGTGTTAAGCGTGGCAATCAACCCACGTATTACTATCTGTTTATTGGGGCGCTCTATGAATACCTCCCTATCATAGGGAGCGTAGGAGCTTTGGGGGCACTGGTCACCCAGGGTACCCGACATTGGTTGCATCGTGATGATCAGGAGAAGCCTGTGCATCACCCCCCTGTGATTGACTGGGCGAAATTGTTCCCTCTCTTCTTGGTGATGTGGACACTCTTATCCTGGATCGCTTACACGATTGCTGGCGAAAAAATGCCTTGGCTCCTGGTTCACATTGCGCTCCCAAGTATCTTTCTGAGTGCGTGGTGGATTGGGTGCCTGGTTGAGTGGTTTCGAGTTAACCGCGATGCCGCTCCATCTTTGATGTTACCGGTCTTATGTGTCACAGTCGCTGTCTTTGTCATCGCCTTGATCACACTCGGGGATTCCGTGTTTCGACTGCGGCAGACCCTTGGCGGTGGCGTATCACCAGCCGGTTTCTCCTTGAGACAATTAGAGGGCTGGGGTCGCGTCCTGGGTGCTCTCCTTCTCGGCTTAGTCTCAGGCTTTGTTGGGGTCTTGATAGGAAGGCGGATTCCATGGCATTGGGTCACAAGGAGCCTTCTCGTGTTCGGGCTGATCCTCGTGGCTGCGCTTACGGTGCGAACGAGCTTTATGCTTAACTTCGAATACGCTGGACTGGCGAAGGAATTCTTGGTCTATGCACACGGCACCCCTGATATCAAGGTGGCACTTGATCATATTGAGGATGTCTCCTGGCGTGTCACCGGCACTGCTCATAACGTTCAAGTGGCTTATGGGGAGGATGGTTCGTGGCCTTTCACCTGGTACATGGTCCATTTTCCGAACAACTATTTCTACGGCACAACTCCGGACGCCAATCGCTTGCTGGAGTCTCCCGTTGTCATTGCCGGACAACCTCAATACGGCATTGTGGAGGATATCCTGGGGGACGCCTATGTATCCTTCGAGTATCTTTATCTATGGTGGCCCCTCCAGGATTACTACAATTTGACCTTTGAACGAATCTGGAATGCACTTTCCGATCCCGAGATGCGGGCTGCGCTTTGGGATATTGCGTGGGATCGGAATTATCGTGCCTATGCCAGGCATAAGAACTCCGATTCGCCGTTTACTCTCAAGGCGTGGCCCTATCGCAAGGGGTTCCGCCTTTATATTCGCCAGGATATCGCCGAGGAGATGTGGCTGCCCTTACACCAAGCTAATGGCGGTGGAATTGTCAGACCTGAACCCACGGAGCTCCCCGACCCCTTCAATGCCGGGGCGCGTTTATTACCTCAGCTCGATCAACAAGCTTTGCCGAATGCCACCGTTCGGGGATTTGCCCTCTCGGATGACGGCGCACGATATGTTGCAGACACGGCCAATCATCGCGTCTGGATTCTACGACCGGATGGCAGTGTGGATTCTATCGGGGAGTTCGGGACTGGCCCAGGACAGTTCAGCGAGCCCTGGGACGTCGCTTTGGATGCGCAGGGCAATCTCTACGTCGCGGATACGTGGAATCACCGGATCCAGAAATTCGACGCAGAAGGTCGATTTCAGAAGGCATGGGGGTCCATGGTTCAGATCCGGGATCTCGGCAGCCCCTCAAGTCAAGGCATGTTTTTCGGGCCGAGGGGCCTCGCGATCGGCCCGAATGACGAACTCTATGTGGCAGATACGGGTAATAAGCGGGTGCAGGTCTTTGATGTCGAAGGAGAATTTCTGCGAGAGTTCGGGGGTACCGGTCGAGCCCCCGGTCAACTGGATGAGCCGGTGGGGATTGCAGTCAATGCTGATGGCCTCGTTGCTGTCGCCGATACGTGGAACCGGAGGGTTCAGCTTTTCACGGACACCGGCGTCGTTATCAGGCAGTGGGACGTTCCGACATGGGACGTCGCTAATCCCGACGAGAAACCGTTCTTAGCTCTGACCCAAGATGCGGTCTTTGTGGCGGATCCTCTGCACCGACGCGTGCTGGCTTTTGAGATCACGGGAGATTTCAGGTGGGCCCTCAGCACATCAGCCGGCGCTAACCTTCTGTTCCCACAAGGCGTCGCAGTCGAGGGTCAGACCCTCGTTGTGGGTGACGCTCACGCGGGTGCTTTGAGCACCTACGAATTACCCTCACCTTAGGTTCAGAGGGCTGACGTTCAGATAGACTCCGGCTTTCCCGGATATCCTGTGATCTCCTGGATCTCTGCGTAGAGCCCCTTGAGCCTATCATACATCTGTTTGTAAACACGGCGGTACAGTTTGTCATAGAGACCTCTGTTGGTGGAATCTGGCTCGAACACCTCTCCGATCCGCGTCATCTCTGAGACAGCCGTCTCAAAATCGGGATAGAGATTTAGGCCTACAACAGCGTCGATAGCAGCTCCCAAACCGGATGTCTCATAGGTGTGAGGGCGAGCGGTCGGCATACCAAAGATATCCGCGGTGAGCTGCAGGGCCGCATCGCTCTGGGAGCCCCCACCTGAGACCCGCAATTCGGTGATCGCTATCCCGGTCCGCTTCTCCATTCGCTCTTTGGCTTCGCGTAGTGCGTAAGCCAACCCCTCCAGTATCGCTCGATAGAAATGTGCCCGGGTGTGTACATCTCCAAAGCCGATGATGGCTCCCTTGGCTTCTGGGCCGGGCACGCGAATACCTGGAGACCAATAGGGTTGTAGAATCAAGCCCATTGATCCGGGCGGGGCTTCATTCACCAGATCGTCAAAGAGCGTCTCCGGCTCGACCCCGATCTCATTAGCCAGCCAGCGCTCCAAGTGACCAAACTCCTCCTTAAACCAACTCACCATCCAGTATCCCCGGTAGATCTGGATTTCAAGGCTGTAATGCCCCGGGACAGCAGAAGGATACGGAGGAATAAGTGGAATGACCTCCTTGTAGGTCTGGTGGGTTGTGTTAATTGAGGCTGTCGTACCGTAACTGAGGCACCCGATGTGAGGATCGAGACTCCCAGCCCCAATGACCTCGCAGGCTTTGTCCGCTGCAGATGCAATGAGAGGCAGTCCAGTGGGGATCCCTGTCACATCCGTGGCCTCAGGTGTGATGCGACCCAGGACGGCGGTCGGTGGCACCAGTTCGGGCAGAACCCGGGGATCCATCGGCACAGCGCGCCACTTCCAATCCCAGGGCTTGGCCCAGTTCAACGCTTTGTAGTCGAAGGGCAGGTAACCCACTTGACATCCAACCGAATCCACAAAACGTCCGGTCAATCGATGTGTGAGGAAACCTGATAGGAGGAGGTATTTGTGAGTCTGCGTCCATATCTCCGGCTGATGGGTGCGGATCCAATTTGCCTCAGCCTCGGCTTGCAAGTAGGCAACGGTCTCGCTTTCGCCAGCCAATTTGAAGAGCAATCCCCACAGCCCTCCCACTGGATCCAGGTCAGTCGTGCGACGCTGATCGAGCCACACAATCGCAGGTCGAAGCGGGTTGCCTTTTGCGTCCACATTGATGACCGTCGCCCGTTGCGTCGTCAGGCTCACGCCCACAATGCTTTCCTTGTCAACATTGTCTTCGCGCCAAAGTCCCTGGCATGCTTCGCAGAGTGACTGCCAGTAGTATTCTGGATCCTGTTCTGCCCATCCGGGATTCGGTGAGATATAAGGCTGAATGGGTACCCGGACCTTTGCGAGAATGTCACCGGACAGGTCGAAGAGCAGCGCCCGGACACTTTGGGTGCCGTGATCAATCGATAGGATGGTCTCGCTCATCGTGCGGGACGTCACACTCAGCTTAACCCATAGACGGGTATGGCGGCTCCGTGGATTGCTTTCGACGCATCGGAAGCAAGGAACAAAAAGACTCGAGCAATCGAGACAGGTTCCACCCACCGAGAGAAATCGGCATTGGGCATTGCCTCCCGATTTTCTGGGGTGTCTATCGTTCCCGGCAGGACACAGTTGACGTTGATACCCTTCATCTTGACTTCGCTGGAGAGACTTTCGGTGATTCGCACCACCCCGGCTTTGCTGACGCTATAGGCTGCTGCATTGCGGCTTCCTTTCAGCGCGTTCCGACTTGCGGTATGGATGATTTTTCCATATTCCTGGTCTAACATCAGGGGCACGACTGCGCGACTCAGTAAAATCACCGTGCGCGTGTTGAGCGCCCACATGAAGTTCCAGGTTTCCAACGGCGTTTCATGAACAGGATTGCCCGCCCGATATCCGCCCACCGTGTTCGCGAGCACGTCAATATGCCCCCAGGTCTCCATCACGGCGTCGATCAATGTTTGTACTGCTTTCGCATCGGTGAGGTCGGTGGAGGGTGCAACGAAAACGCGATCCTGTGACACAAGGTCTGGAAGTGCGTTGTGGATTCGGTCCGCTTTACGACCGACCAGAGCAAGGTTCGCACCAGCCGTATAGAACGTTTTTGCAACAGCCGTTCCCAGATTACCATTGGCCCCGGTTACCAAGACGACACGATCCCTCATCTCAAGCATTCCAGTCACCTTCCTTTGCGATTGGGTTACCTTTGTCCTCTAGCGATGAGTATACGTGAAAGCCGTGCCGTATCAAATTTTTTCCACGGTCGAT
>CAYMAQ010000163.1:0-8755 GCA_964388385.1 uncultured Anaerolineales bacterium | reverse complement strand
AGCGCCTGCGAAGTTACTTTGCCTACTGGGCAGTCCCAGGCGAAATGGCAATACAGACATATTGGCCGCCGAAGCGTGCCGAGGCTTTGAATCTCAGGGTGGGGAGAGCCAGACGATCATCCTGTCGAACCTGGATCTCCATCCCTGTAAGGGAAGGAAGAGATTTCAACACAGAACGCCGTACTTCGACAAGCGAGGGACCTCGGCGCACAGCTCTTTCGTATGAGCAGCTGATCGGTTTCTCGGTTTTCCACTTTAATTTTCTGGAAAATTTGAGATAATAGAGACAAGTTTTCAGAATATAACGTGTCGGGTTTAAGAGGAGGAATCGATGGAGGTTACTGCTGAAACGTTGACCTATCAGCAGCGCATTGAGGCGCTGTACGAGACAAAGTTGGAGCAGGCCCGCGCGAAGCGGGAGCTGCTGGGCGCGTACGATCACGACGAGCAGGGCCGGGTGCTTCCGCCGGAGGATGCGATCGAGATCAAGGAAGCGATCAGTGGGTCGGGCGAGGTGGTCAAGGATGCCATCCTCAAGGATTTCAAGCCCGTGAGCAATCATCCCAGCGGGGGGTTTTTCGGTCCCAAGGCGGCCGGCGAGAACTTCCACCGGCTTCTTGACGTCCACCCCACCTACATCGATCCGGTGAACTCCATGGCCGGGCGGTACATGGTGAACTTCAACTCCTACCGCAAGCCCGGCTGGAACCCCGACATCAGCTACGATCACCTCAAGGAGGATCACGAGACGTACCATCTCCGCCACGGCATTGGCGGCCTCCAGCACTTCTGCCCGGATCTGAAGATCGGTCTGGATCTGGGATGGGGCGGTCTATTGGATAAGGTGCGGCGCTACCGGGACCTCAACCCCGATCCCGACACCATGGACTTCTACGACGGCCTGGAGGAGATCCTGGTCGGCATCCAGGACTGGGTCCAGCGCCACGCCGACGAGGCTCGTCGGATGGCGCAGGAGGAGACGAACCCTGTGCTGCGGGAGAACCTGGAGGAGATGGCCGACATCTGCGAGCGACAGGTGACGGAGCCTCCGCAGTCCTTCCGCGGTGCGTGCCAATGGCTGACCTTCTTCCAGGCGGCGGCCAAGATGTACAACGGCAGCGGCGAGTGGGGGCAATTGGATGAGCTGCTGCGCCCTTACTACGAGCGCGACATGGACGCGGGTATCCTGACCGATGACGAGGCGGTTTTCCACATCGCCTGCCTGCTGCTCAGTGAGACGGCCTACATCCAGTTGGGCGGCCCCGACGCCATGGGCAGGGACAAGACCAGCCCGGTCTCCTTCCTGATCCTGGAGGCGGTGCACCGGCTGCAGGTCCCCGCCAACATCACGGTCCGGGTGGGTGACGATTTGGACCCCAATCTCTTCCGCCGCGGTGTGGAGATTCTCTTCAAGGACAAGATGGGCACGCCCAAGTTCATCGGCGACAAACCGGTCAATGAGGGATTTATGAAGAACGGCTACCCCATTGAGCTGGCCCGCGACCGTATCTATGCCGGATGTCACTGGCTGGCTATCCCCGGTCGGGAATACTCGCTGATGGACGTCGTCAAGATCGACCTGGCGCGGGTCTTTGAGATTTCGATGTGGGAGATGATGGAGGATGAGGCGGTCGAACCCAGCGTCGACGAGCTGTGGGCGCGCTTCCAGGCGCACCTGGAGCACGCCGTGCGCGTGATCGGGGACAGCCTCGAGTTCCACCTGACGCATATGCCTGACGTCTTCCCCGAGCTGGTGCTGGATCTCTTCTGCTACGGGCCGGTGGAGAAGGGGCTGGACGCCTCGGATGGGATGCGCCGCGGGCTTGAGTTCTATAATATGTGCTGCGATGGATCGTCCCTGGCTACAGCGGCCGATTCTTTCGCTGCGCTGCAACAGCGGATTGAAGACGAGCAGCGGTTGACCTGGGAGGCGATGGCGGATCACCTGCAAGCCGACTGGGAAGGCCCTGATGGCGAGCGGGCCAGGCTGATGATGAGAAATATCCCGCGCTTTGGCAGCGGTGGCGCGCCTGCCGACGACTGGGCCAAACGCATCAGCGACACGTTTACCCAGACCGTGAGAAAAGAGTCGCGGTCCAGAAGCTTTATGATCATCCCCGGGTTGTTCTCCTGGGCCAGCCAGGGGGATTTCGGGAAAATGCTGGGCGCTACGCCCAACGGTCGGCACGCGGGCGACCCGGTCTCCCACGGTCCCAACCCGGCGCCCGGATTCAACCGGGGTAAGGGCGGCACGCCCACGCAGATGGTCGTGGCGGTGGCGTCGGTGCAGCCCGGCTTCGGCAATACGGCCCCGCTGCAACTTGATATGGACCCGAACATGGGACAGGACGAGGGCGGCCTGGAGAATGTCGAGGCCCTGATCCGCAGTTACTTCGATCTGGGCGGGACGCTTGTCAATATGAACGTGTTGAACAAGGACACGATCCTGGCAGCCCACAAGAACCCCTCCCAATACCCGGATCTGATCGTCCGGGTGACCGGCTTCAGCGCCTACTTCGCCAATCTTTCCGAGGAGCTGCGGCAGTTGGTCGTGGATCGGGTGGTGTCGGGCACGTAAGAGCGCGGACTCACCCATAACGTCGTCGCGTCATATCGAGGCCGAGGTATCCGTTGCAACCGGATACCTCGGCCTTATGCTGTGGGATCCTATCGGGATCGACGGAGGAAGTGCGTTTTGCATCGATCATCCCTGCATCGCTTTCTATGGAAGAGGGGGGATGCTTTTTCCGTTCCTTTGAGCTCTTCTCGATCCCTTATTATAATAGGCGAGCACTCGCTTGAAATGAGCGGTGTCAAGACTCACGTTCATTCGCATCCTTGGGAGGGACAATGAAAAAGACTACGATTCATCTGCATACGGGATTTCGGGTTGGGCCGGTGGATTCCCGCGTCTTCGGCGGATTCCTGGAGCATATGGGCCGGGCGGTCTACGAGGGCGTCTACGACCCCGATTCCGCGCACAGCGACGAGCACGGGTTCCGCACCGACGTGTTGGACGCGCTGCGGCGCCTCAATATGACCGCGATGCGGTATCCGGGCGGCAACTTCGCCTCCGGCTATCACTGGCAGGATGGGGTCGGCCCGCGCGACCAGCGCCCGACGGTTCGCGAGCTGGCGTGGCAGAGCGTCGAGACGAACGCCTTCGGCACCGATGAGTACCTGCAGCTCTGCCGGATGATGGATTGGACGCCGATGATCACCGTCAACCTGGGGACGGGCACGCCGGAGGAGGCGCGGAACTGGGTCGAGTACTGCAATTGCCCGGTGGGCACGAAGTACGCGAATATGCGGGCGGCGAACGGACATCCCGAACCCTACGGTGTGAAGCTCTGGTGTCTGGGCAACGAGATGGATGGGCCCTGGCAGCTCGGGCACGTCCCTGCGGATCAGTACGCGATCCGCGCGCAGCAGGCCGCCAAGATGATGAAGGACGTCGATCCCTCCATTCAGTTGGTGGCTGCCGGATCGTGCGGCCCCACCATGCCGACCTTTATCGATTGGGACTGGACGGTGTTATCCTATCTCGGGGAGTACGCGGATTACATCAGCCTGCATCACTACACTCACAATCCCAGCGGCAAGCCCGAGGACATCCTCGCCATCACCAACGCGATCGACAAGCAGATCGAGGCTATGGACAGCGTCAGCCGTTCCGTACAGGCCAAACTTCGGAATGAGACCCGGGCCTATCTCTGCTTCGATGAGTGGAACGTCTGGTACAAGAACCGGCAGATGGACGGGGAGGGGAAGGTCGCGCCCCATCTGATCGAGGAGGTCTACAACCTCGAGGATGCACTCGTGGTCGCCGGTTATCTTAACAGCTTTATCCGGCACGCAGACGTGGTGAAGATCGCCAACATCGCGCAGATCGTCAATGTGATCGCCCCCCTCCTGACCCGAGGCGACGAGGTGCTGCGCCAGTCGAGCTTCTACGCCTTCGAGATGATGGCGAACCGGCGGGAGGGGGATGCGCTGCGGATCTCGGTCGAGGGACCTGACTTTGTCAGCGAGGTACACGGGCGCGCCAAGGTTATCGACGCCAGCGCGATTCTGGGCGACGGCCACCTGCACGTCTTCGCCGTCAACCGGAGCGTCGACGAGCCCGCCGACGTGCGGGTGGATCTCGCGGATGCCTCCCTCGCGGCGCTGTCAAACGGTGAACTGCTGACCGGGCCCGATGCCAAGGCCGCGAACAGCTTTGAAGCGCCGGACGTCGTGCGGTCGGAGCCCTATGACGAGGTGGCAGTGGCGGACGGCGGCGCGGCGTTCACGATGCCGCCGCTCTCCCTTGTGGCCTTGACCTTTGATTTGGCCTGACGCTTATCCCGTCCAGGACGCTCCGGTGCTCCTCCAACCTGTAGCGACCTTGTGGAGGCATCGGGATCTGTTGAACAGACATCTTCAAAGCGCCCTGGACGGTCGCGACAGCGTCACGTACGATAAAGAAGACCCGATATGACAGTATGCATTCTGGTCGAGGACGTCTTTCCCGTCGTCGGACGGGCCTGGGGGTCGATTTTTAACGAAAAGGGGCCGAGGGAGAGGCCCCCCATATCTCGCGCATCTCCGCGCTGGTCTCCAGCAGCGTCGAGAGGTCGCCCTGCGCCTCGACCCGTCCGTCTTCGAGCACCAGGATGTGGTCGGCCCGGTAGAGCGCCGGACGGCGGTGGGAGACCGCGAGACACGTCGCGCGTCCTGCCCGATCGGTTCTCCGGAAGACGCCCTCCCAGAGCGCCCTTTCGGTCTCCACGTCCAGGGCGCTGGAGAGATCGTCGAAGACCAGCAGTTCTGGCTCGCGCACGAACATACGCGCCGCGGCGGTCCGTTGACGCTGTCCGCCCGATAGCTTGACGCCGCGCGGTCCGATCACCGTGTCCAGCCCGTCGGGCATCCGCGCCAGATCCGGCTCCAGGGCCGCAAGCCGCAGGGCTCTGACGATATCCACCCGACTCTCCGGCAGCCCCATCAGGATGTTGTCCCGGAGGGTCTCGCTGAAGAGATGGGGGATCTGGGCCGTGTAGGCGCTGTGCGGCGGGACGAAGAACGACGCCGGATCGTCGACGCGAGCACCGTTCCACAACACGGTGCCGCGCTGGGCGGGCAGCAGGCCCAACAGCGTGCGAAGCAAAGTCGTCTTTCCCGATCCGATCCGGCCCGTTACCACGACGAAATCTCCGCGATTCACGCTGAAGCTCACGTCCTCGATGCCGGACGCGCGCCTATCACCCGGGGTCTCATAGTGGTAGGTGAGCCCCCGAACGTCCAGGGTCTCCAGGCGGTCGGCCTCGGTTCGTTCCGGGCAGGTGATCGGCGGCAGGGATTCCCGGAGGTAGATAGGTTGATGTGCGACCAGGGTCTCCGTTGCCCCGGCTTTCGAGATCTCCGATGTGTCGTCCCCGATCAAGGTGAGGAGGCGTTGAAACGCCACGCCGACCTGCTTGAAGCGGGTGGTGAAGCCGCCCGCCTCGACGATGAGCATCGTGAAGCTGTCCAGACAGGTGACGAAGAGCGCGAAATCGCCCAGGGTGAAAGCCTCGCTGCGGATCGCCCTGGCGACGAGGATCAGGACCATACCGGTGCTCAACGTCCCCGCCTCTTCGCACATCGCGTAGAGCATCTGATTCAGCGTGCGGTCGCGGATCATCGCCTCCTGCCGTTGGCGGCCCAGTGTGTCGAGGTGCGCGGCGACGTGCTCGTTCGCGTTGCCGACTTTCACGACCTGGACCGCGCTCAGCACCTCATTGAGCATCCCGTTGACGCGGGAGGTAGCCCTGCGGCTGGCCTCCCGGTAGCGCTCGGCGTGCGAGCTGGCGGCTCGGGAGAGCATAATCACGGCGATGAGGGGCAGCAGGGAGAGCAGCGCGATGCGCGCGTTGATGGTGATCATAATCCCCAGGGTGACCGCCGTGTATGCGAAGATCGCAATCTGATCCATCAGCCACGCCATCAACCCCTCGACGTTTGTCACATCATCGCGGAGGGTGTTCAGGGCCTCTCCGGGCGACCCGGGGATCGCCTGGGCGCCGGGCCGGTTGAGGATGTGCCCCAACAGATTCCGCCGGAGCAGGGACCCCACCGTGAACTTCTGCCGTGCGCTGACCACGGCGCCGGTGCCGATGCTGAGGATGTGAAAGAGCCGGGTCGAGAGGACCACGGCGATGACGCCCGCGACACCGAACCGGAAGGGCTGGTCGCCGGTGATCGTGTCGAAAAAAGCCTTGAGTGTAAGGCGGGGGACGAGTTCCATCATATGAATGACCAGCCAGACGCCCAGATAGGCAGCGGACCACCCCGGCTTGTAAAGGAGCAGCCGTTTGATCATCTGCATCGTGTTCAACGCCGACCTGGGTTTAGCGGTCGTGGTTTGAATTTCTTGTGTTGTCGCAGTCATCATACCGTCTCCGTTCTATCGTCTAGACCAGTACGTCCTCCATCCCCGTCTGAAGAAGATGGTGGAAATGCGAGTTGGGATCCTCCGCCAATTGAACGCGCTCGCCCGATTCGCGGATGGTGCCGTCCTCAAGAATCAGGACCTCGTCGGCACGCTGGACCGTGTTCAAGCGGTGGGCGATGATGATACCGGTCCGGTTCTCCAGCAGGCGGTCCACCGCCCGCTCAATGCGCT
Source organism: uncultured Anaerolineales bacterium (assembly GCA_964388385.1). Classification (GTDB taxonomy): domain Bacteria; phylum Chloroflexota; class Anaerolineae; order B4-G1; family SLSP01; genus PWVB01. The sequence goes on along the minus strand of CAYMAQ010000163.1, from coordinate 2,109 downwards.
GCTCCGTCGCCGGATCGAGTCGGGACGAGGCCTCGTCCAGGATCACCAGGTCGGGATTTGCCAGAAAAGCCCGGGCGAACGCCAGGAGCTGTGCCTGTCCCGCCGAAAGCCCCCCGCCGCCCGCACCGAGTTCCGTATTCAACCCCTCGGGCAGACTGTCGAGCCAGGATGCCAGCTCCAGATCCGCCAACGCGTTCCGAATCTCCTCGTCGGAGATGGACGGATTGAAGAGGGTCAGGTTGTCGCGCACCGAGGCCTGGAAGAGCTGCACCTCCTGGGTTACCAGCGTGACGCGCTGCCGCACCTCGTCCGCGGTCGTGTCGGTGAGCGGCGTCCCGTTGAGCGAGACCCGTCCCTCCGTGGGGTCGTAGAGGCGCAGCAGGAGACGCGCCAGCGTGGTCTTGCCGCTGCCCGTCCGCCCCAGCAGTCCCAGGACCCGGCCCGGCGCCAGCTCGAACGTCAGATCGCGGAGGACGCGAGCCTCCGCTGCCGGAGGCTCGATATCCGCGGCTGCCGGGCCGTCGTCGGCCTTCTCCTGATCCGGGGCTGGGTCGTCATAGGCGAAGGAGACACCCTGAAACGCTACGGAGACCGGACCGACCGGCAGCGAGCGTCCGGTGCCCGCCGTGAGCCTGGAGCGCCTGTTAAAGAGCGCCCGAACCCGCCGGATGCCGGCGTCGGCGTGCTGGAGGTCGCTGAGCTGCCATCGCAGTTCGGCTACCTGGGAAAAGAGCAGACCGGTGTAGTCCACGATCAGGTAGACCGTCCCCACCGTGATCAGCCCCCTGAAGAAGAGAGCGCCGGAGAGGCCGAACGCGAGGGACATCCCGACGGCTACGAGCGCCGCGTTGGTCATCCACCCGGAGTACCCAGCCAGGCTGGCGTTGCGGTTGACCGGCAGCCAACCCCGGAAGTGCTCGTAGAGGCGGCGCATCACGTAGCCCTCCGCTCCGTTGGCGCGGATGTCCTCCGTGCCGGAGAATTGCTCGCCCAGGAAGCCGTAGAACTTCGCCCGGACGTCGTGGAGCTTCTCCCAGTAGGGCACGGCGACGTTCCGCAGGCGCATCAGGATGGCGAGTCCGCTCACGGCATAGATCGTGAACCCCACGCCGAGCTGCCACCCCTCCCTGAACATCAGGACGAGCACGCCCGCTGCCAGGAGGCCGTTGCCGATCACGTTGACGACGAAGCTTGAGAAGAAGTTGGAAAGGGCGTCGACGTCGCTGTCAATGCGCTCTGTCAGCTCCCCGGGCCTGTGCGCTTTGTGAAAGGCCATATCCAGCTTTAGAATGTGGCGGAGCAGATCCAGGCGCAGGGCATTGGTGGCGGTCCAGGCCACCGTCTCGCTCACATAGACGTTGACGACCGTCAACACCTGTGTGGCAGCAGCGATGGCGAAGAAGAGCGCGCCGTGGCGCAGCAGCGTCGCCGTCGAGGCGCCCGCAAAGGCCTGATCGAGGAACCGCTGGACAATCTGCGGGTTGATCAGACGCAGGGCGATCTTCAGGATCAGCAGCCCGCCGAGGACGATAAGCCGCCCTTTTTGAGGGCGAAGATACGTATGTAAGAGCGACCCATACTGTTTAAGGGGAATCTTCATCATGCCTCCGGTTGACATGGTTATAGAATGGCGCAGACGCAGAAAAGCCCCGGACGCCGTGACGTCCGGGGCTCAAATCATGTAAGCAAAGCGGTAGACTGCCTAAAGACGCACTGCGACGGGCAACGCCTCAGGCTCTGGGCTCAGAGCCGCGTTCATCAGCCCTTATCCGAGGGTACGACACCCAAACTGCATAGACGGGGATGCCGGGATAGGTACCCGACGTTCAGCCGGTTGGGTGACCTTCGGATAGTTTCTAGTGAACGGAGTTCGCGTCGCAGACCATTTCTTTGTTTATCCTCCCAATGAATGCCGACACTATACGCCGAACTGCGGAATTGTCAACCGATTTTCAACGTTCTGGGGTGTATCCCCCCATTTTCCCGTCAAAGCCAGTGGATCGTCAGATCCATCGGGAGCACAAGGGAGACCTCACACCATCGCCTGGTACGTCAACTGCTTGAACCGCCGAGGCAGAGGATAGGTTCCGTTCGGCGCAAACTGCGTCA
>CAYMAQ010000162.1:0-8943 GCA_964388385.1 uncultured Anaerolineales bacterium | reverse complement strand
AGGCGATCATCGAACGCCAGGATGTCTATGATCGCTTCAATGCGTGGATGGAGCGCTACGGGCTTGTGGCCCTTTTTGTGTTGGCGGCCATCCCCAATCCTTTCTTCGATCTGGCGGGAATCATCGCGGGGATGTCGAAGATGCGCCTGACGACTTTCTTCGTTGTGACGTGTGCCGGGAAGATCGTCAAGTTTCTTATCATTGCCTACCTCGGCGCGGGATCGGCCGATCTCCTCGACCGTCTGTTCTGAGATAGGGATGCTGGTGTCGCAAGCCGGTGAGCCCGTTTCGCGGACTCACCGGCTTGCTCGTGATTCTGTGACGTTAGGAGACGAAGGTCAGCCAGTTGTAGCGGTCTTCTACTTCGCCTGCAACGAGACCGAAGAATTCCTGTTGCAGCTTCTCGGTGATCGGCCCCCGGTGTCCGGCGCCGATGGTGATGTGGTCGACGGAGCGGATCGGGGTGATCTCCGCGGCAGTGCCCGTGAAGAAGATCTCATCGGCCATATAGAGTGTCTCTCGCGGGATGCCCTCTTCGCGGACTGTATAGCCCATATCCTTCGCCAGCGTAATCACCGACTCGCGGGTGATGCCCCGAAGGATGCTGGAGGAGAGCGGGGTGGTTGTGATCACGTCGTCCCGGACTACGAAGATATTCTCTCCGCTCCCTTCGCTGACCATACCGTTGGCATCGATGGCGATGCCCTCGCTGTACCCATTTTCAACCGCTTCCATCTTGATGAACTGGGAGTTGACGTATTGACCGCCGATCTTGGCTGCGGGTGCGGAGGTGTTGGGTGCCATGCGGCCCCACGAACTGACGCAGACGTCGACGCCATGCTCGATCGCTTCCGGCCCCAGATATTTGCCCAGGAAGATGGTGAAAATGGAGACGTGCAAAGCACAGGGGCGAGGATCCACTCCGATTGTCCCGCTGCCCCGGAAGACCAATGGGCGGATGTAAGCCGATTTGAGATCGTTGGCCTTGACCGTATCGATACAGGCCTGCTTCAGATCCTCCGGGTCCCAATCCAAATCCATCCGGAAGACCTTGCAGGAATCGTACAAACGGCGGATGTGCGCGTCCAGGCGGAAAATGGCGGCCTGATCGCTGATGTTGTAGGCACGGATGCCTTCGAAGACGCTCGACCCGTAATGAAGCGCGTGGGTTGTGATGTGGACGTTCGCCTCATCCCAGGGGATAAGGTCTCCGTCCATCCAGATCACGTCGGTTGGTTCTACTGGCATAACTGCTTCTCCTTCACTTGATTGATGATCGTGTTCGTTCGGAAAATCCACCTTGCATGGTACACGAGGGTCGGGAATCCCGCTACTTCAGAACGGCGCCCTCATTTGCCGACGTGACGTGGGCCGCATAGCGTTTCAGGTATCCGACGTCGATTTTGGGTTTGGGCCGGGTCCACGTTTCCCTTCGGTGGGCCAGCATCTCCTCGGATACGTCCAAGTTCAGGGTACGCCCCTCGACATCAATCGTGATCCGATCTCCCTCTTCGATCAACGCGATGGGGCCGCCGGATGCGGCCTCCGGTGAAACGTGGCCCATCGCTGCGCCCCGCGTCGCGCCCGAGAAGCGGCCGTCGGTCAGCAGGGCGACTTTGTCATCCAGACCCATCCCGGCTAAGGCCGATGTGGGCATCAGCATCTCGCGCATGCCAGGCCCGCCACTCGGGCCCTCGTATCGAATGACGATTACGTCTCCGGGCTTGATCTCGCCGCTCATAATGGCATCCAGTGCCGCTTCCTCACCATCGAAGACCCGCGCTGGACCCTGATGCTGCATCATACCCGGGTTCACGGCGCCCGCTTTGACGACGGCCCCTTCGGGAGCCAGCGAGCCGCGCAGGATCGCGAGCCCACCACTGGAGCTGTACGGTTCGTAGACCGGGCGGATGACCCTGCCCCGGTGTTGGATACCTTCTACGTTTTCGGCGACGGTTTTCCCGGTGACGGTCAGCAGATCCCCGAAGAGAAGGTCGTGGCTGTGAAGCTCGGCCATCACGGCGGGAATGCCGCCGGCCTCATCAAGGTCCTGCATATGATGCGGGCCTGATGGGCTTAGCTTGACCAGATAGGGGGTCCGCTGGCTGATGTCGTCGAATTTGGTGAGCTGCAGGTCCACACCTGCCTCGTAGGCCACCGCGGTCAGATGCAGGACCGTGTTGGTCGAACCGCCTATAGCCATATCGACCGCAATTGCGTTCTGGAAGGCTTCCCAGGTCATGATGTCCCGAGCTCGAATGCCCTTCTCAACGAGGGTCATCACCTGCATCCCGGCCTGTTTCGCCAGACGCTCGCGAGCCCCGGTGACCGCCGGGATTGTGCCGTTGCCCGGAAGCCCCAAGCCCAGCGCCTCGGTGATACAGTTCATCGAGTTCGCCGTAAAGAGACCTGAACAGGATCCACATCCAGGGCATGCGGAGAACTCCAATGCAGCCAGCTCCTCCTGATCCATGGTGCCGGCTTTGTAGGCCCCGACAGCCTCGAAGAGCGTTTTGAGATCGACGTCCTCGTTCTCGTGCCGACCCGCCATCATCGGCCCCCCGCTGACAAAGATGGACGGCAGGTTCAGCCTTCCGGCTGCCATCAACATACCCGGCACGATTTTGTCGCAGTTGGGGATGAACACCAGGCCGTCAAAGCCGTGGCCCAAGACCATCGACTCAACGGAGTCGGCGACTAACTCACGGCTGGGGAGGGAGTAATGCATCCCGACGTGTCCCATCGCGATGCCGTCGCAGACGCCGATCGTGTTGAACTCCAGTGGCGTACCTCCCGCCATCCGCACTCCGGCCTTAACCGCCTGGCTGATGCGGTTAAGATGCACGTGGCCCGGTACGATCTCATTGAATGAGTTAACTACGCCGATAAGGGGGCGGTTGAGCTCTTCAGACGTCAGCCCTGTGGCGTAGAACAGACTACGGTGCGGTGCGCGTTCGAACCCTTTTTTTACAGCGTCGCTTCGCATACCTTCTCCTATTCATGGGTTGGACAAACGGACAGATCCGGTCTTTATCTATCCGGACTTCGTTAAGGTATATGTATGGTACAATCTTACAGGGCAGGATCAACTCTCTTCCAGGGCTGCGACGACTGCGTCTCCCATCTCTGGGGTATTGACCCGTTTGATGGACGCCGGATCGCCGCTTGTGCCTGCGATATCCGGGGTCCGATAGCCTTTTTCCAAGACGGTCTGGACGGCACTCTCAACGGCCCGTGCCTCCTCCTGGAGACTCAGCGCATACCGCAACAAGAGCGCCGTGCTCAGGATGGTCGCTAAGGGGTTAGCGATAGATTTCCCGGCGATATCCGGTGCGCTCCCATGGATCGGCTCGTAGACGCCGGCGCTGCCGTCACCGAGGGACGCGGACGCCAGCATGCCCATCGAGCCTGCAAGCATCGAGGCCTCGTCGGTGATGATGTCACCGAACATATTGCCGGTGACGATGACGTCGAAGTCGGCGGGACGGCGCATCAGGTGCATAGCGGCCGCGTCGACCAACATGTGTTCCAGTTCGACATCGGGATACTCCGCAGCGACTTCGGTCACGACCTGGCGCCACAGCCGGGAGCAGGCGAGTACATTGGCCTTGTCGACTGAGGTCACCTTCCCGCTCCGCAGCTGCGCCAGTCTGAAGGCCCGATTCGCGATGCGTTCAACCTCCGGCGCGCTGTAGATCATCGTGTCGTAGGCCCGAGGGTTCTCCGCTGTTGCTTCCTGTCGGTCGCCGAAGTAGATGCCGCCGGTCAGCTCCCGGACGACCACCAGGTCGACATCCTTCAGCCGATCCTCCCGCAGCGGGGAGGCTGCTCGTAACATCGGGTAGATTCGGACCGGTCTGAGGTTCGCATAGAGCGCCAACCCCTTCCGCAGGCCCAGCAACCCCTGTTCCGGACGCACCTTCGCAGAGGGATCGGACCACTTCGGTCCGCCCACGGCGCCTAACAACACGGCATCGGCTTGATGACATGCCTCGAGCGTCTCGTCGGGGAGGGGTGTGCCGGTGGCGTCCAGTGCGCATCCGCCGATTAAGTGCTCGTGAAAGGTGAACGTGTGGTCGTAAATTTCGGCAACTGCCTCGAGTACTTTCACGCCCTCGGCGACAACCTCTACACCGATACCATCGCCCGGGAGTGTGACAATCGTGGCCTTCATAATCAATCCTCTCTCGCTTTGTCTGTGTATAGTGATAGTGGTAAGTTTTGATTCACTGTCTGTGCGCCCAGGACTGCTCGGCCCTGGGCGCTGTTGGCGAATGATTGTGATGCGGCGGTCGTGCTTGGTTTACGCCTCGGCGACCGTGAGGCCGTACTCCACCGCATCCGCTAGCGCCGTCCAGCTCGCCTCGATAATGTTGGAGGACGCGCCGACGGTACTCCAACGGCGGTTCCCGTTCTGCATATCGATAAGGACCCGGGTGGTCGCAGCGGTACCCGCGTCGCTGTCAAGGATGTGGACCTTATAATCGGCAAGATCGAACTCGGTCATCCGGGGGTAGACCGGCACCAGCGCCTTCCGCAGTGCTGCGTCCATCGCATTGACAGGACCGTTGCCCTCGGCCGCGGTGTGGTAAACTTCATCCCCAACCCGGACCTTGACGGTGGCCTCTGCGAAGAGGCCCCGTCCCTCACGGTGCTCGACGACCACCATGAAGTCGACCAGTTGGAACGGTGGCGTGTAACCTTCGCGTGAGCGGTGGATCATCATCTCGACCGACGCTTCTGCACCCTCAAAGGTGAAGCCCTGGTGTTCCAACTCCTTGATTTCCTGCAAGATGCTCCGTAGATCCTCCATCTCGTCGAGTCTTAAATCCATATCCTCAATTTTGCTGCGGAGGTTGCCACGACCTGATAATTCTGATATCACGACCCGCGATTCGTTGCCCACGGCCTGGGGATCGACGTGCTGATAGCTGAGCACGTTGCGGCGCATGGCTGCGACGTGGATACCACCCTTGTGGGCAAACGCACTGCGACCTACAAACGGCGCGTGTCGATCGGCCGGCTGGTTGGCGATGGAGGCCACGGCACGCGAGGTTCGAGTAATGTCCTGCACCTGACCGTTGGGTAAAGTCGTATATCCCATCTTCAGCTCGAGGTTGGGGATAATTGTGCAGAGGTCGGCATTGCCGCATCGCTCGCCGTAGCCGTTGATGGTCCCTTGGACGTGAATGACGCCGGTGCGGACGGCGGCTAAGCTGTTGGCTATGCCCAATCCGCCGTCGTCATGGGCGTGGATACCCAGGGGCACGTCGGGGAATTGTTCCTGAACGTGACGCGTAGCCTCTTCGATCTCCCATGGAAGCGAACCGCCGTTGGTATCACAGAGCACTAATACGTCCGCACCACCCTCCACGGCTGCACGCAGTGTCGCCAGCGCATAGTCAGGATCGCTCTTGTAGCCATCAAAGTAGTGCTCGGCGTCGTAGACGACCTCCTTGTCATTAGCTTTAAGGTAAGTCGTGCTTTTTTTGATAATGCGGAGGTTCTCCTCGGGGGTGGTTCGGAGCACGTCACGCACGTGGAGTCCCCAGCTCTTGCCCACCAACGCGATTGCAGGTGTGTCCGCAGCGATCATCGCCTGGATGTTGGCGTCCTCTTCGGGCGTGCTGTCAACGCGGCAGGTGCTTCCGAACGCTGTGATCTTTGCGTTTTCAAGGTCCAGAGACTTCACCCGTTCGAAGTACTCCACCGATTTCGGGTTGGAGCCCGGCCATCCACCCTCGATATAAGCGACACCAAGGGTGTCCAGAAGCTGTGTGATCTTCAGTTTATCATCAACCGAGAGCGAGATGCCCTCGGCCTGCGTACCATCTCGCAGCGTCGTATCATAGATCTGTACATTCACGCTATCCACAAGATCCTCCATTCCTTGGTATTCTCATCAGCTTTCCTGAGTGGCTAACTGTTGCCGTGTGTAGGGCACGAGCCCACCGGCCTGGATGATGTCCATGATGAACGTCGGGAAAGGAGAGGTCTCGTAGGTTTCGCCCGTTCGCAGATTAGTGACGGTACCCGCTGCCAGATCGACCCTGAGTTTGTCGCCGGCTTTCGTGCCTTCGACGGCCTCCGGACACGCTAAAATAGGAAGCCCGATATTGATCGCATTGCGGTAGAAGATGCGGGCGAAACTCCTGGCGACCACGCAGGAGACCCCGGTGCCTTTGATCGCGAGCGGCGCATGCTCCCGGGAGGACCCACATCCGAAATTTTCACCCCCCACGATGATGTCCCCGGATTCGACCCCCTCCGCAAACGCGGTATCGATGTCCTCCATACAGTGCTGCGCCAACGCTTCCGGGGTTGACATATTAAGGTAACGTGCCGGGATAATGGCGTCCGTGTCGACGTGATCGCCGTACTTCCAAACTCGGCCCTCGAAAATCACGATAGCACCTCCTCGGGACTGACGATCCGGCCTGCAACTGCCGATGCTGCTGCGACGGCTGGATTGCTCAGATAGACTTCACTTTCGGTGTGACCCATCCGGCCGCGGAAATTGCGGTTGGTGGTGCTCACAGCCCGCTCTCCGGCGGCAAGTACGCCCATGTGCCCACCCAGGCACGGTCCGCAGGTCGGCGTGCTGACCGCAGCTCCCGCCTCGATAAAGGTTTCGATCAGACCTTCGCGTAGGGCCTGAAGGTAGACGGTCTGGGTGCCCGGGATGATGATGCAGCGGACGTCCCGGTGGACGTGACGCTCTTTCAAAATTCTAGCTGCCACCTCCAGGTCCTCGAATCGCCCATTGGTGCATGACCCGATGACCGACTGATCGATGGTGATCTCCCTTGCATCGGAGACTGGATGGCTGTTCTCAGGTAGGTGCGGGAAGGCGACCTGTGGCTCGAGGTCGCTGACGTCGAAGGTGCGGATCTCATCGTAGCTGGCATCCGGGTCGGCGTAGCGCGGTTCGAAGTCGCGGACGGCGCGGCCGTTCACGTAATCCATCGTCGTCTCGTCAACGGCGAAGAGGCCGGCCTTGGCCCCGGCCTCGATGGCCATGTTAGCCATCGTCAGCCTACCGGCCATCGATAGACCGTCGATGACCGGCCCGGCGAACTCCATTGCCTTATACCGCGCGCCGTCAACCCCGATCTTCCCGATCGTATAGAGGATCAAATCCTTACCGCTTACCCACGGCTGGAGCGTCCCTTCGTAGATGATGCGGAGTGTCTCGGGGACGCGCATCCAGATGTGACCGGTAGCCATCGCCACGGCGATATCGGTCGATCCCATGCCGGTGGCAAACGCGCCGACGGCGCCGTAGGTGCAGGTGTGTGAATCGGCACCCACGACGACGTCCCCCGGAAGCACCAGGCCCTGCTCGGGGAGCAGGACGTGCTCGATGCCCATATTGCCGACATCGTAGTGGTTCGGAAGCTCCTGGGCCCGGGCAAACCGGCGAATTTTCGCGCACTGCTCTGCCGATTTGATATCCTTATTGGGTGCGAAGTGATCGGAGACGAGTACGACGCGCTCCGGATCAAAGACGCGATCGACGCCCAGTTTTTCGAACTCACGCAGGGCGATCGGCGCGGTGATGTCATTGGCCAGCACGATATCGACGTTGACCTCAGCGAAATCCCCCGGTGACAGCGCCTGTGTGCCGTCGCCGGTATGGGCCGCGAGGATGTTTTCAGCAAGTGTGTGTCCCACGGGTCCTCCTATACCTGATCCACAAGATCTCTGGGTGCCCGGGCCCGGGTGGATTGCACCTCATGCACCAATCCCCGCGAATCCCAATCTACGGACCAGCCTTTCGGCTGTGGGAATGCCTCCCAGGACGGTGAGGGCACAGAGGTCGTGGGCACTTTAACCCGCTGTTCAGCACAACTGACATAGACGGTGGTTTCGGTTTTCATCTTGCTCCTCCTTTAAACCTTGACTGTTGGATCCGGTTTGCTGATCCGGACTCAGAATAATTCGGCGGGTGCTTTCTGCCGAGCGGCTTCTCGCCTGGCGGCGATCAGCCTGTTCAACGCGAACATATAGGCGCGGGCACTGGCGACCACAATGTCGTTGGCCGATCCGCGACCGCTGAAGACCGTCTGTGACACGCCGTTGACGGGTTCGTCGGCCTGAATGCGGATCGTGACCCGGCCCACAGCGTCAATCCCCTCGGTTATGGCCTCGACGGCGAACTCGATCAGTTCGTTCGGCTCGCCGATAACCCGGTTGATCGCGCGGTAGACGGCGTCAACCGGTCCGGTTCCGTGATCGGCGTCGCAGTATACCGTGCCGTCCGGCCCCTCGATCTCCACCGTCGCGGTGGGTATGCTGTGATCCCCACAGGAGATCTGCACGTGTCTGAGCTTGTAGGTCTCCTGAAAGAAAACCTCCGCCTCATCGGCGACGATAGCTTCCAGGTCCCGGGTCTCGACCGTTTTCTTCTTATCGGCGACCTCCAGGAACCGGTGGTAGACCTTTTCGAACTTCTCGTCCTCCAATTGATAGCCCAACTCCTCCAGCCGGTGGCGCAGCCCGTGACGCCCTGACCGGGCCGAGAGGATGATCTCGGAGTCGGGTACGCCCACGTCACGGGGATTGATGATCTCGTAGGTGGTACGTTCCTTGAGTACACCATCCTGGTGGATACCTGACGAGTGAGCAAAGGCATTGGAACCGACGATGGCCTTGTTGGGCTGGACCGGAATACCGGTCAGGTGACTGACCAACCGGCTCGCCGGATAGATGCGGGTTGGATCGATGCGGGTGTCGATCCCATAGTAATTGTTGCGGGTGCGGATCGCCATGACAACCTCTTCTAACGACGTGTTGCCCGCCCGCTCGCCGATTCCGTTGACGGTCACCTCGACCTGACGTGCGCCGTTCACCACCCCCGCCAGTGTATTGGCGGTTGCCATGCCCAGGTCGGTGTGACAGTGGACGGAGATCACCGCATGATCGATGTTAGGCACGTTTTTT
>CAYMAQ010000161.1:0-9037 GCA_964388385.1 uncultured Anaerolineales bacterium | reverse complement strand
TGATCCGGCACGATGCGCGGCAGCGCCTCCTTCCAGGTGGGCGGATGGACGGTGACCAGCATATCCGACTCTCCCATCGCGCGCGACGCCGGGAGGAGCGTATCCGCGATCAGCGGGCGCAGCGCCCGGTTGAACGCCGCGTTCTCAGGCTCACCGCCCAGATAATGATACCCCCACCGCGTCCACAGCAGGGCAGACACCGGCGCCTCCGCGTCATTCACGAAGACGCGGCCCAGGTGCAGGCCATCCAGCACCCCGTCCAACGGAACGCTAAGCGGCATCCCGGCAAACAGCGGTGCGACCCGGTGGAACGCGTCTTTCGACAGTTGTTTCATCGCAAATGATCCTCCTGAAGTGCATCAATCTGGACGGCGATCTTGCCATCTCGACGTGCATTATATCAGAAGTCGAACAAACCGATGGAAAAATAAGCCATTGTAGTTCGCAGAGTGATAAGGTATACTGGAATTGGTGCATTGGAATCTGTTTCCAGTTCCGACATGAGGTAATGTGATGGAAGATGTGATGACAGCCATAGAGGTAACAGGAACCGTTGATGAACATCAGCGCTTGAACCTAGACGAGGATCTACCCATCTCCGGTCCTATGCGCGTGCGTGTGATCGTCCTGTATCCAAGTGAGGATACATTGGATGAAAAGGAGTGGCTATATGCAGCCGCACACAATCCTGCGTTCGACTATCTGAGTGAACCGGAGGAGGATATCTACTCGTTAAATGATGGCGAGCCTTTCCATGATGAGGTATAAGATCGTACTCGTACCCTTTCCACTTGAAGACCTTTTGACCAGCAAGACCCAAACTAACTTTCAACTCGCAACTACTACCTCGTAGCTCGCGGCCTACCGCCGCGCGATCACCTCCCGCGTCACATCCACCCAGCGGCGCACCCGATCCGGATCGTGCTGAACCGTCTCCACGTCCTTCAGCGTAATGTCCACGTAGCAGTCGCCACAGGCATCCAGGCCGCGGTTGAGCAATGTCCGCACCTTCCCGGGATCGAACCCGTAGCCGACCATCTCCGTCGGGCTCGGACGATAGCTCAGCACGTAATCCTGTCCGATCTGCGCCGCGCACGCTGCCACGTCCGCCATCGGAGAGACCGCGATCCGGCGCAGGTTCGGAATCTGGCGCAGCACGTCGATCTTCGGCGTCAGATCCTCGCAGCAGCCGTACGACGCCAGGCCGAACGGCGCTATGATCGGAATCTGGTACTGGAGCATGAATTCGTCGAACTGCTTCGGCCCGACCGCCGTCGTCTCCTGGGACGCGACGAAGGTCCACAGCTTCGATCGCGGCACCGGATCGGGATCCGGCGCCGGGTCGGGAAGTTCCTGAGCGTAGGGCATCGCCTGGTTCTCGTGCGAGACCCGCGTCCAGTCCCCTGCGGCCTCCGCCTCCTCGTGGGTGCGCAGAATCCCGTCGCGCATATGGGCCAGCAGCTCGTGAAGCCATTCGGGCCGGTCCATCATGTCCCACATCACCTGCTCCAGGCCGCGCAGGTAGGCTAACTGCGTGGAGATGTCGCCGTTCCAGACCGTATAGGCCGGCGAGCGATCCACGGCGATCGTGAGGATGTCCCCGATCGCCTCGGTCATCGCCGCCACCCGCCGCTCCGTCTCACGCTCGTCAATCGCGTGGTGCGGTGAGATCAGGCTGTCCAGGTCGGCCTCGGTCTTGAGCGGCGCATCCCACACGAACGAGCCGCGCGGTTCCTCGCTGTAGGTCCGCGGCGAGTCCAGCCCCCAGACGCCGGCCCCGGGCGTGACGACCGCCGCGCGAACGGTCACCCACGGCTCGAAGATAAAATCGTCGTTAAACGTATAGCGGAAGAGGCTCTGCCGGAGGGCGTTCTCGTGGCGGCGGAAGAGCGGATCCTCACACTCCAGCGCGGACGCCTCCATCTCCTGCCACGCAAAGGCGCGCACGTAGATCAGCGGGCGCGTGCGGATCAGGCTGTTGTGGCGCCGCCAGAGGTCGCGCCGCTCGTCCATCACCGGATCCGCGCAGATTTCCGCGTAGCGTCCGGCTAAATCACGCAGAATCGCAACATCATGGTTCATAGATAATGTTCCTCGTTCTCCAAGTGAAATCGACGGTGCGAGGCACTCCCGGATGTGACCATCAATGATCAGCATCCTGGAGGAACGTGACATCTCACGAAGCAAAGCGCGTGCCAAGTGCCTTGCACCGGGTTTAAAAGGCCCCCTCGAAACCGGACTCTGCTAAATCACGCATCAGGATATCACGCACATCTCGTAAAGATTCACAGAAAATCCGCGCCTCCAGATGCTCCCGGTGGACCAGGATGCCGGGGATGCCTGCGACCGCGGCACCCCGGATATCGGCCCGAAAGCTGTCACCGATCATCCACGCGACGGCCTCCTCCGGAAACGCGGCCTTGACCGCCTCAAACACCGCGACATTCGGCTTCTCGTACCCGATCTCGGCGGAGTTAAAGACCCGCACGAAGTACCGGGTCAGATCGAGGTGATCGAGCAGGTGTCCGAGTTCGGGCACGTGATTGGAGAGCATGGCGTGTTGCCAGCCTGCCTCCTGAAGCGCCGCCAGCACCTCCTCCGCGCCCTCGGTGCGCCGCCAACGCGCCGGATCGAGATAGGTCGCGCGGACCTGCCGGGCCAGATCCTCAGCGTCTGCACTCTCAAATCCCACACCCCGGTAGGCCCGCACAAAGACCGGATGGAGCGCGTCCCACCAGACGTCCGGCGTGTCGAGGTCGTGATGGGCGCGTTCGGGCCTCTGCCAGGGAAATCCCGCCCGCGTGTAGGGTTCGAGCTGCTCGAGCGTCACCGGACGGTCCGGCGCGACGCGCCGGACCGTCTCCAGGAGCGACGCCGTCCACGCTCCGCCCTCCCGGTACCCGAGTGTCCCATCGAAATCCCAGAGCAGGACCCTCATTCGATCAGTTTGGGCTCCTCCTGGGGGGAGAGTCCGTCCACGTCATTCACCACCGCGCCCTCGGGCGCCGGCACGTCCCCCTCCAGCAGCGGGTCGTCGGTCGCTTCCATCCACGCATCCAAACGCGCCCGTAGGTCGTTGAGTGCCTCCTCAGCCCGCGGATCGCCGACCAGGTTGTGCGCCTCATTGGGATCGAAGATCAGATCGTAAAGTGCCTCCTGCGGCGGCGCCATCTCGGCCCAGCCGTGCTGCAGCCAGAGCGTCTTGCTGACGCTGTCGTCGCAGTTGGGCAGCACCGGTGAATCCCGGTCGTCGTAGCGGCGGATGTACTTCCAGCGCGGTGTGCGAACGCAGCGCTTCGGTTCGTAGGCCGCGTGATAGTTGACCTCGGCGAAGACCTCATCCCGAACCGTGTCGGCCCGACCGCGGATGATGGGCATCAGGGACGCACCCTGCAGCCAATCGGGCGGCTCGATCTCCAACAGGTCGCAGAGCGTGGGGAAGATGTCAATGTGGCTGACGAGGCTATCGACCACACGCCCGCCGGTGAACCCCCCGGGGCCCCGCATGATCAACATCACACCGATGCCGTGGTCGGTGAGGTTGCACTTCATCGCCGGGAAAGCGATCCCATGATCCGTCGTGCAGATCACCAGGGTCCGGTCCGCCAGCCCGGAGCGCTCCAGGGCGTCGAAGACCACGCCCATCTTGGCGTCCATCGTGCGCGTGCTGGCCATCAGGCGGGCCATATCCTCCCGGGTCTCCGGCGTGTCGGGGATCGGACGCGGGGGGCGGCAGTAACGGGGGTCGTCGATCCCGTTGAGCGGCTCGAACTCGCGATGCGGATCGGAGAAGCCGACCGACATGAAGAAGGGCTCCGCGGGTTCCGATTCCAGGTACCTGGCGGCCTCGTCCTCCGCGTCCACATTGCCCAGATACCTATCGTATCCAATGACCTTCCAGGGCTCGCCCTGATCGTGAAAGGCGAGATGCTGCACGCCGGAGAGTACCGTCTGATAGCCGGCGTCGCTCAGCGTATGGATAATGTGCTGCCCATAGTCGTTGAGCGCCCAGCCCCGGTGCGCCAGGCCGGTCATCCCGTTGTTGTGGGGATACAGGCCCGTCAGCAGGGTCGAGCGGCTCGCCGCACACGTCGGATTGGCGCAGAAGGATTGCCGGAAGAGCACCCCGTCCTCCGCCAGTTTCTGGATGTTCGGCGTCGGCATATCGTACCCATACGGGCTGACGTACCGACCAATGTCGTGCGTATGAATGTAAAGAATGTTGATCTTATCCGAAAATGTCGTTGCCATACAAACCTCCATAATCGTCATCGCTACTCATCTCAACCCCATAATCCTCAGTACCCCCTGCGGGGACCGAGAGTTTTCAACTGACCGAGTCCGCTCACACCGCCTCGACCCTCACCACCTTCACGAAATGGTACCCCACCGTCACCTCCATATACCCGCTCAGCCGACGGTCGACCTCGGGGTCGCCCGTGTCCACCCGCAGCACATCCACCTCGCGGATCTTGCGCTGCGTGGCGATGACCCGGACAGCCTGCCCTCCAGCATCCCGATCGGCGTCCAGCCCCACCCGACGGAGCACCGCCGGCGTGAACGGCTTATTGCCCCGCCCAAAGAGGAAACCGTTCCCCCCCAGCGGGGTGACGATGATCTCACACCGGGATGCGCGGTCCAACAGATCCAGGATCGCCGCCTCATTGAGGTCGGCGCCAACGCGCGCGCCATCCTTCACCGCATCGATACCCAGGAGCGTCTTGGGCACGTTCAGCGCCTCGGCGACGGCTCGCACCGTCGTCCCGGGCCCCAGCAGATAGAGTGTCTCCGCGTCCATCGATTCGACGACATCCGCAGCGATGTCCCGCTTGTTCTCCGCGGCGTTGGCGGTCGACGTGCTGCCCTCCTTGCCCGGCTGGAGATAGGCCTGGGCGTCGGGCACCAGCAAGAAGCCGTAGTGAGTGGATTCGAGTCGGTCGGCCCGGAAGGCGTCCTCGTCGATATCCAACACCTCCATTTCGGTCACGTCCGCACCGTCGACAAAGGCATCGACCATCGCGGCAGCCGCCCTGGGGCTGACGGCGAAGGCTGCGCTGTAGACTTTGACGCCGGCAGGTACCCCAACGACCGGCACCTGCGTGCCGACGGCGTCGAGGATATCCCGCGCTGTGCCGTCGCCGCCGACGAACACAAGCAGATCGACGCCCTGGTCGAGCATCGTCCGCGCCACGGACCAAGTGTCGGCAGCTGAGGTACTGGCGGCATCCCGCCCCTCGATCGAGCCAAGGGCCTTCGCTTCAAAGCCTGCATCTGCGAGATGCGCCGCACCCATAGGGCCGGGCGCCGCCAGCCACCGGATCGCATCGCGGCGCTGCACGTGCTCCAGGAACGTGCAGGTCCGCGACGGCGTGACCGGCTCGGCGCCCAGGCGGCGGGCCTTCTCAGCCAGGCCGCCGTCGGTACCCTTGAGACCGACGCTGCCGCCCATTCCGGCGATGGGATTGACGATCAGACCGACCGTCACCCGCTGCGACATGCAACCTCCCCATCGCGGGAATCGTTTATAGAAGAGATGTGCATCCAACGCATCAGGAACATTGTACACCGTCCGGCGAATTTGCCATAACGGCCCCCATCCGGAGTGTCACCTACCCCAGATTCAACGCCTTATGGAGAAAGAGCACCGTGCCCCCGACCTGCGCCTCGGGAATGCAGAATGAGACGCTGTGCGCCTTAGCAGCCTGCGCCACGGCGATGACGCGGGTGCCGTGGGAACCGAGGGCCGCGAAGGCGTGGGAGACGATCCCGGTCTCGTTCCAGCCCGGTACGCCGACCACCGAGACCGTCGCGACATGGGCCTTCACCTCCAGGGTGTAGAGCCCGCCGTCCAGCCGCCCGTCGAAAACCCGCCGGAGCGTTTTGAGACACCGGACCTGATCCTGCTTCCGGACGATAAGGTTCAGGCTGTGCTCGGAGAAGGACTGCGAGAACATCAGCACGTCGATCCCGACGTCGCTCAAGCTCTCCAGGGCCTGGGCCACCTGAGCCAGCGACCATGAGTCGTCCACGCTTCCCAGGGCGATCATACTGAGCCCCGTGGTCGAGATGATCGCTGGAAGGTGCAGGCGGTCCGCCCCCGGTGTCCTGACGATCCGCGTGCCCGCGTCCTCCGGCTCGAAACTGTTCATAATCCGGAGCGGGATGTCGTGCTCGATCACCGGACGAATCGTCTTGGGGTGAAGCACGTCCGCGCCGTAATAGGCCAGCTCCGCTGCCTCGGCATACGAGAGCTCCCGCAGCGTCCGCGCGTCGGGCACCAGATTGGGATCGGCGGTCAGAATCCCGTTGACGTCACTCCATATCCAGACCTCGTCAACGTCCAGTCCGGCACCGATCAACGCCGCCGTGAAATCGCTGCCGCCCCGCCCTAACGTGGTCGTGACCCCCTCCTCCGTCGCCGCGATAAAGCCGGTGATGACGGGGATGATCCCCTGCGCCAGCAGCGGCGAAATCCGCGCCCCGAGCCGGTCCCGCGTCGGGCCCAGCAGGGGATTCGCGCTGCCGAACTGATCGTCGGTGACGATCAGTTCCGTCGAGGCAATCGCCTGGGCGCGCGCGCCTCGCCGGCGGAGCACCGCCGCCAGGATGCGCACCGAGAGCTGTTCGCCGAACGCCGCTACGTGATCCCTGCCCCGTGCGGTCAGCTCGCCCAACACCCCGATGCTGCGGTAAAGCCGCTCGACCTCGTGAAGCCGATCCTCAACCCGGTCGCTTAACGCCGAGCGTTCCGGTCCCGGTGGGATCAGCGCCTCGATCGTCGCCAGATGACGCGCCAACAGCGCGTCCTTGATCTCGCAGGCGTCTGAGTCCCGCCCCTCCGCCGCAGCCCAGGCGCCTGCCAACAGTTGGTTCGTCACCCCGCTCATCGCCGAGACCACCACGAGGCTTCCGGCCTTCGCCGTCCCCTCAAAACGACGGTGGTTGTCCAGGACGATATCCGCCACGTGATCGAAGCGGTCGGCGCTTCCCACCGACGTGCCGCCGAATTTATGAACGATTGTCATCGGATCTCCTCAAACCAGCAGCGCCAGAGCCTGATCCAGGTCCGCGATCAGATCCTCGACGGCCTCCACGCCCACGGCGTAACGGATCAGTGTGTCCGAGATGCCGGCTGCGCGGCGTTTTTCCGGGTCGAGGGAGATGAAAAGCGCCTGCTGCTGCGCGATGCTCTCCACGCCGCCCAGCGTCGGGCCGATATGCGGGATCTGCAACCGGTCGATGAACCCTGAGGTCTCTTCCTTGGTCGCGTCGACCTCGAAGCTGACCACGCCGCCGAACCCATCCATCTGCCGCTCTGCGACAGCATGATCCGGATGGCTCGCCAGGCCGGGATAGTGGACGCACGCGATGGCGGGATGATCTTCCAGGTGCCGCGCTATGGCCAACGCGCTCTCGTTCTGTCTCTGCACCCGCAGGGCTAACGTCTTCATCCCCCGCACGAGCATATAGGCATCGTGAGGGCTGCCCATCCCACCGAGAATCCCCCGCGATTCCTCGATCTCGTCCGCGAGCGCCTGCGAACCCACGACCCCACCCGCCAACAGATCGTTGTGACCGCCCAGGTACTTGGTCGCGCTGTGGATCACAAGATCGATCCCGAGCGCCAGGGGATGCAGGTTGAGGGGGGTCGCGAAAGTAGTGTCCACAATCGTAAGGATGCCCCGCGACTTGGCGACCTCGGCGGTGCGTTCCAGGTCCATAATCCGCAGGTAGGGGTTGGTCGGGGTCTCGCCGAAGATCAGACGGGTGTTAGGTTGGATCGCGCTTTCGAGGTCGTCCAGCGCTTCGATCGACACCAGGGTCGTCTCGACACCCCAGCGGGGCAGGTATTCCGCAGCAAACTGCCGTGTCCGGCGGTAGGAGTCACGGATAAAGATCGCGTGGTCCCCGGCAGAGAGAAAGGCCAGCAGCGTGCTGGTGATCGCCCCCATCCCTGAGGCAAAGAGCACCGCCCGCTCCCCGCCCTCCAACGCCGCCAGCTTGCGCTCCGCCGCCTGGATCGTGGGATTGCCGTATCGTCCGTACTCCTCGCGCAGGGGTCCGGTTTCAGAGAAGGGGGGTTCCTCCGCCTCCTTCTGGGCCATGAATTCCAGGATTGCTGCCGTGTTCTCAAACGTGTACGTCGAGGTCTGCACGGTGGGCATCGTCAGTGCGTGATAGGGTTTGGGCCTCGGTTCGCCGGCGTGGACCGCCAACGTGTCTTTTTGGGTCACCATCGAACTCTCTCCTCTCCAAGCTACGAATACTCACACTATCAGCGATCAAGAGAGGAGGGGGGACGCCGTACGGCACAAAAAAACGCCCCCTCAGCGGAACTGTCCCTGAAGAGGCGCTAGGCTATAGGCTTCGCTCTCATCTTCCAGAACTCGATTCCGTCGAGTGTCTGCCGGATTTGGCACCCGCAGCCTGAACGCTGCAGTCAGCGCACGCCTGGGTTGCCGAGGTTTCACAGGGCCGGTCCCTCCACCTCTCTTGATAAGAACCACCGACACTATACCATGTGCGACTGGAGAGTCAACACTTCCGGAAACGGCCCCCAGCGAGGCCTTAACCGTGGGCAACGGCTACATAACCAATAGGGGGATATACAGAAAAACCGCCCGGCTGGACCGGGCGGTTTTGTTTTTTCGAATCGGTGATCGTACCTAGAAGGTGTAGAAATCGTCCGATCGGGAGGTTTCGGCGGGATGATCCAGCGGCTTCACGTTCGCCGCCGCCAAGCCCTTATCCGTCTCCTCAATGGAGAACTCAACCTTCTGTCCTTCAACTAACTTCTTGAAACCATCCTCTTGGATAGCCGAAAAATGGACGAAAACATCTTCTTCGTCCTCGCGGGAGATGAAACCAAATCCCTTGGCCGCATTAAACCACTTCACAGTACCAGTTTCTCGCTCACTCATTGCGTTTATTCCCCTTCAATTACAGATCTAGGATGCAGACACCTTCGTCCCAAAAACAAAGAATCCAAACCACGTTCAGTCCGGACGTTTGCCGCATCATTGGCAAACTTGGAACT
>CAYMAQ010000160.1:0-9062 GCA_964388385.1 uncultured Anaerolineales bacterium | reverse complement strand
TTTGCGTCAAAGATAGGATATACCGCTCCGTAACCCTTTAGTTTTACGAGCAACCATGCACAACAGCAGAATCACCCCCTCCGAACCTCCCCCTCGAGGGGGAGAGACTGGCGTTCCCCTCCCCTGGTGGGAGGGGTTAGGGGAGAGGGAAAGCACGCCCTGCTCACTTGACCAGACGGGTGCACCGCCCCGAGATCCCATGCTCAGGTCAAGGGTGCGACCAACGGGCCGTAGAGGTCGGGACGGCGGTCGCCGACCGTGTCGAGTTCGAACTCACCGGGACGCAGGACGATCCGCTTCTTCCGCGCCTGCAGGGGATCGATCTCCGCGAACCGGATCGCCTCGGTGTCCCCGGCTTCGGCGAGGACGTGCCCTCCGGGATCGACGATCTGGCTGCGTCCGAAGAACCAGAAGCCGCTCTCCTCACCGCAGCGGTTGCATGCCAGCACAAAGACGCGGTTCTCCAGCGCGCGCGTCCGCGTGACGTAGTCCGGCGCGTTCTGAGAGCCGTCGGGCCAGTTCGTCGGCAGGGCGATAACGTCCGCGCCGCGCAGGGCGAGCGCTCGCATCGCCTCCGGAAACCGGAGATCGTAGCAGATGACGATCCCCACCCTCCCCAGCGGCGTCGCAAAGACCTCAAAGCCGGTGTCGCCGGGCGTGGCAAAACGGTCGACCCCCAGCAGGGGCAAGTGAGCCTTACGGTAGCGACCGACCAGGCCCCCGGGACCCACCAGCACCGCGGTGTTGTAGACAGCCCGGGATGTCACATCACGCTCCAGCAGGCCGATGACCGCGTAAGGTCCGGCGGTGTCCGGTGCCGCGCGTCCGGCCTCGCGGCACCTGGCCACCAGTCTCTCGACGGTGGGGCCGGGAATCACCTCAGCGACCGCGTAGGCGTCGTCGAGCGAGTCGAACCCATAGCCCGTCGTAGCACATTCGGGGAAGACGACGAGCTGCGCACCCTGATGCAGCGCCTCTTGGAAGCGCGCATCGATATGGTCGAGGTTTGTGGAAATCTGTCCCAGCTTAGGGTCCATCTGCGCGACGGCAACCTTTATCGCCATCGGTATCCTCCATTCTCGATCCCATGGGGGCCGAGGCCCTCCAAGGGACATCGAATCTCCGTTACGTGTTTGTCTTAGCCGGGGGCAGATGCCGGCGGACGGCATCCCGGAGGTCGCACTGGACCTCGTCGATAGAACGGCTCGCATCGATCACACACCAGCGTCCCGGTTCGGCCTCGGCGAGCGCCAGATATCCCTCCCGCACCCGGGTGTGAAATGCCAGGGTCTCCCGGTCGAGGCGGTTGAGGGCCTCACCGCTCTGCGCGCGCCGCTGCAGGCCGATTTCCGGCGGAACGTCGAGGCAGAGCGTCAGATCGGGCACCAGGCCCTGGACGGCGAACGCCGTGATGCGACGGAGATCGTCGAGTGAGAGGCCCCGCCCGTAACCCTGATAGGCATAGGTGCTGTCGAAATACCGGTCGCAGATCACGATCACGCCCCCTTCCAGCGCGGGACGGACGACCTCTGCGACAAGTTGGGCCCGCGATGCGGAGTAGAGCAGAATTTCAGTGTGGGGATCCATCTCCGTGTGCGCAGGATCGTGCAGGACGTCACGAACTCTTTCGCCGATCCGGGTCCCACCCGGCTCGCGCGTCTTCAGGGTGGCATAGCCCTGCGCGGTCAGCCAGGACGTCAATTGGAGGAGCTGGGTGGTCTTCCCACTGCCATCCGGCCCCTCCAAAGTGATCAATCGACCGCGCATGGGCCTTGTTAGCTTTCCCGGAAGATTCGGACGGATCGGTAGGGCTCTTGTCCGAATGAGCGCGAGTTCAAATTGGCGTTCTCGGCCATATCGTGCTGGTAGCGCCGTACGAAGGAATTCTGCGGCGCGAGGCTGACCGCCTGCTCGCCCTTGAGCACCCGCTTGATCGCGGATTCGGCCTCTCCCATCGCCAGGGCAAAGGGATCGGTCTGCTCCTCGGTCAGCTCGAAAGCGTCGGTGAGGAAGGTCTCCATCTGCGCGGTCGTGTTGCCCCGAAGCACATAGATGGGCACCCCCTGCCGTTCGGCATCGACCACGACCCGAGGTCGTTTGCGATAGTACTGCTTGGTCGTGACGAAGATATCGGCGCCCTGGAGGTTGTCCACGACCTCAATCGGCACGCGCAGCCGTTTGGCTGCCCCCCGAAGGCGGTTGCGTGCGACCCCATAGGGATAGATATGTTTCTTCTTCAGTTTGCGCCGAGGGCGCTCCTGGTTGTAATCCAGCGGCGGGCGGCGCGACGCCTGCCGCGCTTTCTCCTGGGTGCCCGGCTCGGTCTCAACCCGGCTGGCGACGAGTTGATCCACGTGGATCTCCCCCTCCCCATCCCGGACGCGAAGCTCCTCGGGAACGGGGTTCCCCCGGAGCATCGCGTCTACAGCCTCGGCGACGTCGGGCCGGACGATGAGCTGTTGGCGGTCCTGGATCTCGACCAGGATATCGAAGGTCGGCGGCGCGCGTCGCTCCAGCACCGTCTTCTGCGTGCCCCGGCGCCGGGCCTCCTCATCCGAGAGGGTCACGCTCTCAATCCCCCCGATGAGGTCCGACAGCGTCGGGTTGAGCATCAAGTTGTCCAGCGTGTTCCCGTGAGCGGTGGCGATCAGCTGAACACCGCGCTCTGCGATCGTCCGCGCTGCGAGCGCCTCCATCTCCCGGCCGATCTCGTCAATGACGATAACCTCGGGGTTGTGATTCTCCACCGCCTCGATCATCACCTCGTGCTGCAGACTCGGCATCGAGACCTGCATCCGACGGGCCCGTCCGATCGCCGGATGTGGGATATCCCCATCCCCTGCGATCTCATTGGACGTGTCAACGATGACCACGCGCTTGTTCTCGGCAAGGACCCGGGCTGCTTCACGCAGCATAGTCGTCTTACCCACGGCAGGACGCCCGAGCAGCAGGACGCTCTTGCCCGATTCGATCAAATCCTCGATGATGGTGATCGTGCCGAAGACAGCCCGCCCTACGCGGCAGGTCAAGCCCACGATACGGCTCTTCCGGTTGCGAATCGCAGCGATACGGTGCAGGGTCCGGGCGATACCGGCCCGGTTGTCGGCATCAAACTCCCCCACCCGCTCGACGACCCAATCGATGTCGTCCTGGCTGACCTCACGATCGAGCAGGACGACCTCTTCGTCCGTATAACGGGCGGTCGGGACGCGCCCCAGATCCAGAATGACCTCGAGTAGATCGTCCCGGCGGCCGGTCTCATTCACGGCCTGGCGAATATCCAAAGGAAGGACTTGCATCAGCGAGTCCAAATTATCTACAATTGATTGTGTCGCGTCTGTCATAACAGTATTGTTCACCGCCTGCTAAAAGGTATATATGCTAATTTCCGTATCAATTGTACCATGACCGGGTTCGGAGAAAAGATGTGATTTTTGAAAAGGGACAAAGAGACGGTTATAATAAGGCGTGAAACTCAGTGACCAGAGTATGTTCTCACCCCAAGGATGACGATGATCAGGACATTCACACCGAATCCGGTCTTGGATCTAACCCTTACCGTCCCCAAGATTGTCTTCAACGAGATGAGCCGGGCTGCCGCCGTCCGGGAGGACTGGGGCGGCAAAGGCTTCAACGTCTCGCGCGCGCTCCGGGCGCTCGAGGTTCCCAGCGTGGCGATGGGATTCCTGGGCGGCGCCACCGGGCGCAAGCTTGAGGCGGGCCTGCGAACGCTGGGCATCGACGTGGCCCCCATCGAGATCGGCGGAGAGACGCGCACCAACGTTGTGATCGCCGAGCCGGACGGGGGGCGCTACATCAAGGTCAATCAGCCCGGACCGACGATCGATCCGGACGAGATCGACCAGAGCCTGGCCCAGGTGCGCGACGACGTCCGCACCGGTGAATGGTGGGCGCTCTGCGGCAGCCTGCCGCCCGGCGTCCCGAGCGATTTCTACGCGCGGCTCATCGCGGAGATCCGGGCGAAAGGCGGGCGGGTGATCCTCGACGCGAGCGGGGAGCCGCTGCGTGCGGGCCTCGCCGCCGGGCCCGACCTGGTCAAGCCCAACGCCGGGGAAGCGGAAGCGCTGACAGGGGAAGCCGTCGCCTCGGGCCGCGAAGCCGCCGAGGTCATGGACGCTCTGCGGGCGCTGGGCGCTCGGGACGTAGCGATCTCGCTCGGCGACCAGGGGCTGGTGCTGGCGGTGGGCACATCGTGCGTCTGGGCCCGCCCGCCCGCCATTCAAGCCCGCAACCCGGTGGGCGCGGGCGATGCCCTGGTCGCTGGCCTGCTCGTCGCCCTGTCCAGGGATGCCGCGCCGGTCGATGTCGCCCGCTGGGGCGTCGCGTCGGGCACGGCTGCCGCGCGGGGCGAGGGTGTCAGCGTGGGGTCGTTGGAGGACGTACGAGCGATTTACGCGGGCGTCACGGTGACCGAGGTCGCGTCCCTGTAAAAAGGGGCGACCCACCCCGCACAGAGAAGGCCGAGGCACGGTATCCTGATCATCCAGGAGCTTGCAATCCTGATGGGGCTCGAACTTTAAGCAAGTTTAGCGATCAGGGCCGCCCACTCCTGGCTGATGCGGCGTTCCATCACGCGGAGTCCGTTCGACGTCAGAACCCCGGTCACCCCGTCGACCTGCTCGTCCAGAATGCCGGAGGCGATCAGGATGCCGTCAGGCTGCAGCCGGGCGGCAAGCCCTTCCCGGGCCATTGACTCGATAACCGGTGCCAGGATGTTAGCCAGGATGAGATCGTAGCGCCCCTCGACGTCGCCCAGCGAACCGTGCCGCAGTTCGACCGCATCCAGGGCGCCGTTCGCGCGGATGTTCTGCCGCGCTGCGATGATGGCGTTCTCATCGGTGTCGACGGCGAGCAGCGAACCGGCGCCGAGCTTGACGGCGACCAGCGCCAGGATCCCCGTGCCGGTACCCAGATCCAACACCCGGGCGCCGGGCTGCACGAAGTCCTCCACGGCCTCGACGCAGAGCTGCGTGGTGGGGTGAAGACCGGTGCCGAAGGCCAACCCCGGGTCCATCTCCAGCACAACCTCGTCCTCGGCTGGGGCATAGGTCCGCCACGAGGGCTTGATCACGACCCGGTGGCCCAGATGGAGCGTCGGCACCCGCGATTTCCAACCCGCCGTCCAGTCCCGATCGGGGATCGAGCGGAAGGCAGGCTCGGGGATGACGTCCCAGATCTGGCTGAGGTGCCAGAGTCCCTCCTCGATCGCGCGCTTCGCACCGGAGGCGGCAACCTCCTCGCTCAGATAGGCGCGGACGATGACCGGCGCATCGGGAGGACGATCCTCATCCTCACCCAGGTCGATAGCGACCCCTTGAGGGGCATAACGGCTCAAAAGTTCCGAGATCGCCTCGGCGGCCTCGGGCACGACCCTGACGCTGACTTCAATCCATTCCATGCCTTCGGCCTCCTCAGCTAAAGCAAACGTCCCCGGCACTTAAAAACCATAAGTGCCGGGGACGTTTGCGGGATTGACAGGCACCTTCTCACGCGCTAGATACCCAAGGCCTCGCGCAGGCGGTCGACGAAGCTCTGCTTCTCCTGAATGACCACCTCGGTGCCCAGGGTCTCGGCCAGTTGTTGGAAGAGGTCCTGCTGCGCTTCCGTAAGCTCATCCGGGATCGCGACCTGCACGACGATCAACTGATCGCCGCGCCCGGTGCCGCGAAGCACCGGCACGCCCAGGCCCCGAAGGCGGAAGATGGCGCCCGACTGGGTGCCGCGCGGGATGGTGATCTCGCGGTCGCCGTCCAACGTCGGCACTTCGATGACGTCACCCAGCGCGGCCTGTGCGACGTTGACCTTCAACTCCAGGATCACGTCGTTGTTCCGGCGCTTGAAGTACTCGTGATCCTTCACGTCGAGCGTGATATAGAGGTTGCCACTGGGTCCGTTGCGCTCGCCCGGCTCGCCCTGACCGGAGAGACGGATCGTCATGCCGTCCGCCACACCTGCCGGCACCGCGACGTCGATCTTGCGCTGTTGATAGATCCGACCTGATCCGTGACAGCGGTGGCAGGGGGATTTGACGATGGTGCCCTGTCCCTCACAGCGCGGGCACGTGGTGATGTTGACGAAGGATCCCAGGATGGTGCGCTGGACCTGACGGGTCTGACCGGAGCCCCCACATTCGGGGCAGGTCTCCGGCGAGGTCCCGGGCTCGGCCCCGGAACCATTGCAGACCGGGCAATTCTCCTGCCGACGGATCTCGACCTCCTCCTCGGTACCGAAGACAGCTTCCTCAAAGGAGAGGGTCAGACTCGTGCGGATATCGTTGCCGCGCCTCGGCCCCTGCCGCCCGCGCCGTCCAAATCCGCCAAAGCCGCCCAGATCGCCAAAGACCTCGGCAAAGATATCGAAGGGATCGCGCATACCACCAAAGTCGAAGCCACCCATCCCCTGAAGACCATCTTCCCCGTAACGATCGTAGATCGACCGCTTTTCCACATCGGAGAGAACCTCATACGCTTCGTTGACCTCTTTGAAACGCTCCTCGGCATCCGGTTCGTGATTGACGTCCGGATGGTATTTCCGCGCCAGTTTCCGGTACGCCTTCTTGATATTCTCCGGACTGGCATTCTGCGCAACGCCCAGCACCTCATAATAATTTCTACTCATACACACTCCGTTGACTCATTCCAGAGAGCGCCACCCACGTGCACACTGTAGCCGCGCTAACTTCCCCCTACGTACGACTTCCGTCAATGATGATATCCTGTCAACCTGTTCAGAACAGGTTGGCCCAGCCCTCAGTCTCTAGGCCTCGCGCTCCTCGGCCTCCGATGCTTCGGCAGCCGTTGTTTCAGGCTCCTCCTCTGGGGTCTCCTCTTCCGGCTCCGGTTCGGGCGGTGCCTTGGCAACGACGACCATCGCCGGACGCAGCACCCGCTTGTCCAGGACATACCCCTTCTCCACCACGGTCATGACTTGACCGTCCTCAAAGTCCTCGGTCTCCTGGTGAAGTACGGCCTGGTGAAACTTGGGGTCGAAATTATCGCCCGGCTCCACATCCATCGGCTTGACATTCTCGGTCTCCAGGATGGACTGAATCTTCCGCTGGATCAGCTTAATACCGCTGAACCAGGCATCGTCCTTGAGCGACTCGGGCATCATCGAGAAAGCCCGGTCGAAATCGTCCAGGATCGGGAGGAGCTTCCCGAGCAAACGGGCGTTGGCTGTGACCCGCCACTCCTCGCGCTCCTTCTGCATCCGTTTTCGGTAGTTCTCGAAGGTCGCCTGCGCGCGCTGCCAGCCGTCGAGATACTCCTGGGCTATCTCCTCGGCCTCTTCCAGCTTCGCCTGGATCTCCTGAAGTTGAGCCTCTGGGCCTTGAATCTCGTCTACGACCTCGGCTTCAGCCGCGCCCGGCCCCTCATCCACGATCTCGACCTCTGGTTCGATGATCTCTGGATCCACGGCCTCAGACTCCACGACCTCACCCTCGATCACCTCACCGGAAGCGGATGCCCCTTCGACCTCTTCCACGTTGACGTCGTTTTCCAGTTTTTCCTCATTTTTCGCCATATTTTCTTGCCTCCACCTATCCGTGACGATTGAGTATCAACTCACACCCTAAAGGTCCAGACACAAACCCTAAACTTTCCCTGGTACCTATGAAAACGCAGAAACGCTTTGGTTATTCATGACCCGATCCATAAGATCGTAACGCCTTTATGAACGCTCGGGCTCACAGAACGAAGGCCCTGCATAGCAGGGCCAACAAGACGCCTCTCTCCGGATACCCTAGTTCTGGACGTCCCCCGAAAGGGTCGGCTGATAGATCTCGTAGACGAGCTCGCTGAGCATTTCGGAGACGAACCGGATCGCCGAGACGGCCCGTCCATACCGCATACGGATCGGCCCAACGACGCCCATCACGCCCGTCACGTAGTTTTTGATGCCGTAGCGTGCCAGAACCAGGCTGCAGGTCCGCAGCTCCTCCCAGCGGCCCTCGCCGCCGATCAGCACACGCACGTTGCCGATCCCCACCGAGGGCGTCAGCGTCTTGGCAAGAACGGCGTGCATCAGACTGCGCCCCTCCAGGGCCCGCAGCAGTGCGGTTGACGTGGTGTCCGGCTCCGCGAACTCCGGCGCCTCCAAGAGATCCGACAGCCCATAATAATAGATCTCGTCCGAGGGCTCGTTTTCCACCTCACGCATAATCGAGAGCGCCAGGGATGCCACATCGAACTCCAGCGGCGGGAACTCCTTGAGATGGGTTTCAATCTCCTCAGAACTCAACCCCGCGCACACCTGATTCAAGCGGTCGGCCGCTTCGCGGAGCCCCGTCTGCTCCAGCGGCTCGGAGAGGACCAGCATCCGCTGCTCGACCGTACCCCCTTCGAGCACCAGGATCAGCAGAACCGCCCGTCCGTGGGTGGCGATGAGCTCCAGGTGTTTGAAGTTCGACTGCACAGTGCGCGGCGCCGTAAGCACCGCCGCGGACTGCGCCGCCTTGGCGAGCACGTTCGATGCCAGGGGTAGCCACTCCTCCATATGGTCGCGCGCCTGGTAGAACTGGTGCGCGATCGTGCGCTGCTCGTTCTGCGGGATGATGGGCTCCTGCATGAGATGCTCAACAAAATACCGGAACCCGCTCTCCGTCGGCAGCCGACCTGCGGAGGTGTGAGGTTGATACAGAAAGCCCAATTCCTCCAACTGCACCATCTCGTTGCGCACCGTTGCCGGGCTCACGTCCAGATCGTACTGTTTGACCAACGTGCCGGAGGCGACCGTGCCCGCCGTCTCGACGTTCTCCGTGACGATCAGGCGGAGCAGGTGGGCCTGCCGCTCGGTCAGCGTCGGCTCAATTTTCCGCTCTTCAGCCATGTCTTGTCACCCTTGTGCGCCTATGCGTTCTGTCAACCGTTTCCCTTTTTTTAGCACTCTCATTTAATGAGTGCTAATCACACGTAAATATCATACCATGAAGCGGGGTCGTGTCAATCATGCAGCGAAATTGCCCCGTTATCCCTGACAGTTGAGAGCGATTTTAGACAACAAGGCCCCTCCTGGACCCTGGTATATTGGCACAACATTAA
>CAYMAQ010000159.1:0-9275 GCA_964388385.1 uncultured Anaerolineales bacterium | reverse complement strand
GATAGTTGGCCAATGCCCGCAGGGCACGATCAAAATCCCCCGCACGAGAGAGCGCTTGCGCCAAACTCATATGGTAGCTGGGATTGTCAGGATGCAAACTGATGACCTGTTCGAGCATTTCCACAGCGACGTCCATATCCCAACGATCATAGGCGGCAAGTGCGTCCTTATACAGGGTTTCCGCTTTTCGTCGTGTTCCTGATTGCACTGGACTCATTGAAGCCTCCGGAAGGAGAAGTCATGGTTAGGCTGTTATGTATAGGCTATGATGTATGATAATAATTATAGCATTAATAGCAGGGGTGCCAACACACGCCGAGCGTCGAGCACGGCGATAAATCGCCGACTACAAGCTCTCCGAGCAAAGGGAATCCGGTCTGTTTACGACTCCCGGGCCCACCAGTGGACTTCGTTCAGATGGATGCCCCATTCTTCGAGAGCTTCGCATACCTCTTCCCAACACGCCTCTTTGACCACCGCCATCCCGCGGGCGTCGGGCAGAGGCTGAAGCCCTTTACCCAGCCGTGAATCGGCCTCTCGAAGCTCCTGCATCACGTCGTCGCCTGCCAATCTCAAGAGCTTGACCTCCGCGACCTGTCCGGGGCCGTAATGCTGTCCCCAGGCCTTGAGCCGCTTTTCCCACGTGAGATCGAGCGGTTGACCGGTCATACGTTCCAGCATCTCGATGATAGCCACCGGTTCTAACCCCTTCGCTACCGCCTGCTTGATCTGGGCGGGTGAGAGGACCCAATGGCCGTTCTTTCGTTCCGCTATCTGCTCCATACGCCCCTCGACGTAGAGACTGGGCAGCGGATGCCGCGAGGTGAGATGCTCGCCCTCCCAGCGCAGGCTGGTGGCAATATCTCTCTCTGGATCGGACGAGTAGCCCGGAAGGATCTCGAGTTCCGCCAGGCGTGCCTCAATCCGAGAGGCGCGTGCGGTTGCAAACCACGCCGTCCGTTCGTCGAGCTGATGGAGATAGGGCTGCAGCGCTGCGTCCTCCAGCAATGCGGTCAGCCGTTCGGGTTCATCGACCTGCAGGATTGTCACCGCGCGGCGGATGACAATGCGCTCGTATCGCTGCTGCCAATCGTGCAGCGATCGTACCACGTTCTGGGGTATGGGCTGGTCTGATGCTTCCTCCAGCACGTCCCGGATTGCGTCGGAGGTCATATTTTGCTGAAAGGCCCGATAGACGCTGTCCCGCGTAATGCGGTAGGTCACGACGCTTTCGTCGAGCTTCTCGCGGACTGCAAAGCGTTCGAGATCTGCCAACACGCTCAACGCAACCGGACCCATCGCCAAAATCTGGAAATCCGGCTGTAAGATGATCTGCCCCCCGCCGGTAGCGCGCGCAGTCGCATGATTCGTATAGTGCGATCGCAACCAGGATGAAAGTTTGAGAGCCGACGGGATTTGAGCTTCCCGTGATTCGTATCCCAGAGCGACCAGGCCCATCCGGCGGAGCTCCTCCAGGACCTTGGCGACGGCCCGGGTCTCGAGCCGCAGCAGGGTACTCTCCATCGCTGCCCGCCGGGACGTACCGCCGTACCAGTGAACATCGCCGTAGAGAGAGGTGCGGACGTTCGGCTCCAAAACCAGGGATCCAATTTGTCCACCCGTCACGAGATCGAAAAAGAGATTAAACGGCAGCCATCCGGCCTGTGCGACCTGGTTCAGGGTCTCAATCACGTTCGTCCGGATGCCGGCGGGGGGGCGAAATGGGACGGAACTCTGGAATGTATACGCGTTAAGCGCCTGGTTGTTCAAGTCCAGATCGCTCTGCGTTCTCACATAGGCCACGATAAGATCACTCATCTTACCCGCGGACGTCGTGCTCCAGAATAATTTGACCGCCGCGCGATCGATTCCTCGGATGACGTCACCGCCGTGGTTGACCAGGTTGAGTGCGTCGAGAAATTCGTGCAGCCATGCGACCTCGGTCAGGCCTGCGTCCCCCTCGAGACCCAGGCTCTCCGCGATCCGGCGGCGATCCCGCTTCCCCATATTGCCGGCCTTCAACCGGCGGGCCGGCTCACGACGGAGTTCGGCCCAGGTGAAGAACAGGGAGCGCAGGAACTGCTGCATATCGCCGGACACGACGTGATCGGGGGCGCCGGTGAGATCGAATTCACCGGATCGAATTTGGGGGCGATTGAGCAGGTCGACCGGCAGCACCCGTCGGATCTGCGGGGGTATGGCAAAGCCGTGCAGGGGGCTCAACGTCCGGCGCGACGCGGTGCCCATCGGTTCCGTCAAATTCACGATCAGGCCGTGAACCAACAGCGTGTGGAGCACCCTTTCTATCTTGGGCCTATCCAGCGTCGCAGATTGGCCCTCCACCTGGACCATTCCTGATAACATCAGGGGCAGCGCGACGTCGCGCTGCGTATAGGTCCGATCCCGTTCCAACATCACACCGAGTGCTGCTCGCGGCGCTTCACCCAGGGACTCGATGAACGAACGGGAGGCCGCCAACCTTGGAATTCGATCGTGGAGCCGCTGGATGAGCCAGGATTTGCGCAGGGGATAACGGTTGAGTTCAATCTCAAGGGTCTCCGCGATCTCCTTGAGCACATCCATATGATAGAGATTCAGCGACGTGTTAAGATCTTCCATCAGGTGACGCTTCCTTGGGCATATAGCCCTGGCGTTCCATATCGGCTAAGATCTCATCGACCCGGTCGGGGTTCAGGAGCGCGGCTCGGGATGTCGCCCATCCTTGGATGGCACTCTCCAATTTGGGCAGCGCCATCTTCAATTCCTGCATCGTGAAGTCGTCCTGAGTCATCAGCACGGCCTGATCTTTGTAGAGACGGACGTGACCGTACCGCTCCCACCATCGCTGCCACCACGCGCGTAGATCCTTCGGCGGGGCAAACCCCACGTGTTCCTCCCAACGCCGGGCCAGCACGTCCGGCATCTGACCCTGCTCAAACGCCCGGTGAAGGCGAGCGACGTCCAGTTGGTAGCGGAGTTCGTCGGCGTTCAGCCCGGCGGGCTCGGCCCAGCTTTGGACGAAGGCCAGGAAATCGGGAGGTGCCGGCGTCTCCACGCCCAGTATTTGCTTGTCGACGGAGAGGTGAATCCCCGCCGGGTTGAGTGCCTGGACGGACGCGAGGGAGACGTTCTCAGTCCGCTGCCAGTGCAAGTCCTGTAATTGGTGCAGGCGAATCCGGGAGACCGCATCCCGAGAGGGGGCGAGATCCACAAGCCCGAAGTTGTAGAGCGGCCCGGTCAAAAGGGACTCCAATCCCATTCGCAGAAACATTTTCCAGCCGCCGGGGGCCGCATCGATATCAATATCGTAGAGGTAATGATGCATGTCCGAGGTGGGGAACATTTCGATCAACCAATCCCCGATTGCGTCCACGTCAAGCCACGTGTCGTGGGGAAGAAACGAGAGCACGTCCAGAAGGGCCCATCTGAACCGATAACGCGCGGTATAGAGTTCCTGATCGACGCGCGTCAGATTCCACAGTTGGTAGGCCTGCCACTGCACGCGGAGTTTGTTCTCGCGCCACAGGGGCGTCCAGGCCGCCCATTGGCCGAGACTTTGGAAGATCTTGTAGAGAATGCTCAACTGTCGGCTGGGTGCTATCGC
Source organism: uncultured Anaerolineales bacterium (assembly GCA_964388385.1). GTDB lineage: Bacteria > Chloroflexota > Anaerolineae > B4-G1 > SLSP01 > PWVB01. Next base: position 5,671 of record CAYMAQ010000159.1, on the reverse strand, counting down.
CAGCCACGCTTCGATCAGCTCGGGTTCGGGCTGTATCGGGCTTCCGGCGTGCAGCAAGCCGGCAGCGGTCAACAGATGATAGATAAATTCGACCTCGGGTGTGGAGAGATCCAGTGCCTGTCTCCATTCGGCGAGTGTCTCCTCGGCCAAAAACGGCGGCAGGGCCAGCAATTGGATCATCTTCCCACCGGCACTTCCCGTCAAGGACTTCGCGTCGTCGGGTACGGGGGGCCAGGCGGTCCTCGGTCTCCCATAGGGTAGATTGGGAATCTCCCAACGGGGAAGCGGGCGCAGGCGACCTTCGCGCGACTGAATGAGCGTCACGAGCTGCTGAATCCTGAGCATCAATCGATGTGAGGAGGCGGCTTTGCAGTAGCTTTCCGGCTTATCCGCCTCGGGAAAATCCAGGGAGGTCGGCGGTAGATGTTTCAGGATTTGAAACGGGAGGAAAAACTCCCCGTCAGGTGTTTGCAGGCCCAGGCCCATCATAAGAATACGGTGCATCAAGGCACCGTAGGGCAATTCCATCTCGCAGACCGATCCTCTGTCCGGTATGTAGATATCCAGCCCTTGGAATTGGTTCTGCAGCAAGAGGCAGAGGTACTGCTGCCGTTCTTCTGGACTCAATTGGCTGAAGGCTTGTTGGAGACGCTTCGGGTCCATGAACCCCTCGACCAGCTGTCGTACCAAGCCGGCCCGGGTCCTCCCTTTCGGACGCATGCCCAGCGCCTCGATCTGCTGTCGGATGAAGGCGACTTTCCACGCCTCTTCAATCAGCACCTCAATCAGGGCTTCCTCGGCATCCCTTTCGGGCTGCATCCAGAACGGCTGTGCAGGAAGGGGGTAGGGGGAGGAGGGTTCGGCCCAGACGTAGCCAAGTTCGGGGGGGAGCGCTTCCAGTCGATCCTGATAGGTGTGGGGTTTATCTTGCGCGCTCATATTTTACCAACTCTACTTTCACGCTCCGCCTGATTCCGTCACTCCTTCACGCCCCTTTTGGGTGTGTGGCAGTGCGCCGGGCACTTCATCCCCGTACAAAATCAGATAGCGGTATCCCTGCTCGGTCAGAAACCGCTGTCGATTTGCGCTGAATTCCTGATCCACGGTCTCCTTGGAGACGATGCTGTAGAAATAAACCTGCCGCCCATCGGATTTAGGGCGCAGTATCCGCCCCAACCGTTGAGCTTCCTCCTGTCGAGAGCCGAAGGTCCCCGATATCTGCATCGCGACGCTTGCATCCGGCAGGTCGATCGAGAAGTTAGCCACCTTGGAGACGACCAGCGCCTTGATCTCGCCCTCACGGAACTGACTGTAGAGTTCCTCGCGCTCGTGAACTTTCGTCTTGCCCGTGATGATGGGATAATCATAACGCTTGGCGATGTTTTCTAACTGATCCAGGTACATTCCAATAATGAGGATCTGATCGCCCTCGTGATAGGCAAGCAGCTCATCGAGAATTTTAAGTTTTTGCGGATTATCCGCGGCTACCCGGTACTTCTTTCTGCGGTCCTCGGCGATATACTTGATCCGCTGAGCTTCCGGCATATCAACCCGAATCTCGTAGCAGAGCGCCGGTGCGATCCAGCCCTGTCGCTCCAAATCGTGCCATGGCACGTCGTACTTTTTGGGGCCGATCAAGGAAAAAACGTCCTCTTCCCGCTCATCCTCACGGACGAGCGTCGCAGTCAACCCAAGACGACGGCGCGCCTGGAGCTCTGCTGTGATGCGGAAGACCGGCGCCGGGAGCAGATGGACCTCATCGTAGATGATCAGGCCCCAGTTGCCCTCATTGAATAGCGAGAAATGGGGGAACTCCTTCTCCATCGGAAGATTCTTTCCCTTGGTGCCGCGCTTGCGGTGGGTGAGGATCTGGTACGTTGTCACAGTCACCGGGCGGATCTCTTTGCGTTGCCCGGTGTACTCACCGATCATCTCCTCCGGGAGGTTCGTCTTTTCCAGGAGCTCCTCTCGCCATTGGCGTGCCGCCACCGTGCTCGGCGTCAGGATCAGGGTGTGGGCCTGGATCTTCTCCATCGCTACCATCCCCACGATCGTTTTACCGGCACCGCACGGAAGGACGACCACGCCGGCGCCGCCGGCGTCTGCGCCGTTGGCCCAAAAAATCTCGGCGGCTTCCTGTTGATAATCACGGACGTGAAACTTGCCATCGTCCACCCCGTTGGCAAGCAGATCGAACGTCAGGGATTCACCGGGTACGTAGCCTACGAGATCCTCGGCCGGATAACCCGCCTTGACCAGGGCCTGTTTGACGTGCCCGCGACGCGCGGCAGGCACCTGCAGCGTATGGGATCCGATGCGGTTGAGGATGTACTCCTTGACGTATCGGTTGCGCTCCAGCTCGACCAAAAGCAGTTCGTCATCGGAGAGCAGCCGCAGGCGCGTGTCGTCGTACGGGTCGCGGGTCAGCCGCACCCGACCGTAGCGGCGGATCGCTTCCTTAATTTCGAACGCAACGTTTTCGGGGATGGGATACTTGGTAAACCGGTGCAAGCCCTCGAGGATCTCGACGGCTCCCAACCCGGCAGCAGCGGCATTCCAGAGGGATAAAGAGGATATACGGTAGGTGTGGATATATTCCGGACTTTTCTCGAGCTCAGCAAAACGTGCCAGATGATCCCGAGCTTCTTCGTAGTCCGAATTGTTGACTTCAAGGAGGACCGTTCGGTCTCCCTGTACGATTAAAGGCGCATCAGCTCGGTATTCCATATCTTGTTCATTTTACCCCACCTAGAACCCAAGTCAATACCTGATCAAACCAATATGCTGGGGCAGGATTTGTGATCCTCGACCTCGGTTGCTATTTTCCCTCTTTCGGTTAAGCTTGCCCCCGTATGGCAGAGACTCAGACGCTCCGGCAAGCCGTCACCAGCGACTATGAGGTCCATACCCCGATCTTCGAGGGGCCCCTAGCCCTGTTGCTTCGGCTCATTGAGAAGAACGAGCTCGATATCACGAAGGTCGCCTTAGCCAAGGTCACGGATGAGTTTATGGCTCGGGTCGACCAGATGCGTGGATCACAGCAGATCGAGATGATTGCGGACTTTCTAGCCGTAGCGGCCAAACTGCTTTGGATCAAGTCCAAGGCGCTTCTACCCGCTCCACCGGAGTCAGCGAATCCGGAGGATGAGGAGGAAGACGTGGGGGACGAGCTCGTTCGGCAGCTGCGCACGTACCGGATGTTCAAGGAGGCTGCGCAGTGGCTGCGGGAACGGGATCATCGGGCGCTGCGGTCTTACGTCAGCATCGCGCCCAAGCCCCGTCCCAAGGAGTTCCATGTGGACATCGGCGACGCTACGCCGGACACCCTACGTGCTTTGGCACAAGCCCAGCTCTTCCCCTCCGACCAACCTCAACCCGAGGATGCGATCCAGAGACCGAGGATATCGATCGTCCAACAGATCAAACTCATTCAGCAACGGTTGATACGCTGGTCGCGGGTGATTTTCCACCATCTTTTTGATGCCGAGACCACCCGCTTGGAGGCTGTGGTCACTTTGCAGGCTGTGCTCGAATTGGTCAAGCAGTCCGCGGTGAAGGTCAGCCAGCCGACGCTTTTCGGTGAGATTGTCATCGAGGCCTTGATCCCGCCTGAGGAGATTTCCTTCAGACAGACGTCATCGGAGGAAAACGGGGCGGAACGCTGAGACGGAACGAAAACCCGCGAGGCCGTCAGGCGGCCTTCGGGCCGTGGGGCGGCCTTCGACGCAGGTGTTAGGTAGGCACGGGTCCGTGATCCTCTTATTTGGGCTCGTGGCAGGGGAGAAGGAACGAAAAGGTGGTCCCCTCGCCGAGGGTGCTTTCAACCCAGATGCGACCCTTATGCTTCTCGATCACCGATTTGACGATCGCCAGGCCCAGGCCCGTGCCGCGAATATCCTCGGTGTCCGGGCTCTGCACGCGGAAGAAGCGCTCGAAGATCTTGGGCTGAGCATCCGCTGGGATTCCGATGCCGTTATCGCTGACCGAGGCAGAGACGTGGTCGTTGTTTCGATGCGCCTCAATCCGCACCCAGCCTCTGGGTTCGTTATACTTCATCGCGTTGCTCACCAGATTGTCAAAGACCTGCTGCAGCCGACGGCGGTTTCCGTAAATCCACAGGGGCGCCTCGGGTAACCGGGCCGAAATATCCAGTCCGTTGTTCTCCGCCTCGACTCTATGGCTTTCCACTGTGTGTCGGATCATCGCGTCCAGCCGCAGAGGTTTCATCTCAAGATCGTAATCTGCCTCGATGCGGCCGATGTCGAGCAGATCTGTGATCAGGTCCGTGATGTGGTCGAGGCTGACCAGCGCCTTGTGGATAAAGGTCTCTTGCATCTCGGTCAGTGGGCCGGCGCGATCCAGCAGCTCTACGTAACCCTGGATTGTCGTCAGGGGGGTCCGCAGATCGTGAGAGACGGTGGAGACGAACTCTGACTTCAGATGATCGAGCTCCTTGAGGTGGGTGATGTCCTGCATGACGATGATGTGCCCTACCCGTACAATCTCACTCAACTGGGCGTTGAAGACCCGCCCATCGCTGAGTTCGATCTCGGCGCGGGGATTGGTCTCATCGGTGATCCCATCGTCGAAGAGCTCCAGGAGCTTCGTATGGGCGATGACGTTCTCCAGCGGCTGACCCTGGGCCTTGGGATCCAGGCTGAAGATCTCCGCTGCGGTCTCGCTCCAGAGCCAGAGGTGATTCGCCGTGTCGGTCACGATGATTGCCTCCGACGCGTGCTCCAACACAGCGCTCAATTTGAACCGCTCGGACTTGACCGCGTCGAACAGACGTGCGTTCTCAAATGCAATCGCCGCGAAGTCGGCCACCGATGATAGGATGAAGAGGTGCTGTTCGGTGAATGGATCGTTTTTGATGTGATTGACCATCCCCAAGATCCCGATGGGCCCCCGTCCCGGTGCATTGAGCGGCACGTAGAGCAGGCCCTGGACGAGGAGTCCCGTTCCTATTCGGGTCTCTCGGTCCAGCATCACCGGATGACCGGATCGTATCACCTGCCATGCGACAGCGTCCGAGATGCGATCGTGGATCTGTCGGGCGAAATGCTCATCTCGGCGCTTTGCCACCCGCAGGAAAAGGTTTGCGCCCTCCCGCAGGATGATGAATCCCTCATCCGCTCCGGTGATATTGACCGACGCAGCCACCACCTGATCCAGGATTTCGCCGACTTCCAGTGAGGACGTGATTGCCTGACCGATGGTATAGAGCAGATTGATCTCCTGAAGGCGCCGATTTAAGCGCTGGTTGGCTTCCGTCAGGAGACCCTCGGCCTGACCGGACTGCGCCTCTATCTGCGAATCCAGGGCGGCGGTGATCTGATCGCGTAGGTCCCGGGCATCAAAGGGATAAGCGATCAGGGCCTGGGGATGAAAGGGCAGCCATGCATTGAGGTGGTCAACAGAGACGTCATCGGATACGATAAGCAGAAGTGGAATCTCGGGGGAGTGTGCGCCGAGCATTTCGATCAAAGATGAACTGTCCGAGGTCACCCCAATCACGAGTAGATCGGCTGGGTTCCGAAGGGCGGCTTCCAGTTCCGGGGGTTCGGTCAGGTAGGTCGCACTTACGTTTCCGGGTAAGGCGACCGAAACCTCTCGGGTCATCGATGACCTCGGAGTGTAGACTAAAATATAGGCATCCTCTGCGGTGGGT
>CAYMAQ010000158.1:0-9442 GCA_964388385.1 uncultured Anaerolineales bacterium | reverse complement strand
CTAACCTTTGACATCGGAATGATAGATCAAGCCTTGCAAGCGGACTGCGGGATCGCCCAGTACGATGTAGCCACGGGCATCATACGTCGTCGTCCATAATTCTGCCAATCGATAGATGTCGGCCCGTAAAGGAGCGTCCGCAACCCGATGATACAGGGACGCGAGCTCGGTCGCAACCGCCGCGTACCGCACGTTGAAGAAATCCATGGCTGCCCCCACAGGATAACCGTTTAACAGCCGCTCAAACGCGCAGGCGAAGACGTCAACGTGCTCACGGCGGCGGACCTTCATACCCTCAGGGCGACTCTCCAGCTCTGCCATAAAGGACATATTCCACGCTCGTTCTACGTGTCCGACCACAGCCAATGCCCCACGGTCTTTGAGAGCAAGCATCGCTCGAGGGAGAGCCGCCACAAACGGTTCTGGCGCGATAACTCGCCCCTCATTTCGGAAAGACCGCTGTCCAAACTCGTCCCGACGTGGGGTCCCGGCGCTGTAGCAGGCAAAAAGAAAGGCGATCATTCCCCTCAAGTCGTAAGCCGGGGTCACGTCCCCGGCAGAAAAGTAGCACGTTGGCGCAAGCGGACCGGGCGTCCCCTCCCAATCCTGACACAGAAGCGCACCCTGAAGGGTCTGTTGGGCATCGTGGTCTGGCCCCAACTCGACGCCGTGGCTGGCGGTAAACAAAACGGCGGGCGGTGGGGTCAGCGTCAGAATCCGGGAAAGATTTGCTTTCGTGGCAAACTCCGGTGCGATATTGAGAAGCTGCCAATCCGACCCACGCGTCAATCCCGTCAACCGCTTATGGAGCGGGTTGACCAGATAGTGGGTGCTCAACTCGGTCGCCTCGTCGTCGGGATTATTCACCCCAAAGAAGAGGGCACGCTGTGAGTGCGTAAAACCCTCGGTTTCCGCCGCGACCACGTTGCGGGCATAGTTCGCATACGCCTCGAGGTTCGACCCAAAATCCAGCCGACCCACCGCATATTGGACATCGAGCTGATACTGAAACTCAAAAGGAATCACATCCGGCCCGCCGATCAGGAGAAGATAATACGGGACGCCGGTTTCAGGCGGATTTGCCGGATTTGCGACCTCGACAAGGCGTGGATCGCGTCCTAGAAATGCCCTGGCGGTATCCCCGGGCCGATAGCCCTCCTTGCCCGCGTAGAGCCGGAAATATGACCCCGCTTGCTTTCGACGCAGCGTCAAAAGAGGTGCAAGTGCTGCCTGAATGCCTCGACACGTCTCAGGCGCCATTGCCGTGGCAAAGACAATGCCCCATCCGGACTCCGCTAAACTCCGAGGGTCAATCCAGGGCACCACTCCCAGTTGGCCCGTTAAGGTCCGCCGCATCGCGCCCAGCCAGGAACGGAGCGCAGCGCGCAGGCTTTTCCAACAAACAGAGACCCCCTCGCGATGCTGATGCTCAAGCCCTTGACTCAAAGCCATCACGATACGATACCAGAGCGCCGGTGAGTCATCCGCGCCCGCTTGAATGAGCAGCTCCGCCCAATGCGCGGGATGAAGCTCCGATTTGCCGAGTTCCGCGATCAGTCTGCGCAAGGCAACCTGGATCGGTTCCGGACCGGTTAGCGCTTGTAAGGATGGAATTGGCAGACGCTCGAGTGCCAGCCGAAGCGACGCGATCCACGAAATGTGCAGAACACCCTTGGAATCTACAGCCGCGACCTCGTGCGAGAGAAAGCGTCGCTGAACTCTTGAGATCCCTTGATCCAAACGTCGCTCCAGACTTGTCCGAAGCAATGCGACATCTTCCGAATCATCACCCAGTAGAAGCTTAGCCAAACCGTGATCCTGCTCTCGACTCAGCATGCTGGCGACCACTCGCAGCGTTTCACGAGGACGCTCGCGAAGGCGGTGTGTAAACTGATCGACCTCACCGGGAAGAACGTCGTGATTCCCTAAAAGGATCCCTAACACCTTCCGGGCGATCTCCTCCGCCCAGGCGTCCTGAGAGTTCACGACCCCCGACAACGCATCGAGGTTGCTCTGGACCAGAAGGTCAATCAAGGCCAGCAGCTTGGCTTCACTGCCAATATGCCTTCGCAATTCGGACTCCAGAGCGTGCAGACGCTCGACACTGTCGTACTGATCCGCAAGAATATGGCGCGCAAGGTCTACAGGGGTCATAGGCTCAAGACCGTAGGTCCCCGTGCTGGCGTTAATCCCGTTGAAATAGAGCCTGTCGGTCACGTGTGTATCGAGCCTCACTTCCTGACTTGATTTGGCATCTTGAAACAGGGAAATGGATCCCCCATACGTGTCTGGGCGCGGACAAAACCGTCGGCGGTCGCGATCCCTGCAGATCTATAGAAGACCTCTGAACGTTTTCGCCACACTTTGGGACAGGCAGAATTCGTCCAGCCATGGGTGACCAGATCCATAAAATGGGGTGAATTGCGCCACCACCCGAGCAAAAAAACAGAGACCTCGCCCTCACGAGGCTTTGACGATAACCACTCGCAGTATAGCACAACCCTGCAGCAAAGGGAAATTCACGAGGGCTTCGAAGCAGGTCAGTTGGCGAAAACACCTTCGATGTGTGCCGTGTGCTCAGATACGAACGAGGTAAACGAAGCTGGGGCTGAAGCGCGCGGCAAATTTGACGGGAGACCATCTGCCGCGCCTGGGCGCCCCTGGATTTGCCTCGTCTGCCCTCACGCTTGGACGCTTGCACTTAAGTCAACGCTTGGCTACAATGAAGCCATCGATCCAGATAAGGAATATAATGCCAGCAATCAAAGTGAACCATCTTACGAAAACCTTTACTACCTCCGTTAAAGAGTCGGGTATGGGCAGCAGTCTCAAGTCGCTGCTCCGACCGGAACGCCGCGACGTGGAAGCTGTTAAAGCGCTGAGCTTTCAGGTCGCCGAGGGAGAGCGCCTGGCCTTTATGGGCCCCAACGGCGCCGGCAAGTCCACAACCATCAAGATGCTGGTTGGGATTCTGTATCCCAGCGCCGGGAAAGCAGAGGTCTTGGGTAGAGTTCCGTGGCGGCAGCGTCAGGAACTAGCCTATCACATCGGCGCCGTCTTCGGACAGAAATCTCAGCTGTGGTATCACCTGCCGGCGGCGGACTCCTTCGATCTCCTGGCGAAGATCTACGAACTCGATCGTGACGCCTACAAGGCACGGCTGGCGTTTCTGCTGGAACTCTTTGAAATTGCCCCCTATCTCCACGTGCCCGTCCGCAAGCTCTCGCTGGGTCAACGGATGCGTTGTGAGATTGCCGCATCCCTATTGCACCGTCCCACCATCCTCTTCCTGGACGAACCCACGATTGGCCTGGACGTGGTGGTCAAACAGCGCATTCGAGATCTGATCCTTCAACTCAATCAGGAAGAGGGAGTGACCATTTTTCTGACCTCTCACGATGCCGGCGACGTTGAGATTCTCTGCCGTCGTGCGATGGTCATCAACCACGGAGAACTGATCTACGACGGCGCGGTCAATGAGCTTAAACACACATATCTCCGCACCAAAACGGTCTCGCTCAAGCTCGGTGAAGCATGGCAGGGTTTCGAGCTGCCCGGTGTCACCGTACTCAAACAAAAAGGATACGGTGTCAAACTGGGGGTTGACACCGACGTCATCCCGATCGCACGGGTCGTAAACCGGCTTCTGGCCCACTATACCATCGTCGATATCAACGTCGACAACCCGCCTATGGAGGAGGTTATCGCGCAGATATATCAGCTATCTGATCGACACCACCCCCAACCGGGGGGCGAGGCATCGTGAGCATCAGGCGTTACATCCATGTGGGACGGACTGCAGCACGTCAGCAGTGGGCCTACCGGGGCGAACTGCTGATGCGGTCGATATCCACGGTTCTCTTTATGGGTATCTTCGTGGCCCTCTGGCAGACAGCGTTCAAGACGAGGGATCGGGGAGAACTCGCCGGTTACACGATGATCGACATTGTCTGGTATCTGGCAATGACCGAGACCATAGCCCTCTCATCCTCCCGGATCTTCGTTGAGATAAGCCAATCGGTCAAGCAAGGAGATCTGGTCTACACACTGATGCAGCCGGTCAGCTATCCCCTGGTCCAAATCGCGAAGTCCCTGGGCAACTCAGCGCCCCGCCTAATACTCAATCTCCTCACCGCCTCGGGAGTCGTCGTCCTCGGTACCGGGACGATTGCCGGGAGCCCCTCCGGGTTCGCCACGTTCCTGGGTATGGCGATTCTGAGCCTTTGGTTAGATGCGTTGATCGCTGTGCTGATCGGCTTGACGGCCTTTTGGTTGGAGGAGGTCATGCCGATTTTCTGGATCTACCAGAAGTTGATCTTCACGCTGGGCGGGCTCTTCTTACCGCTGGAATTCTTCCCACCCTGGCTCCGGCGCATCGCCAGCGTGCTTCCCTTCCGCTATATCACCAATGCACCTGCGCGAGCCTTTGTCGCATTCGCACCGGCGGAGGTGCTGCCCCTGGTTGTGGGACAATGCCTTTATATCCTTCTCTTTGGGGGATTGATGATAGGTGCCTGGCACTTCGCCCGGCAGCGCATGGTCGTACATGGAGGTTGATGTGAAGCATCTCCGCCTCATCCTTGCTTATTGCAGGCACAATCTGATGTCAGCGATGGCCTATCGATCCGCGTTTCTTATCCAGGTCTTGGGCATGATGCTCAATAATATGATGCTGCTCTTCTTCTGGACGATCCTGTTCAATCGCTTTCCAAATCTACAGGGTTGGGATATGCGCGGGATCGTATTACTCTATGCGATTATCGCCGTCGGATTCGGATTTGCGAACGCTCTATGCGGCAATTCCGGGCGCGTGGCGCAGATCATCGCCGATGGCGACCTGGACTACTACCTGGCTTTGCCTGCAGATCCCCTGATCCACCTCCTGGTCTCACGGACCTCGGTCCCCTCTTGGGGGGATGTCGCCTTTGGCCTGATCATGTTCCTTATCGCGCTGCCCGATCGCTGGGCGAAAGCCCCGCTCTTTCTACTTGTCTGCATACTATCCGGACTCATCTTCATTGCGTTCAGCGTCATCACCGGATCCCTGGCCTTTTGGATCGGTCAATCGCACGACCTGGCCCTTCAGCTCCGCAATATGCTGCTCACGTTCGGACTCTATCCCGTGGATATCTTTCCCGGTCTCATCCGCTTCCTGCTCTATACGCTGATCCCGGCTGCTTTCGTTGGATCGATACCCGCGAAATTACTGACCGAGTTCAGCCTCAGAAACCTGGGCGCGATGGGCGCGATGACCGCCGTCATCGTCATCGTGGCCCGGCTCGTTTTTCAATGGGGGCTTCGCAGGTACGAATCCGGCAATCGAGTGACCGCGCGCATATAAACACTTGACACACACCTTCAAAGAGAGGAGCAAACACCCGATGACATTAAAGACGAGAGCCGGACAGAGCTATCCGCTGGGGGCTACAGTCTATGAAAATGGTGTGAATTTCTGTGTCTTCTCCCAACACGGCGAATCGGTCGATCTGTTGCTCTTCGACCAACCCGACGATGAACATCCTTGTCATACGCTCAAGTTGGATGCCGATCGGAACCGCACATTCTACTATTGGCATATCTTTGTCGAGGGGATCGGCGCCGGTCAGCTCTACGGGTATCGGGTCAACGGACCCTTTGCGCCGGAGCAGGGACACCGCTACGATGGCGAGAAGATCCTGGTCGATCCCTACGCTCGGAGCGTGGCCTCCGGCCCATTCTACAGTCGGAAGGCTGCTATGCGGCCCGGCGATAACTGCGCGCACGCGATGAAAAGCGTCATCGTCGATCCGGGGACGTATGACTGGGAAGGAGACCACCAACTCAGCCAACCCTATGCCAGCACGGTGATTTACGAACTTCATGTCGACAGCTTCACCTGCAGGCCTAACTCAGGGGTCAGTGATGACAAGCGCGGAACCTACCTCGGGCTCATTGAGAAGATTCCATATCTCAAATCCCTAGGAATTACGACTGTTGAGTTATTACCGGTTCAGCAATATGACCCCCAGGATGCCCCGGACGACCTAACTAACTACTGGGGATACAGTCCCGTCGCGCTCTTCGCCCCTCACTCCGGGTATACATCGGGTGAGACCCCCTTGGCGCCGGTCAATGAATTCCGAGATATGATCAAAGCGTTCCATCGCGCTGGCATTGAGGTCATCCTGGATGTGGTCTTCAACCACACCGCTGAAGGCGATGAAAAGGGCCCCACACTGAGTTTCCGTGGCTTCGAAAATCTTGCCTATTACATCCTGAGCGATGACAACGCCCACTACCAGGATTTCAGTGGCACCGGCAATACGATTAACGCCAATCACTCTATTGTGCGGCGTCTCATCATCGACTGCCTCTGTTATTGGTACTCCGAGATGCACGTCGATGGCTTCCGCTTTGACCTGGCCTCGGTGATGGCTAGGGATGAAGACGGAGAGCCTTTAAAAAATCCGCCTGTGCTATGGTCAATTGAGTCTCACCCCGTTCTGGCTGGCACCAAGATCATCGCCGAGGCGTGGGACGCTGCCGGTCTCTATCAGGTGGGGAGTTTCATAGGACACCGTTGGGCCGAGTGGAACGGACAATTCCGGGATGACGTCCGCCGCTTCGTCCGGGGTGATTGCGGGACGGTGCGCCCGCTGTCCTATCGAATCAGTGCGAGCCCTGACCTCTACGATCAGCCGAGTCGAGAGCCCAACCGGAGTATCAACTTCATCACCTGCCACGATGGTTTCACGCTCAACGACCTGGTCTCCTACAACCGGAAACACAATGAGATCAATCTTCACGACAACGAGGATGGCACGGATTACAATTTCAGCTGGAACTGCGGCGTGGAGGGGCCGACCGACGACCCTGCTGTCAACGAGTTACGCCGACGGCAGATCCGAAATCTGATGACCATCCTCTTCGTCTCCCAGGGCACGCCGATGATCCTGATGGGCGACGAGGTGCGACGGACCCAACATGGAAATAACAACGCCTACAACCAGGATAACGAGATAAGCTGGTTTAACTGGGAAAACCTTGAGAACCACGGGGACTTCCTGCGTTTCGTTCGGATGCTGATTACCTTTACCCAGAAGCTCGATGTCTTTCGCGAGAGGGTGTTCTGGAGTACCGAACCGGATCCGGAGCACACCAAAGTCATCTGGCACGGCGTCAGGCTTAACCATCCGGACTGGGGAGAATACTCACACAGTCTGGCCTTCGAGCTGCGCAACCCCGACTATGGAGAACACCTCCACATTATGCTCAACGCTTACAAAGAGCCGCTCGAATTTGAGCTGCCGGACCTCAACCCCGTGTCCGAACGAGATTGGTGCCGGATTGTAGACACACAGCATCACGCTCCCGAAGACATCCACATGCCGGAGAATGCCCCTTCCATCCAGGAATCACAGTATACAGTCGAAGCCCGGTCTGTCGCCGTGCTGTTCGCCCGCCCCCGGAAAACGTAAAGAACAAGCCCCCGGGAGAGGATATATGTGTTCTTGACCCTATCCCTTCATAATCTCAAACAGATTCTCCCGGAAAGAAACTTTCAAGAACACGTGGAGGAAAACCTGGGGAGGCATCGTCGCCACCAGCATGAGATTTTGCCATGGGGAGGCCTCCTCATCGAGAAAGCGCAGAATGTGATTGATGGGATTGCGCTTGAACATCGCCGTGAACGCATTTTGGATATAATCGCCTCGGGTATCCATCACCTTGAGCATCACCGCATCCAATACGTCGTAAAGATCGGGGTCGTCAGGTACGTCAAATGGATGGCCCTGCAATAGCAGAGATCGACGATCTCCTCGGAGTCCTTCTGGACGCGCATAAACGCATAACCGGTCGAGGGTTTGATCCTGCCGGCCCGAGCGCCGATCGCCATCACCCGCTGCCCCAGCGTGCGGACGAGGGGGTCATCGGTGATCGGCACAGCACCTCGTTCTTCGCTGCAGAGCGTGTAATCTGAGATCTTCAGTACATCTGAGAGATAGCGGCGAATAGACATCTCATACTCGGCTCGCCGGAGCACTTGACGCGAGAAGACCGTATACTCGACCAGCGCCCGCCTCTCCGTAAAGGGCAGCACGTAGAAGAAGCGCATCTCCCCTTTCTGGGGCGTTCGAAAGTCCAAGAAAGTCATCGTCTCAGGATCAAACGCCGGGTCCGGCGTCTCAATCTCCCAGCCGCGGAAGTGCATGCGCAAACGCTGGTAGGGCGCTTCCCGTGAGGGTCGATAAGGCAGGCTGTCAAAGACCCACCGCCCGCAGAGTGATTGACCATCTACGTGCACGCATGTGGACGCCTGCCCGTCCTCGATGTCCTCAATCATCCCAAGCTTGAAATCGACCGCTCCGGCCTGGTTGACCATCTCGCGGGCGTATCGATAGAAATCCGCGCCCCGGATCACTTGATAGCTGTATCCGCTGAGCGGAATCACCCGAGAGAAATCCTCACCAATCACCTGAAAACGCGCCCACGATTGTGAGACCACGGGGTCAAACATCGTCGGCTCATCCGCCCAGAATCCCCACATCCGGTCATTTTCGGTCTTTTCCGCCCTGTCAATGACGCAGAGCGATCGATGTCGCAGGGCGCTCTGCGTCATATGACAGGCAAGGCTCAACCCGGCCAATCACGAAGTCGTACATTGATGCTATCCTCGGCTCTCCTTGTGGCTTTTCAAATCACTCTAAATCGGGAATCCTGGCTCAGGACGATAAAGGTTGCTCCTTCATGATGCGCTCAGTCGTCAAGCGGGCCGACAGCAGGACGATCGGAAGTCCGGTTCCCGGATGGGTACTGCTGCCGACGAAAAAGAGATTATGATAGCGCCGGTGGCGATTTTGCGGACGTAAATAGCCGACCTGCGTGAAGTTATGACTGAGGCCGAACGCAGCCCCCCGCTCTAAATTGTAGAGTACCTTCCATTGCTTCGGCGCATAACACACCTCGAATTTCATATGATCGTCCAGGTCCGTGACCCCCATCGGCTCCAGACATTGTAACACCGACGCGCGAGCTCGCGCCTTCAACGCCTCCCAATCCTGGGGCACGGACGCATCGAGGTGTCCAACAGGTATCAGGACCATCAGCGTCTCCTCGCCCTCAGGGGCAGCCGCGGGATCGGTCCGAGCCGGCGCGTGGACGTAAAAGTTGAGCGAGTCCAGCAGCGTCTTATCCTTGAAGATGCGGTCGAAGCTGGCCTTGTAATCCCCCGCCAAAAAGACGTTGTGATGATCGAGCTGGGGATAGATCTTATCCAGCCCCCAATAGAACATAATCGCCGAACACGTGTATTTCATCCGCTCCAACCGCTTCACCGGCCCCGGATCGGGCAATAACGCCCGATAGACGTAGGGAAGATCGGCATTTGCCACGACCAGGTCGGCGTGGAGGCGCTCGCCGTCGTCCAGAATCACCCCTTGCGCTCGATTGTCCACAATCTCGA
>CAYMAQ010000157.1:0-9538 GCA_964388385.1 uncultured Anaerolineales bacterium | reverse complement strand
GCGCATCCTCGACAGGAAATACCGTCTCAACCCGGCGGTCGAGATTGCGCGGCATTAAATCAGCGCTGCCCAATAGGATCTCCTCATCGCCACCGTTGTGAAAGTAATAGATGCGGGTATGCTCCAGGAAACGTCCCACAATCGACGTCACACGGATGTTTTCACTCAGTCCGGGCAGCCCAGGACGGAGGCAGCAGATACTCCGCACCTGCAGATCGATGGTCACCCCGGCCCTCGACGCCCGGTACAGCGCCTTGATACACGCCTGATCCACGAGAGCGTTCATCTTGAACGCCAGATATCCACAGCTATGAGCGCGATGCGCTTCGATCTCGCGGTCGATCCGGGCGATGATGCTTTCCCGCAGACCCTCCGGGGCGACCAGCAGCTTGGTATAGGTGTGCTTCCGAGAGTAACCCGTCAGGGCATTGAAGAGGTCGGAGACATCCGCCCCAATCTTGGGATCGGACGTGAAATAGCCCAGATCCGTATAGACCCGGGCCGTGGTCGCATTGTAATTGCCGGTGCTCAAGTGCACGTAGCGCACCATTCGATCCTGCTCCCGGCGCACCACCATACAGACCTTCGCGTGGGTCTTCAAACCGACCAAACCGTAGATAACGTGCACGCCAGCCCGCTCCAACGCCTTGGCCCACACGATATTGTTCTCTTCGTCAAATCGGGCCTTCAGCTCGACCAGCACCGCGACCTGCTTACCATTCTCCCGGGCCTCGAGCAGCGCCGCAACCACCGGTGCGTTGGGCCCTACCCGGTAGAGTGTCTGCTTGATTGCCAGCACATCCGGATCTCGTGCCGCCTCCAGGAGAAAGTCGACAACCGGGGTGAAACTGTCGTAGGGATGGTAAAGCAAAATGTGCTTCTGACGGCGGATCGTGGAGAAGATGCTGTGTCCCGTGGATAGCGAGGGCGACACGTGGGGGATAAACGGGGGATCCTTGAGATCCGGCGCCTTCACATCGGTCAATTCCATCAGGTGAGAGAGACCAATCGGGCCGTCGACTGCATAGAGAAGATACGGCTCGATCCCCAGGTTGTCGAGCAGGATGTTCCGGATCTCCCGGGGCATCGTCTTATGGACCTGCAGACGGACCGCAGATCCGAATTGCCGCATCCCCACGCTCTCCTCAATGGAGGCAAGCAGATCCGAAGCCTCATCCTCCTCGATTTCAAGGTCTGCATCCCGGGTGATACGGAATGGATAGGCTGCCACGATATCCAGACCGGGAAACAGCATATCCAGATTCTCAATGATCACTTCTTCAATCCAGACAAAATTAGTATCCGCCACCGAATTCAGCCCCAGTGTCTCGTAGGTCTCAGCCCGGTCCTCCTCCGGAATCCTCAGAAAACGGGGAAAGACCCCCGGAATCTTGACGCGGGCGAACTGCCGACCTTTAAGCGGATCCTCCACCACCACTGCGAGGTTGATACTGAGATTGGAGATATGGGGGAAGGGATGCCCTGGGTCAAAAGCCAGGGGGGTGAGCACCGGGAATATCTCCCGCTCGAAATACCGGCGCATCAAGCGCCGCTGCTTGTCCCGCAGATCGCGATAACGCAGGACGTGAATACCTTCTTCTTTTAAATTCGGCTGCACGTCTTGTTTCCAGCAATCCATAGCTTCGTCAAGCATCGGCAACAGTTCCCGCCGAATAGCCGCCAACTGCTCGGCGGGCGTCATCCCGTCCGGCGGCGCTTCGACCACCCCGGCCTCCAACTGGCGCCGCAATCCTGAAACCCGGATCATGAAGAACTCATCCATATTATTAAAGAAGATGGAGAGAAATTTAACCCGCTCCAGCAGGGGATGGCGTCCCTCAATCTGGGCCTCCTCCAACACCCGCCCGTTGAACTTGAGCAGGCTCAACTCACGGTTAATATAGAGAGAAGCGTCCTCCAGATTAAAAATCGGAAGCTTGGCCTCCCCGGTTTCTCGGTCCTGCTTGGGCTTGCGAAATTCGACGCTAGGACTGGCGTTCATGGCGATTCCTTTCGATCCAACCCACGTAAAAACCACAACGCTGCAACTTTACCACACGACCCCCCGGGCCCGAGTACAGGTCACCCCGGATCATCGACGCGCACTACCCCACCGCCCCAAATTGGTATACTATTGTACCCACAGTACTCGGCAATAGCAACTGAAGTCCTTCACGGATCTACCACAATGACCCAAGGTTTCTACGTTTCTATGGGTATCAGGGAAAAGTTTAGCGCTTTATGTCCGGATCGGTAAACACCTCGGAGGGCATTGCCTTCTCATCCAGAGCTTTTAAGATAAGGAAAACCTATAACCGCGCAAGGAGATTCAAATGACACAACTTCACCTTACGTTAAATAATCTCGACGCGATCCTCTCCGATGCGTTAGCGCCGGATCAGATCGCCGAAGCCAAGACGCTCTTTCTTAAACGCCTGAGCGAAGTCGCTCACTGTTTCTATCGAGGGAAGATGCAAACCGTACCCAAGGCCGGCGTCTTCGGATTTAACTGGTTCAACGTCTGGTATACACCGGGAGTCTCGAAGATTTCGACCACTATCCGCGATGACAACGCCGCCTCCTACCGGCTTGCCAACCGGGGAAACCTCGTAGCGGTAGTCAGCGACTCCACCCGCGTCCTCGGCGACGGCAACGTGACGCCGCCGGGCGGGCTGGGGGTGATGGAGGGCAAGGCATTCCTGATGAAGTACCTGGGCGGCGTGGATGCAACCGCACTCTGTATCGACAGCCGCAACGAAGCCGGCGAGCACGATCCGGATAAGATCATCGACTTTGTCAAAATGGCGCAGCCCAGTTTCGGTGCCATCAATCTCGAGGATATCTCTCAACCGAACTGCTACAAAGTGCTGGACACGCTGCAGGAGACGTGTGACATCCCGGTCTGGCACGATGATGCCCAGGGCACCGCATGTGTCACCCTGGCGGGGTTGATCAACGCCCTCAAACTCGTGGACAAACCGATGGACGACGTCAAGATCGTCCTCTTCGGCGCCGGCGCCTCCAATACCACCATCGCCCGGATCCTCATCGAGGCCGGCACCGACCCGGATCGGATGATCCTCTTCGACTCCACAGGCGGGCTGCACGAGGGCCGAGAGGACATCGAGCGCGATCCCCGCTTCTACCGCAAGTGGGAACTCTGTCAGCAGACCAACCCGGACCGCGTCGATACCTTCGAGGAGGGAATGACCGGCGCCGACGTCCTGATCGCCGCTTCCATCCCCGGTCCCGGCGTCATTAAGCCGGACGAGGTCGGTCTGATGGCCAACGAGGCCATCGTCTTTGCGTGTGCCAATCCGGTGCCGGAGATCTATCCGCATCGTGCCAAAGAGGCCGGCGCTGCCATCGTCGCGACGGGACGGGGTGACTTCCCCAACCAGGTCAACAACTCATTGGGGTTCCCCGGCATCCTCAAGGGCGCCCTGCTCGTCCAGGCCAAGGGCATCTCCGACCGAATGGCCATCGCCGCCGCCGAATCCCTGGCGAGCTACGCTGAGGCGCGGGGCATCGACCGCGAGAACATTATCCCCCGGATGGACGAGCGCGACGTCTTCCCTCAGGAAGCCGCGGACGTGGCGATGCAGGCCGTGGACGAGGGGCTGGCCCGGGTCACACCCTCCTACGAGGAGGCATTTAACCAGGCTCAATCCGATATCGCCAGGGCCCGCGAGACCGTCGACCTTCTGATCAACGAAGGAATCATTCCCCAGCCACCGCAGTCGATGCTCCAGGACGCCCTGGACTGGACGATTCAGCAGTTCGAATAGACAAAAGCACATGACCCTAAGAGGCCTCAGTTCAACAGTATCGCGATCAAGGAGACCGCATGCTTTTCATTTTTTGAGGTCTGCCCGGCCCAACGAATTCCGCCCCAGGCGGGGTTCTGAATCCTAACTGTAGTTGCCCGATAAGGACGTTGGTTTTTGGATTGACAACAAGAGTCTGCGTGGTATACTTCGCTTTACGTGAGACTCGGAGGGATGGCCGAGTGGACGAAGGCGACGGTCTTGAAAACCGTTGTGGCTGCAAGGTCACCGTGGGTTCGAATCCCACTCCCTCCGCACGACGTTAACATGAGTATCTTGCTTGGAGAGGTGCCAGAGTGGCTGATTGGGGCTGCCTGCTAAGCAGTTAGGGGGTGTTAAACTCCCTCCAGGGTTCGAATCCCTGCCTCTCCGCCTTTGATCCCGGGTTCTCAACCCGGTATCGTTTGCCCCCGTAGCTCAATTGGATAGAGTGCCTGCTTGCGGAGCAGATGGTTACAAGTTCGACTCTTGTCGGGGGTATTTCGTGGAGGAGACACCATCAAGACGTTGCATAGGATCGTGTCTTTTTCGTTACCGGTGATTATCGTTCTGGGATCAATTTTACCCCAAAATCTCACGCTTTGGTCACCGCATCATCGAAAGTGAGTGGACGCAGCCCGATCTGGTGAAGGTTCCTCAGCAGGAGAACCAACAAATCCTTGACAATTTAGGCTAGCGTGATATATTTATACCAATTCAGATAGGAAACAGAAGCACTTGCCCCCGTAGCTCAATTGGATAGAGTGCCTGCTTGCGGAGCAGATGGTTACAAGTTCGACTCTTGTCGGGGGTACACTTGACTCCGAGAAATGCCCTCCCTCCCCCCGGGAGGGCATTTCTCTTGACATCCTTTCGCGTGATCCACACCATCACCCCGATCTTATCCCCGCCACCTGAGCCGAAAGGGTATTTGCGCAGAAGGTTCAACCGTGCTATGGTAGGCTCCTGAAGGATCACATATACAATTCAACCATCCGCGCAAGAGGCATCGAAGACAATGAAGATGGCACGCAACATCTGGGATCACCTGACCGCGCCCTCGCCGGCAATCGAGAACCCGGAGATTCGCCACAAGGCTCGGCTTTTATCCGCGATGCTGGTATTGCTCTTGGTGATCGCCACCTTGGGCCAGGCTGCAATCGTCGCGCAACACAAGAGCCGCTGGAGCGAACACGGGCCCTATTATATCCTGCTATTGGCCCTGACCGGGACATACGTGCTAAGCCGGACCCGACACTATATCTGGACCGTCCGAAGCCTGCTTACCCTTACCGGTCTGGGTATCTACTTCGAGGGGCTCTTCGGCGCGCCAGAACCCAGTCCCGATTTCCTGGCCTATCTGGTCCTCCTGATTCTCATCGGCAGTCTCTTGATCAATCTCCAAAAGACGCTCTGGATCGCGATTTCGACCTCGGTGAGCTTATTCTTCGTACCCTTGATCCAGCCGAAAATCTCGATCCTTGAGATCATATCGGGGCCCCTCATGTACATCTTTGCGATTGGCGGCACCTTTCTCTTCGTCGTCTATCACCGGAGATCTATCGAGGAATTACGGCAACGTGAAGCCGAAGAGATACAACGACGGTACCAAGCGCTATTCGCTCACTCCAGCGATGGTATCTCAATCCTGGATCTTGAAGGTAACCACGTCGATTTCAATGACCGGCTCTTGGAGATACTGGGCTACAAGGCCGATCAGCTGGCAGGCCTTTCCATTGCCCGGGTGACCGCGCCCGAGGAGCGCAAGGGCCTTCAACGCAAGCTCAGCCGTCTGCTTGCCGGAGAGACGATCCTGCTTTTTGAGCACACATTATTGACCCAGAAGGGAACATCCATCGCTACCGAGATCAATATGACCGTCGTGAGGGACGAAGAGGGAAAACCCGCCTACGTGCAGAGCATCATCCGTGATATCACCGACCGGAAAGAGACGGAGGCGCAGCTCAAACGTCAGAATCGCGATCTTATGACCCTCAATCGCCTCACCCGAACCGCAACCTCAACCCTGGACGTCACGGCGGCATTGAACTCCCTATGCGGAGAATTGGCCTATGCCCTCAAACTCCCCCAGGCCTTCGCAACGCTCATCGATCAGGATGCGGGGCACGCCCTGGTGGTCGCGGAGTATCGGGCGCCCGGCGAGGTCAGCACCCTTCACACGACGATCCCATTGGACAATCCGGCTCTTGACAAGGTACTCCAGAGTTTGCAGCCCTTCCATTCCAAACGAACGCATCCCCACCGCGAAGACGAGACGTGGCCTCATCACCTAATCGCCAATGCTGTAGGCGATCGGTCACTGTTACTCTTGCCCGTCATTATCAGGGGACGGACAGTGAGTGTCATCGGTTTGATTCTGGATGGCCTGGACCCACCAGGCGGGAATGACTTGGATCTGATGCGCAATGCGGCTTCCGCGGTGGGTCAGGTAATCGAAGTCGCGGAGCTCTATCAAGAGCTTCAAAATCGAGCCGCCACGCTGGAGGATCAGGTCAAGCACCGGACCATTGAGCTCCAAGAGGCCCTCATCCAAGCCCAATCCGCAGACCGCGCCAAATCCGAGTTTGTCAGCAACGTCAGTCACGAGCTGCGTACGCCGTTAGCGAGCATTCGCCTCTATCTGGATCTGGTAAAGCGGGGGAAGGCGAGCAGGATCGAGGACTACTTGGATGCGCTCAATCGCGAGTCTGCCCGTCTGCAGGATTTGATTGAGAGCTTATTGCTCATCTCGCGGCTCGATCTGGGAGAGATCAAGCCTAACCTCAAGTTCATCGATCTCAATGATCTGGTGAGGACCCTGATCGAAGATCGGAAGGCACTCTTCAGGCACCACAAACTGACCCTGACCTGCAAAACCTGCGAACTCCCCAAAATCCGATTGGACCCCAAGCTCATCGAACAAGTCCTCACCAACCTGCTCACCAACGCGCTGAACTACACACCGGAAGGAGGGCAGGTCAGCGTCTCAACAGCGATGCTTACCAGGGCGAATGTCCCATGGGTCACCGTGGCAGTGGAAGACACCGGCGTCGGAATCACTCCGGAGGAACAGGATATCCTGTTCGAGCGGTTTCAGCGCGGGGAAGCCAGCACCGACCTCAACGTCCCCGGCACCGGTCTCGGGCTGGCTATCAGTCGGGAGATCATAGAGCTGCACAGGGGAGAGATCACACTGAAGAGCCAGGTCGGAGAGGGGAGCACGTTCACAGTCTGGCTACCGGCCACGATTCATATCAACCCCGATTCGCAAATTCTGGACACGCTGCCCCTGACTTTCTGGCGCTGACGCGACCAGAACCTGACCGTCCGAGGCGAAGCCATCCCCTCAATCTGCGGAAACGAAGCTCTCGATATATTCCAGCGACTGATGGCGGAAGTAGGTGTCATAGAGCGAAGCGTAATGCCCACCGGCCTCCATGAGGCGATCGTGCGTACCCTCCTCGATGATGCGCCCGTGGTCCATCACGATGATCCGGTCCGCGTGCTTGATGGTAGAGAGTCGGTGTGCGATGACGATGGCCGTACGATCTTGCATCACGGTCTCCAGCCCTTCTTGAATCTGAGTCTCGGTGAAGGGATCAACACTCGCCGTAGCCTCGTCCAGGATGAAGATGCTGGGGTCCTTCAGCAGGACTCGCGCCAGAGCTACGAGCTGCCGCTGCCCCATCGACAGATTCGACCCCCGCTCTCCCACATCGGTCTCCAGGCCATCCGGGAGATCCTGAATCCAATCCCCCCGACTGATACGTGTCGCCGCTCCGCGGACCTCGTCATCGGCCGCGTTGGGATGACCGTAGCGAATATTATCGCGGACAGTGCCGGAGAAGAGGAAAGGCTCCTGGGGCACCAGACCCAGCTTTAGCCGATAGGACGCCAGATCCAAAGTCCGGACATCACGTCCATCGATACGCAGATCCCCACCCTGATACTCGTAAAAGCGGGTGATAATCCGCGCGACACTGCTCTTGCCGGCCCCGGTATGCCCCACGAGCGCAACCGTTTCGCCGGGCCGGATATCGAGCGAGAAATCCGGCAGCACAATCTCCTTCTCATTGTACCCGAATCGCAGATGTCGAAACTCGATATGACCTTCCAGACGATCGACCGGCTCTGCAGCGATTTGCTGGACCGCGGACTCCGCGTCGATCAAGGCAAAGACCCGCTCTGCAGCCGACAACCCATTCTGAAACTGACTCCAGAATGAAGCAATACTGGTCATTGGCCACCAGAAAAAACCCACAGCCTGCATAAAGAGATACCAATTTCCCGGTGAAATCCCCGTCCGTGTCGCCAACCCCGTTGCATAGAGAAAGAAAGCGCTGGCTAATCCGGAAGCCATCCCTAACACGGGAAAGATCGAGTTGAACGTCATATCACGACGCAGACCGATGCGGTAAGATTGGCGGTTGTTCTCCAGAAACGTCCGGTAGATCGCGTGCTCCTGCCGGAAACTCTTGGCCACGACGATACCGCTGATCGACTCCTGAATCTGAGCGTTAATTTTGGCATTGATCCGCCGCGACTGACGGGTCACTCGTCGGGCGATGCGCCGAAAACTGAGGGCTACCAGCACCGCGACCGGCGCAATGCCCATCAGCAGCAGCGTGAGCCACACGTTGATAGAGAGGAGCCAGATCGTGAGAAGCACGACCAGCATCACCTGGCTGACCAAATCCAGGACCAGGGTGACCACCGCCGAAAAATCCTGGGTATCGGATGTGACCCGGCTCACGATCTTGCCGGAGGGATGAGCATCATAGAAAGAAAGATCGTGGTTAATCGTCGCATCAAAGACGTTTTCCCGAACCTTCAACACGACATCCCCAATAATCTGCGAAGAGAGCGTGCGGCGCCGGTAGTTAGCCAACCAGGCAATCACGCCCAGTCCGAGGATCATAAGGACGGCGTAACCGACCCGTCGCGCGGAGAACTCACCCCGGATTAGATCGAGGGTCCGCGAGATCAAGATCGGGCCGCCGGTTCCAGCCATTGAGTTGATCAGGATCAACAAGGCGACCCAGAGCATCTTCTTCCAATAAGGTCGAAAATAGCGCACGATCCGCTCAAGCAGCTCTCGATCGCTGTAATTGCGATCGTAACTCTCAGTGTCAAGTCCAGCTAATACAAACCCCATAAGTCCCCACCCTTAAGTGTCCAAATACCCATATGATTAAAAACCCTTCGTCACTGTGCGCTACAAACACGAAATCTCAGTCATAACGCGCGAAGATTCGCCGATACGCTTCACACCGGGACATCAAGGTCTCATGATCCCCTTGATCCACCAACTCCCCACGGCGCAGCACAAGGATGCGATCGGCCCAACGGATCTGACTCAAGCGGTGCGTAATGATAAACGTCGTGCGTTTCTGGCTAATGCGGCGCATCGCCCGTTGAATACGATCCTCCGTCTCACTGTCGATCGCACTGGTGCTGTCATCGAGGATGAGAATCTGTGGATCGGTGAGGAAAGCTCGGGCGATTGCGATTCGCTGTCGCTGCCCACCGGATAGGGTCACTCCCCGCTCGCCCACCTCGGTCTCATAACCGTCCTCGAAATCCATGATGAAGTCGTGGGCCTGTGCCTCTCGCGCAGCCTCCTCAATAGCCTCTCGAGAGGCATCCTCACACCCAAAAGCGATATTCTCCGCCAACGTCCGCGAGAATAGAAAGACATCCTGTTCGATCGTCGAAATTTGCGAGCGCAGGGA
>CAYMAQ010000156.1:5335-9548 GCA_964388385.1 uncultured Anaerolineales bacterium | reverse complement strand
CGTGATTGATCTGCACGGCGATGCGACCGCCGGCCTCGTGCACACTATCAACGAGCTCCGCCAGTTCGGGCACCCGGGAATCCTGATCGATCCCCGTCATCTCCGGGTGACACTTGCCGCCCGGATCCACGTACATATGCCCGGTGATGATCAAACCGACCCCGCCCTCCGCAAGATCGCGGTAGAGGTCGCCAAGCATCGGTCGAGGCCGCCCCTCCGCATCCGCCATCTTCTCAGCGGTCGCCGACCGCACCAGACGATTTTTCAATTCCAGCGTCCCTAACTCCGCAGACGTAAACAAAAGACCCATTCACATACCTCCCTCAATCCTCAATTCTCAAGAAGTGAGATCCGTGCCAATCCGTGCCAATCCCTGAGCAATCTACGGGAAGATCCCCCGCCGCTTGTAGACCTCCGAGAGCCTGGTCAACGCCACGATATAGGCCGCCGTGCGCCAATCGGTCTCGTAGGCCTCGACCGTATCCCGCACGTGCCGGTAGGCGCTCACAATCTGCTTGCGGAGCTTCGCGTCCACCTGCTCGAGATCCCAGAACTCGCTGCGCTTGTTCTGCAGCCATTCAAAGTAGCTGACGATCACCCCACCCGCGTTGCAGAGCACGTCAGGCAGCACGAGGATCCCCCGATCCTTCAAGATCTGGCCCCCCTCGATATTGGTCGGGCCGTTGGCCCCCTCGATCACATAGCGAACGTTGAGCCACGGCGCCGTCTCCTCGGTGATCTGATTCTCCAGCGCCGCCGGGATAAAGAGATCCGCCTCGGTACTGAAAAACTCACGGTGCGAGAGCGGTTCGGCCTCTGGATACCTTTCCACACCCCCCTCCGCGTCCACGTGAGCCTCCAGGTCAAAAGGATCGATGCCCGCCCTGTTGATAATCGCACCGGTGTGATCCTCTACCGCCACCAACGTGAGCCCCAGCGGCGCGAGCAGCTTGGCCGTCCACGATCCGACGTTGCCAAAACCTTGCAGCGTATAGGTGGCGCCTTCCAGATCGAAACTGGAGTCCCGGGCCCACGCCTGGAGCACAAAGGCGATCCCCTGGCCCGTGGCCTTATCCCGGCCCAGGCTCCCGCCGGACTCGACCGGTTTTCCCGTCACCACGTGGACGTTGCGGTTGCGCTCCAGGGGAGGCATCATCGAAAGGTACGTGTCCAGAATCCAGGCCATAATCTGGGGGTTCGTGTTGACGTCCGGTGCCGGGATATCGTACTCCGGCCCAATGTTGCTGCCCAGGGCAAAGGTGAACCGGCGGGTGACCCGCTCCAGCTCGCCCCGTGAGCACTGCCAGGGCTCGAACTGGATGCCGCCCTTGGCGCCGCCATAGGGAATCCCGGCAATAGCCGTCTTCCACGTCATCCACGCAGCCAGCGCACGAACCTCGTCGATGTTCACCGCTGGATGAAACCGGAGCCCCCCTTTGTAGGGCCCCAGGACGTTGTTGTGTTGAACCCGGTATCCCGTAAACATCCGGATGTGTCCATTGTCCATCTTAACCGGAAAGTTCACGACGATCTCGTTGGTCGTCTCCGAGAGAATTTTGCGGATCTCGGGATCGAGCGCCATCTGATCCGCCGCCCGGTCGAACTGCGCTCTCACCGTCTCATAGATACTTATTTCTGCCATAACTGTCCTCCTGTAGAGGTAAGGGTTCGTAGAAATATGACATCCCGACGCCTCCCCTCCGCCGGGTGGGACTCAGCGGGGGGACAACATCCAGAACTGCATCTCACGCAATTGCCTCGCCCCTGGTTCTCACAGCTGAAAGCCCCTTAGGACTGGATATCCAATAACTTCCGCGAAATCAAGCTGAAAGCGGTATCGAGAGCGCCCCAACCATGAAAGTTATTGAGCTTTCAGCCCTTACTTTTTCAAATGCGCCAGCGTCTCAGGCAGCGGGGGCACGTCGATCGGAACCCCTCCGCTCCGCAGCGATTCCGCCGCGCAGACCCCGGCAGCCACGCTCATCCGGCCGGCTAGCGGCGTTGCAACCGGCTCTTTCCCGTCCAGGCACATCGCGACGAAATCGCTGCAGATCACCGGATCCGCACCGCCATGCCCACCGACCGCGGGTTTGACCTCGTACGCCCGGTCCGCCAGCTCGCGCTCGGTGTTGGATCGCCGGGTCTTGACCCACACCTTCATCTCCGGCTGGGAGTTCTCCATCCGCCCCTCCGTGCCGATAAACGTGTAATTGCGGTGGTAGTCCGGCGTGAAGTGGCACTGCAGGTAGGCCGCTTTGATACCGCCCTCGAGCTGCATGATCATCACCTGGTTGTCCTCGACGTCGACCTCCTTGCGGAACGCACACTCGATCCGCCGGCCCTCCTTCATCACCTCGACGCAGGTGTCCCGCTCGGGGCACTCCGGGCAGGTGAGGTCGTTGGGATAGTCGCCGCCGTAATAATCCAACCCGCCAAACGCGGAGGTGCGGGCCGTGTACTGCCCCGTGATCCAGTGGACGACGTCGATGTCGTGCGAGCCCTTCTGCAGCAGCAGCGAGGTCGTGTTCTCACGGTTCGCGTGCCAGTCGTGGAAGTAGAAGTTGCCGCCCATCCCCACGAAATGTCGCACCCAGACCGCCTTGATCTCGCCGATGACGCCCGATTCGACGATCTCCTTCATCGTCCGGAACATATTCATGTAGCGCATATTGAAGCCGACCATCAGTCGGGTGCCGGCACGCTGCCACGCTTCCAGGATACGGTCGCACCCCTCGATGGTGATGGCCAACGGTTTCTCACAGAAGACGTGCTTGCCGGCCTCCAGCGCCGCGATCGCGTGCGCCTCGTGATAGTTATCGGGCGAGGTGACCGCCACCGCATCCACATCCGGGCGTTCCAACAGCTCCCGGTAGTCCATCGTGACGAACGGCGAGCCGCCGTGTTCCGTGCGGAACGCCTCCAGGTGCGCCGGATTCACGTCCGCGCCCGCAACCACCACCGATCGCCCATCCGGCTGGTGCCAATGCCGCCACAATCCGCCCCGTCCTGCCACGCCGATCATCCCAATTCGAAGTTGAGTCATCCGTCTGCTCCTTTATCTATGAGGTAAAGTTTGCGTCATATGGATCCACCCTCTATTACAGCACACAGACACGAAGAATACAAATGCCCCCTCACACTGGCTCCGAGGAAATTTGTAATCTCTGACTCGCACACCCAAGCCCGAAGGCAGAGATCCACCGCGAGCATGGAAGAGACCTTCGATTCGCACCGCAACGGAGGTCTTATCGCGCGTACTGAATCCGGGGATCGAACAGGGGATAAAGCAGATCGATGGCAAACGTGGCAAGGGCGATCGCGACGATCAAAAAGAAGACACAGCCTTGAATCATCGCATAATCCGAGGCCATGATCGCCTCTGCGAGTAAGTGTCCCACACCGGGATAGCTGAACATCGTCTCCACGAGCGTATACCCCGATACCACCGTCCCCAGTGAGAGGGCCAGCTGCGTTACCTGGGGAAGCATCGCATTCCGCATCGCGTAGTTTATTAACAGACGCCAACGTTTCAACCCCTTGGCCTGGGCAAAGGCCATATAGTCTGCACCGACCGTAGAGATCGTCAGCCCCCGCATCCACATCGCCCACCGCCCACCCATCACCAGGATCATCGTCAGGGCGGGCAGCGTCGCGTGATGGATCACATTCAACCAGAACTCGGCAGAGCCCCAATCCACGACAATCACCGCGCTGTACGAACCGCGAAAGGGAAAGAGTTGGAGTCGAAAGGCCAGGACGTAAATAAGTATCAGGGCGACGATAAAGGGCGGAATGGAAGAGATGACCATCAGGCCCGGTACCAGAACCTTCAGAAGCCGGGCATCGCGCCGCCATCCCAGCCACGCGCCCAGCACCGAACCCAAGCTAAATGCCAGGAGGGTGGAAACCGTCAGCAGCGTCAGCGTGTAAGGCAGCGCATCCAGTACGATCTCCGTGACGGGACGCCGCGACCGGAAGGACCGTCCAAAATCGAACCGGAGCATGTTTCCCAGATACCGGAGATACTGCTGCCAGAGGGGGCGATTCAATCCCGCCCAATCCTGATAGAATCGCAGCATACGGTCGGTCACGTCCGCCTGATCCCCCGAGGTCTGGGTATTCAGCTCCAGCAAATACTCGAGGACCGGATCGTGCGCTGTGATGCGCGGCAGCAGAAAGTTGACCGAGGCCGCCAGCCAGACAACGGCGATCA
>CAYMAQ010000156.1:3639-5235 GCA_964388385.1 uncultured Anaerolineales bacterium | reverse complement strand
CTTCACCAGGCATATCTTCACCAACTGGGCGGGATAGGCCACCAACAGTCGTCACGTCCCTGGCGCTCCGCATCCCAGGCATCGGCCATCGCTTCAACCGAGCGATCCGCAGGCGTGAGCAGATTGAACCCGCGCCACTCACCGGTGCGGGAACCCGGAAGCTGGAACTGAGTCTTCCGACAGTACTCGTACCAGTCCTGGAATGTATGCCAATGGACCTCCACGCCGTATCGTTCGGGGCGCTGTACCATCGGAGAGAGCGGCTCGACCGTGTGGCACGAGTTCAGGATCTTGAGCCGCGAGTGAGGATAGTGATCGTAAATGCTTTTGGCAAGGTCGATCGTCTCCTGCACCGCCCCCTCATCCTCGCCCGGCAGGTTGAGTGAAAAATAGACGATGATGGCGATATCGTAGAGATTGAGCTCGTCCAGCGCGTTGAAAAGCTGGGCCGCATTATACCGTTTGCCGTTGAGCCGCCGCACCCGATCCGAGCCGGAGTACGGATTGAGGGCCACGCTGGAGTGCTTCATATCGGCAGTGCGCACGAACTCCTTCATAAATCCGGAGGGCGGAAGCTGGAAGAACTCGTTGTACAGCCCGATCTTGATCCCCTCCTTGCGCAGGGTGCGGAATAACGTCCGCCAATATGCCTTGCCCATCGCAGCCAGGTCGTAGGAGAAGCAGACCTGAATGACATCGTGTTCGATGAGGCGCTTGATCTGCGTGACAATCGTCTCGACGGGCACCGGCACGATCCCTTTGCGCCCGGCAATCGCCTCGTGCGCGCTTCGCGCCCCGCCGCAGTAGGAGCATTCGAAATCGCATCCCCGCGCCGTGGTCAACCAGCGCCCCCGGTATTCACTCACATCGTCACCCTCTGACGCGCGATGCGCTACGTCCATATCGATCACCAAATACTCATGGACGTAATAGGAATCCTCCCGGCGCAGCCAGTCCAAATCGACGAAGTTGAACTCGGCGAAGTCCTCCGGGGTGGCGCAGTAGGTCCGGGGGTTCTCAACCACTTTCCCCCGTCGACGATACGACAGGTTGGGAATCGTCGAAAGATCCAGGCGCGAATCCTTGCGCTCATCCGTCGCGACGACCCCGCTATCGACCAGCACCTGAGCTAGCGCCGACAAAGGACGCTCGGCATCACCGCGGATCACAAAATCGATGACCGGGAAATCTCTCAGGATCTCCTCCGCAAACACCGAGGACGTCAACCCCCCGATGATAACCCAGGCATGGGGCAGAACCTGTTTGACGACCTCCGCGACACTGATGGCCCCGTAACAGTGCTCGTACCAGTGCAGATCGATCAACACCAGTTGGGCTTCAGCGTGGTGGTGAAGCCAGGCCCGGAGGTTGAAACTCGGATCCAGGCGCTTCTCCATCGGGAAGTTGACCCCTCTCACCTCAATGCCGTTATCACGGAGCAGATTCACCAGCGCTGGAACCCCCATCGGAATCAACCCATAGGGGCGCCCAAACTGCTTCTGCGCCGGGGTGTCATAGAGATCCACAGCCTGCTTCGCCGGATGAATATACAATGCAAGTGGCTTTTCTTCCAAGACAGCCTCCTATAACTAACGT
>CAYMAQ010000156.1:0-3539 GCA_964388385.1 uncultured Anaerolineales bacterium | reverse complement strand
GTGCCGGGGACTGAAAAGGGACTGAAAAAAACCTACCAACTCGGTGGAATTGGCCACCAGCAATCCTCGTGACCCTTCCGCGCCGCATCCCAGGCATCGGCCATCGCCTCGACCGACCGCCCAACAGATCCATCGGGTTCATCCCTGGATCGGAACCCGCGTCTTTCATGTGTGCGTGCCCCAGGCCCACCGAACTGGGTCTCGAGGCCATAATGGTACCAGTCCATAAAATTTCGCATACTTACCGTGATGTCAAACTTCTCTGGATATTCCGCCATCGGCGATAAGGGATCCAGCGTGTGCGCGGAACTGAGAATTCTGAGCTTGGAGGGAGGGTAAGATCGGACCATCTGTTCCGCCAGCGCGATACTCTCTTGGAGCGTCGCTTCATTCTCGCCCGGCAGATTGAGGGAGAAGTAGACCAGGGCGAAGACGTTATGAAGATTGAGAGAGTCCATCAGATTGATCAGTTCCATATTGGAGAAGTGTTTGCCGTTAAGCCGCCGCACCCGCTCGGAGCCCGACAGTGGACTGAGCGCAATACACGAGTGTTCGAGATCCACACTGCGGGCAAAATACCTGATAAACTTGAGCGGCGGCATCTGGAAGCATTCATTATAAAGTCCAATGTGGACGTTCCGCTTGCGCATCAGCGAGAAGAGCTCCCGCCAGTATCCCTCTCCCATCTCGGCGATATCGTACGTAAGCGACGCCTGAATGACGTGGGCATCGGCCAGGGTAGCCAGCTCGTCCACAACAGCCTCCGGCGATCTCGGCACGATCCCGGTCCGGTTTGCCAGCGCCAGATGCGCGCTTCTGCACCCACCGCAGTAGGAGCATTCGAACTTACAGCCCCGCGCCGTGGCGATCCACCGCCCCCTGTAGGGGTCGGTCTCCAGGGCAGCCCGTGCCGCGTCCAGGTCCGTCACCAGGTACTCGTGCACCAGATATTCCCGGTAGTGATCCAGGAAACGCAAGTCCGCGTAATTTAGGGTGTCGAGATCCTCCGAGGCGGCACAATAGGCAAGCGGGGTCTCGACGATCTCATTCCCCACCCGATACGAGAGATTCGGCACATCGGAAAGATCCGGCATCTGATCAGACGAGGACGCCGATGGGCGTTGCGCCAACAGGCGTTGGACCAAGATCTCCAGCGGACGCTCCGCATCACCGCGGACGATAAAGTCCACGACGGGGAAATTCCGGAGGATCTCCCCGGCAAACGCCGACGCCGTCAATCCGCCCAGCACCGTCCATGCATCGGGCAGCACCTCCTTGCAGATCTCGGCCGTGCTGATCGATCCCAGGCTGTGCTCGTACCAATGGAGATCGATTAACACGACCCGGGCCCGTGTCTGCGTTCGCAGCCAACGCCGGAGGTCAAACTTCCGGTTGAGCTCCCGTTCCAGGGGATAGCTGATGCCGCGCACCTCGATGCCGCTGTCGCGCAGTACGTTGACTAACGCCGGCACCCCCACAGGGATCAGCCCATAGGGACGCCCCATCGGTCGCTCGGGCGTCCCACGCTGCTCCGCGTAGAGGTCAACGTCCTGCTTGGCGGGGTGCACGTAGAGCACCTCGGCCATAGGCCTCGGCTGGCCACAACAGTATTTGTATTTCTTGCCGCTTCCACAGGGGCATGGATCGTTCCGCCCCACCGCTTCATCCCAGACCACAGACCATCTCCTCAACCGTTATCACAACGCTGGATAGCAAAGCACCGCAAGGCCTGAAGCCTCGCGGTGTTCGTAAGGATTCCTCTTGTAGCTCGTAGTAGGCGGCTTCATCGCCGTTATTCACAGCGCTGAAGCTGCCCACTACAGCCCAACCCTTATGTCTAAAGACCTCGGATCAGGTCTCGATAAAGACCTTGTTCAGCTCCTCCCGCGCGAGGCTTTCATTGTCCTGATAGAGGTAACACGCCGCTGCATGGTCTGCCTCCATCCTGAAGAGCGGGGGCGGCGCGGTGTGACAGATGTCCATCACGTGCGGGCAACGCGGAGCGAACTTGCAGCCGGTGATCTCCGCAAACGCCACCTGGCTCTTCTGGATAATCTCCTCCACACCGCCACCCTCGAGCGCTTCACCCCATACGAGGTTAGGATCGGGCCAGGGGATCGACGAGACCAGGAGTCGGCTGTAAGGATGTTGGGGGTCTCGAATGATGGAATCGACGTTGCCGGCCTCCATCACCGAGCCGCGATAGAGGATGATGATGTAGTCGCTGATGTGGTAGGCCGTCGTCAGGTCGTGGGTGATATAGAAGATCGGGACGCCGAAGTCCTGGTTGAGCGACCGCAGGCTTTTCAGAATCGTGGATCGCAGCGAGGCGTCCACCATCGAGACCGGCTCGTCGGTGATCAGCAGTTTGGGCTTCAGGAGCAGCGCCCGCGCCACCGCAATCCGCTGCCGCTGACCGCCGCTCAACTGGTGCGGATACCGACCCAGGGTCTCCTCGGGCCGCAGTCCCACCCGGCTCAACGAATCCTCCATCAACTCCCGGGCCTCATGCTTCGAATCGGCCAACTTGAAGTTTTTGATCGGGATGCTTAGCAGGTTATCCACCTTATAGAACGGATTGTAAACGGCAAACGGATCCTGGAACACCGCCTGGATCTCGCGCCGGAACTGGAACCGCTCTTTGCCCGACATCTCCCCCAAAGACTGCCCGCGATACAGAACCTGCCCCCGCGTTGGCGTGTAGAACCCCAGCATCAGCATGCCCATCGTCGTCTTCCCACTGCCACTCTCACCGGCAATGGTGATAATCTTGGCATACCCCTCGTCCAGGGAAAACGTCATACCGTCCAACGCGACGGTGTAATCTTTCTTACCGCCGAAAATCTTGGTTACGTTCTTCAACTCAATGAGTGGTGTAGTCATCATTCCATCCTAATCCTAAGCAGTATGAAGGTGGCAGGCCACCCAGCGACCGGGCTCGACCTCCGTGAACTGCGGAATTTCCTCCTGGCACAGATCCCAGGCTTTGGGGCACCGCGTGTGGAAGACACACCCTGACGGCGGATTGAGCAGCGACGGCGTGATGCCGGGAATGCCGGAGAAGACGCCTTTGTTCTCCAGGACCGGCAGGCTGCTGATCAGAAGCTCGGTGTAGGGATGGAGAGGCTCGTAGAACATATCCTCCGTCTCCCCGACCTCCATCAGCTTTCCGGCGTACATCACCGCCAACCGATTCACCGTCTGCGCCATCAGGCCCATGTCGTGACCGATCAGGATCACCGCCAGGCCTAGATCCGACTGAAGCCGGTCGATCGTCTCCATCACCTGCCGCTGGATCACCACGTCGAGCGCGCTGGTCGGCTCGTCCGCGATTACCATATCGGGCTCCATCGCGATGGACATCGCGACCGTAACGCGCTGCTTCATCCCGCCGCTGAGCTCGTGCGGGTACATCGTGGCAACCTTGGGCGCCAGATCTACCATCTCGAGCAGTTCCTTCACCCGACCCTCGCGTTCGCTCTTGGACATCACGATACCGTGATCGATCATCCCGTCCACCAACTGCTTGTCGATGCGCA
>CAYMAQ010000155.1:0-9624 GCA_964388385.1 uncultured Anaerolineales bacterium | reverse complement strand
CCTCCAGGTTCTTGTCCGCGTGGGTCTCCGCCGGACGCACCGGGTCGTCCAACTCAAATTGGAACGCAATCCCGGCGCTGTATTCGTTATCGGAGCACGTCGGACAGGTCGGCGTGGGGGTGGGTGTCGGGGTCGGGGTCGGTGTGGGGGTGGGCTCGCGGCGGATCGCCGGCAGATAGACGTAGGCCGTGGGCGTCAGGTCGACGGCATCTGGAATTGCTTGCGCACGTCCCACGCCCAGCACCAGACCGGCGACCAGGACGCCCCCGCACAGCATCGCCACGAGTCGTCGGATCGCGTTTGGAAGCACAGCATCCTCCTTGTTCACGTCACTCCATTCCTACGATACCAGATTCAGCAAAGCGAGCCAATGTCACCCCAACCGGATGATCAGCGGGACGAGAATGGCGGTCAGCGCCAGGGTCAGGATGACCCCGGCAAAGAGCCTATAGCGAACGCCGTAGTTGGCAAGCAGCGAGGGATCGTAGTACTGGGCGATGTCGTGATCCCGGTACATACTGACGAGCCCTTCCAACAAGAGGCTCCGCGTGCGCCGCCCCAGGGTGAGCGCGACGACGGCAATCCCGTTCATCAGCACGGTCATCGCAATGAAGACGGCCAAGACCAGATCCAGCACAAATGACGGTTCATCGGCTGCCGCCGCAGAGACGCCGGTGTTGATGCCCAGGACGATGAGGTTGAAGATGACGGTGGTGACGACGAAGATCGTATCGGTGCGGCTGCTCTGCCCCAGTTCACTGACGATGTGATCGTGGACTTTGTCTAGCATCTTCCCTCCTTACAAGGAACCGTCCCCGAGACGAGGATGCCAAGCGTCCAGATAGCTATGCCCCTACGTTTGAACGATGCATCCCAACGATATATCTCAAGGATACACCTAAGGTTCCGATGCGCAACCTCAGGCTTCGCCGCACGCCTGACACAGCCATCATGAAGTTTTGATGGAATTGCGGTTCATTGACAAAACTTCGAACCAACCTATACTCACCCCAGGTTAACGACGGCATCCATACCGCGCGGTGGGTGATCACCACGTATCCGGACAGCGGCCTTTCTGAGATTCGCTCACCGGGCCGGGACTTGGCTTTGAGGACGCCCCCATCATCAATGACATTACACTGAAGGAATAGATGAGATCGGATTCCCTGATCGGCCGACAGCTTGGTGCCTTTGAAGTTCTATCGTGGATCGGAAGCGGCGGGATGGCCGACGTTTATAAAGGACGCCAACCGGCTCTCAATCGCTACGTCGCGATCAAGATTCTAGGCCGGGGACTGGCCAGCGACGAGGACTTAACCCAACGCTTTCGCCGCGAAGCCCAGACCATCGCCCAGCTTCGGCACCCCAACATCATCCAGGTCTACGACTTCGGCACGTACGAGGGCGGACACTACCTGGTGATGGAGTACGTGGAGGGCAGCGATCTCCGCGTGGAAATGGACCGCCGGCAGGCCAAAGAAGCACCTTTCGATCCCGACGAGATTTTGAGACTGCTGGAACAGGTCGCCAGCGCTCTGGATTACGCCCACGCCCAAGGTGTGATCCACCGTGACGTGAAGCCCGGCAACATCCTCCTCCGGCACGACGGGCAGGTCATCCTCAGCGACTTCGGCCTTGCCATGTTACGGGATCGCGTCAGTCAAGCGACGTCTGGACATACCTTTGGCACACCGGAGTACATCGCGCCGGAACAGGCTCTGGATTCCCGTGCTGCCGGCCCTCAATCGGACATTTACTCCCTGGGGGGCATCGCCTACGAGTTGGTCACCCACCGACTGCCTTTTGAAGCCGAATCCGCCCTGAGTTTGGCCTTGAAGCACGTGAGTGAGCGTCCCGAACCCCCGCGAAAGTACGCCCCTGGGCTTCCGCTCGAGGTCGAAGCTGCCGTCATGAGAGCCCTTTCCAAGGAGCCGGGATCTCGCTTCACAACCGCTCGGGCCCTGGTCGAAGCGATGCGGGCCGGATGGCGTAAAGATGACACGACCCAGGTCATTCCACCATCTGAACCCGGGATTCCGCCCATCCTGACCACACCGGCACCCCCTCCCAAAGTTCCCGAGGATCACGCCGACCGAGAATCCAAGGCAGCCGGACCGACGTTCGAACCCACACCGGACGACGACGCTGTCAAGCCGCCGGGCGCCGAGCCAACCGGTCTAGCGGTTCCGAAAGATTCAGAGAAGGATGCACGTACCGCAACGACGGAGCCAGCGTCGTCCCGGCGCGGGTGGATGTGGGGAGGTATCACCGCGCTCCTACTGCTGATTCTGGCGGGTGTCGCGTCTCTGATCGGCGGATGGGGACCCATCGCGATGCTGCGGCCCACGGAGACGCCGACGCCGACCGCAACCGCGACAGCGACACTCACGGCCACGCCTTCCCCTACCATCACGCCCAGTCCGACAGCCACATCCAGCCCCACACCGCGCCCGGCAACATCGATCACGATCGCGGAGACTGCAACGCCGTCCCCCACGCCCACCACCCGCCCAACCCACACCCCCACCGAGACCCCAACCTCCACGCCCACGGCTACCGCGACACCGACCCCCACCCCAACGTTGGCGCCAGGAGACACAATGACGCGTACAGTGGATGGCATGGTGATGCACTTCATACCCGAGGGTGTGTTCCCTATGGGTGCGCCGGAGGATGATCCGGACGCCAGCAAGGACGAACAACCCCGCCACGAGGTCACGATGGGACCTTACTGGATCGACGAGACCGAGGTTACCGTCGATCAATACAAACGATGTGTGGAGGATGATGCGTGCGAGGCCCCTTACACTCAAACCTTCTATAACAATCCGGATCACGCTGATCATCCCATCACATTGATCAGTTGGGACCAGGCCCAGGACTACTGCGCCTGGATCGCCGACGAAACCGGATGGGAGGCCCACCTTCCCACGGAAGCCCAGTGGGAGAAAGCCGCTGCCTGGAATCCTCAGACCGAGACGCACCGCCGCTATCCTTGGGGCGACACACTGGATGACGCTTATCTCCAACTCGGCAGCGGAACGGCACCCGTGGGCAGCTACCCCAATGGCGCCAGCGCTTACGGCGCCCTGGATATGGCAGGCAATGTCTGGGAGTGGGTATTCAACTGGTACGACAAAGATGCCTATGATCGACAGAAACCCTCCATCAATCCGACAGGTCCGGAGAGCGGTACCTACAAGGTCCTCCGGGGTGGCGCCTACGATTCCGTAAGTAACTTCCAGCGGCAGCTCCGGACAACCCACCGCGAGGTCGGACGGCCCGAAGGAGAAGGCGGTCGAGCCGCCAAAGGACCCAATCTGGGCTTCCGGTGCGCCGTCGATGGGGAACACCTACCCTGAAACGAGACAAGATGGAAACCCGAACTCCACCTACCCAGGAACAACTCGAGAGATTAACCCACTCACGCCAGGCCACGCTCAACGCCCTCGTCCAGATGGACGAGGCGTCGATCCTCTCGCTTTCGCAACTCACCCTGCCGGAGATTCGAGCGATCCAACAGGAGGTCGCTCAAGTACTCCCCGCAGGAAATTTACCGGCTCTGCTGTTAAGCGGTCTGCTCAAACTTCAGGACCGCAAGCTGACCGCGGAGCGGGTCCGCCGGGATCTGGCAACGCTCTTCAAGGGCTTAGAACTGTTACCCAGGTCCCTCTACGGATTCTTCGTGGCGGGGCCGGCTGCGGTGCTCTATGGGTACCAGAAGCTTCTGCAGCTTGCCGGCAAGCGCTTGGACAGCGCTTTTCCCCAAGGCACCTGGCAGTTCTACGTGGAGTTCGGCCTGCGGGAGGACACGGCTCGGCACGCCAATGAAACCCTGGGATTTCACCAAGCCCTACCTCACAATTCCGATCCGGTCGATACCGCCACGGCCTGGGTTTGCGCCTGCCAACAGTTAATCATCGAGTACGACGCCCTCCTTGCGGCGGACTGGCGCGAGCGCGTGATGCTGCGGATCTTGGATGAGGTTCTAGCCGAAGCAACCGGCGACCCGAGCAAGGGGTCCTCCGTCACGAGGGCTTGGATGCGCCGTCTCCCGTACCATCGTCCTGACAGTGGCGAACCCTATTTGAGTCACCGGCATGCGGCGTTTCGTGATTTTGTCGATCAGCACCTAGCCGAACTCAGCGACCGAGACCGGGCCCGGGTTCGAGAACGGTACGCTGTGCACGAGCGCGGGGATCTAACCGCGTATCAGGAGCAGATGACCCTTCTTGCTGCCCTGACGCCGGAGACTTATCAGGAGCGTAAGAAGCCCATTGCTCCCTGGCGTGCTGCCATCGCCTTCGTCTGGCAGGGGCGCACCTATATGCTGCCTGTCTACCAGCGCGACGTACAGGGAAGCCCCCTGGGGTGTCCGTCCCCACAAGATGCAGGCGAATCGACACCCTTCCCGCTCTATACCGACGCAAGCGGCGGGCTCTGCGATGCCCACGGGCGGGCCGTGACCGTCCGGAGGGACAGCACGCTATGGGACGTCGCAGGCGAATCGTTGGGACGGCTGCAGCCGCGGACCCCCATGCAGGTCAGACGCACAGTCGACGCGATTCTCAATGCCACGCCCACCGGTCCGGTCCCAACGTTGGATCTCAAATTAGCGTCGAGTCCGCGGGCCCGGCAGTCGCAACTTCGCTCCGGTCTGCCCAAAGAAACACAACACGGGCTAAACCTGCTGCGTCGAGCCCCCATCGTTATCAACTGGGATAGGCACGCGCACGTCGCCCCCCTGGCCATCCTTCGACGCGGACACCGAGGCATCGGGGATCATGCCCTGACCTTAATCCGCACCGACGAAAGTATGGTCTTCGATCAATCACACATCTTCTTCGACGGAATGTGGGGTATGGCCGTATCAGAGATTCTGACGGACAGCGCGATCCACTGGTATCCGGTGTTGGGTGAGACCCCGCGCGGGGACGAAAGTTCGCCAACCAGCGCGCCCTCCCCGCTGCCTCTGCACGTGCCACCCGAGATCGACGCGTTGACCCGATCCACCCACCGTCGGAATGAGGGGACGGCGGAGTCGGATGAGACGAACCTGGCGGAGATTCAGCGACTCCGCCGCTGGCTCAGAGCACGCGGCGTTTCCCTTACCGTCAACGATCTGCTGCTGCTCTACCGCAGCTTTCACGCCGCGCGTTACCGTCTCTCACCTGAAGCGAAAGCGGCGGTGGATGCATTCCGCGCAGAGCACGGTGATACCCAGGAGGGAAAAGCTGCCCTCGAGACGCTGACGCGCACGCTCTCACACGACCGGGAGACCAATCCCTCTCTTCTCATCCCGATGGACGCCGGTCACGTCTCTCCGCGGGAGCGGCTTTTCCCAACCACCTATCGCAACCCCCTCACGGACCTGCTTCCGCTGTTCGAGCAAACCTGGGAAAAATACCAGATCCAGCGGCAGGATCCCACCCCCTTGACGTGGGAGGACTTCGACGCCCTCCGACGCGAGATGTTTGCTTATCTGAAGGCCTTCGGTGAAGTACTGAACGCCGTCAAGGCGGTCACGATGCGGGGCGAGAGCTTCAACACAGCGACGCTCAAGCTTCTGGGCCACCTCCCCATCTCAATGCAACATCTGCTGGACCAGATTCCGCAGCGCATCGGCGTGCTCAACGAAATACTCAAGGGGAACGAGGTCTTCTCCAACGTCGGTCGTGTGGCCAAGGGGAGCACGCTGCACCGCTTTATAAGCGCCAAAGATGATGGCGAGACCAAGTGGCTGGTCTGGGGCGTGATGTCCGATGCGGAGGGAACGATGCACGTCAGCCTGCGCGACTTCCGACCCCACGTCGCATCCATGGTAGCCGTGGATGCATCCGATCTGGCGGATCTATTAGCGCAGGATTATCTGGATCGCTACGTGCGGGGCCTCAACGGTTTTGTCCGAGAGTTAAGCACCATCGTCGCCGTGACGGCACCCGAAGCGTAATAAGCAGGTTCACCTCTTCATCACGACCTTGCGGATCTCTTCCCCCTTCGAATGGACGGTGTTCAATGCTTTGATGGGCTGTCCCAGACCCCGCCTCGGGATCGGTATAATAAGGGCATTGAGCCTCAGGAATACCTATGCAAACTTAGAAAAGGGGCAAGCCCATGGAACAGAAGCTGGCAGGACGGATCGCCGTGGTGACCGGATCCACGATTCGCCTGTTAGGTAGGGCTCAAAGCCCTGCTCCGAGAGCATATCTCGGTCCTACGCCCCCCTTTGCAAAGGTTCGTCTGGGTAAAAGATGGGGCTTTGAGCCTTTATGCCAATCGCGTTTAATTTCGATTTGCCGTAGGACAGGCTTGCACTACAATCGAACCTGTCGGCTCGGACTCGAAAGGGGACGGTATGACTGTTGAAATGGACAAACTAGACTTACCGGAGGCGCTCAATGCACGTTTGAACGACGCTGAAGTCGTCTCTCACACGATCGGAGAACACGGAGCGATTCCAAACAATCCCAAGCTCTCGCTTCTCGTCTATCCCGAAGCTGTGTCACTGCCTGAAAACGACCCCGCCTCGATATTCGAGGCACTCTTCACCGAGAACGGTTGGCACGGCACCTGGCGCAACGGCGTCTACGGCTATCACCATTATCACAGCACGGCGCACGAGGTGCTGGGCGTCTACCGCGGAAGCGCACGGATCCAGTTCGGGGGCGATCCCGGCCCAGTGGTGGAAGTCAGTGCCGGGGACGTGGTCTTGATTCCGGCAGGCGTCGCACATAAGAATCTGGGAGACAGTGGAGACCTGGGCATCGTCGGTGCCTATCCGGAGGGGCAGACCTGGGACATGAACTACAGCAAGCCCGAGGAGCGCCCGGCAGTCGACCGGAACATCGCAAAGGTCGAGAAACCCCAGCGCGATCCCGTCTATGGAGCCGATGGCCCGCTTATCGAACGTTGGTCCTGATAACAGCGAGATGCACGAAATACCAACCCAGCAAGGAGAAACCTGAATGATGAACGTACCCGCAATCAGTTTTCCGGAAATGACCGAGACTCAGCGCTTAAGGCGCCTGACCCCGCCCAGCGGGAAAGTGGAGATGGTGTTGGACACCGACACCTACAACGAAGTCGACGACCAGTTCGCCGTCGTCCATGCTCTGCTCTCCCCCGACAAAATCCAGGTGGAGGGCCTTTACGCCGCGCCTTTTTACAACACGCGCTCGGATGGACCGGCGGACGGGATGGAGAAGAGCTACCAGGAAATCCTGAGGCTGCTGGACCGCCTGAACGTCGACTATGACGGCCCGGTCCTGCGGGGATCGACCCGCTACCTGAGCGATTGGGACGATCCGTGTGAGAGTGAGGCCGCGGACGACCTGATCGCCAAGGCGATGGCCCGCGGTGAGGACGATCCCCCTCTCTACGTAGCCACCATCGGCGCCATCACCAACGTCGCCTCGGCGATTCTCAAGGAGCCAGAGATCATCAAGCGCATCGTGGTGGTCTGGTTGGGGGGACACGCGTTCCACTGGCCCCACACCCGGGAGTTCAATTTATGGCAGGACCCCCAGGCCGCCCGCGTGATCTTCGACTCGGGCGTGCCCGTGGTTCAGATCCAGGTGATGGGCGTCTGCTCCCATCTCCATACGACGATCCCGGAGATCGAGCGCTACGTCGAGGGCCAGGGTGCCATCGGCGACTACCTTGCCGAGACGGTCAAGGGATACCACGAGAACCACTTCGCGTGGTCGAAGGTCATCTGGGACATCTCGGCCATCGCCTACTTGATCGACGCCTCCTGGACGCCCAGCCACCTGGTCCACAGCCCTATCGTGACCGATCAGGGGACGTGGAGTTTCGACAAGGGACGCCATCTGATCCGCACCGCCTATCACGTCAACCGCGACGCGATCTTCGGCGATCTGTTCACCAAGTTGGAGAAACACGCCCAACAGCCGCTGTGAACCTATCGACCGTGCAGAAGCCATGCACGCAAACCAGGGAAGGAGGCATGCGCCCATGAATCGATCCAACGAACCCGCCCTCATCAGGGGGACCGTGGAAACCATCGCCGGGGATCTTAAAGCGCTCGGGGTACGGGAGGGGGACGTCCTGCTGGTCCACAGCTCGCTGAGCAGTATGGGACGCGTGCCGGGCGGGCCCGAGACCGTCGTGCAAGGGTTGTTGGAGGCCCTGGGCAATGGCGGGACGCTCTTGATGCCCGCGCTCTCGTACGAGCACGTCACGCCCAAGAACCCCACCTTTGACGTGCGACGCACGCCTTCGAACGTCGGGGCAATCCCGGAGCACTTCCGAAAGCGGGCCGGCACGCGGCGGAGCCTGCACCCCACCCACTCGGTCTGCGCAATTGGGGCATGGGCGGATTCTCTGCTCCGCAATCACGAACTCGACCGGACGCCGTGCGGGCCGCACAGCCCTTTTCACCGGCTGAGACTGTGCGAGGGGAAGATCCTGATGCTCGGATGCGGTCTCGCGCCCAACACGTCGATGCACGCCATCGAGGAGATGATCGAGCCCCCATACCTCTTCGGAGGAAGTCTGACGTACCACCTGATCGATTGGGACGGGCAGGCTCAGGATCGCACGTATCTTGTTCACGGCTTCGAAGGCTACGAACAGCGCTACGACCGGGTAGCGGACTTCCTGACCCCTCCCAACCTGGTGGAAGGCTCAATCCTGGAGGCGGCGGTCTACCTGATAGACGCGCCGGCCCTCTGGGAGGCAGCCCTTGCCGCGTATCGAGAGAATCCCCTGACCTTCGTGGACGAAGTCAGCTGAACAAAAAGCGATTGCCGAGACGGGCAAAGCGTTGAGCATCAGCACGACCGGCCTGTCGGACAGCGGTGAGGATGCGCTCACAGCGGTCGGGGAATAGCCAAGCGACTGACGATCAACCATCATTCCATAATCAAGGAGAAAACTTGCAATGACAGAAGCAAATGAGACGAAGCGCGCCATGATGGTGTGGGGCGGTTGGATGGGCCACGAGCCCAAGAAGTGCGTTGACATCTTCGCACCCTACCTGGAATCCCAGGGGTATGACGTCACGATCTCCGATACGTTGGACGTCTATCTGGATAAGGACTTGATGATGGGACTCAACCTCGTCGTGCCGGTGTGGACGATGGGCAGCATCACCAACGAGCAGGAAGCCGGCCTCCTGGAGGCGGTCGAGAGCGGCGTCGGCATCGCGGGATGGCACGGTGGGATGGGCGACTCCTTCCGGAACAACGTACGGTACCAATTCATGGTCGGCGGGCAGTGGGTAGCCCACCCCGGCGGCGTCATCGATTACGAGGTCAACATCACCAAGCCGGAAGATCCCATCGTCGCCGGACTCGACGACTTCGCAATGCACTCCGAGCAATATTATATGCACGTGGATCCCTCGAACGAGGTGCTGGCGACCACGACGTTCGGCGGCGAGCACTGCGCCTGGATCGAGGGCACCGTGATGCCCGTCGCATGGAAGCGCACCTACGGCGCCGCCCGCGTCTTCTATACCTCACTGGGGCACATCGCCAGCGATTTCGAGGTCCCGGAAGCCCGGCAGATCGTAGAACGCGGCATGCTCTGGGCCAGCACGTGACACACGATAAGGGCTGAAAGCTCAATAACTTCCACGTTTGGGGTGCTTTCTGCACCGCT
>CAYMAQ010000154.1:0-9627 GCA_964388385.1 uncultured Anaerolineales bacterium | reverse complement strand
GCCAGCGCTATCGATGGTGTCATCGATTCCGAGTTCGAGGTGCGTTTCGATGGCGAGGGGCGCGCGGTCTTCGAGGTGGCCGGCGGAGGGCGCGTCGCCGAGCCTTTCGGCCCGGTGCTACCGGCGGTGCATCGCAGTTATCTGCTACCGGCAGACGCGATGAACATCGCGGTCACTCTGGTCACGAGCGACTCCCATCCCTATACGGGGACGGTCGAACCGCAATTTTCCGTGCCCGTCTGTTTCTCCTTCGGCCCGCTCACCGGCACCTTCACGACCACGACGGGGCTTTATCCCGCGCAGCTCATCTCCCACACCGTCTATCCCGACGCGGGTGGCCTGCACCTCGATCTGACCGCCACGCCCCTGCGCTACGACTTCGACACGGGCGCGGTCACGCTCTACGACCGTCTCGCCTACCGGATCACCTACGACAGCGAGACGACCACCTCGGTGAGCGGGCTCAAGGTCAACAACGGGGACAAGGTCGTGAGCGGGGCGCCCGGCGTGCCGGTGACGCTCACCTTACAGACGACCTCGCCGTTGAGCGGCACGCTCGTCTGGTCCATCGAGGACGGCGCCGGGGGAAGAGTCACGGACGACGTCGCCGCGTTGAACGTGGGCGCGGGTACTTCTGAGGTGACGTGGCAGATCTACCCGGAGGACTGGCAACCCGGCACCAAGCAGCTCTGGGTCGCCGTGCGCGACGCAGAAGAGAAGGTCGTGGCAGCGGGGAGCACCACCTTCGACGTGATAGAGGGCTCACTTGCGATCTATCTTCCTCTCATTATGCGAGAATAGATCATAATAGATGACTTTAACCACGGTGGCAACGGTGTCCAGCCCGGCATCCGCTGGGCACACCGTCGGCCTGTACGCCGA
This sequence comes from uncultured Anaerolineales bacterium, assembly GCA_964388385.1. GTDB lineage: Bacteria > Chloroflexota > Anaerolineae > B4-G1 > SLSP01 > PWVB01. The sequence continues at coordinate 8,745 of CAYMAQ010000154.1, read as the reverse complement.
TGGTCATGTTGAACTGAATGGTCTGCTCTGGCACGACAACGTCACCGACACGGTGCAGGATGGGGGCATGGTGTTGGCCTGCGGCCAATACTGGGGCGATTCGCGCTTGACAGATTGCGCAATACCCGATAATTATCTTCTCCACCTTCCGTTGGTCCTGCGCAGTGCGCCGTAACTGTTCCCAAAGTAGGTAAGAACAAGTATCTTCACACTGCTCATAGCGCCCGTCCTCGGGGGCGGTCTTCAAAACGGATGAAGATACTTTTATGGATAGGGCTCAAGGTTGTACGACAGCCGTTTTCGACCCTCTGGGATGCTATGGCTCGGGATGGATTATCGATGGGGTCCTGGGAATATCCTGACGGTCGCGTGGATTAAGGACGGGCCCCGAGGGTCAGGGGGAGGTTGAGGGTTTCGCCGTCACGGAGGACGGTGACGGCGACGGTCTGTCCGACCTCGGCTTTGAGCACGAGGAAACTGTTGAGATCCGAAAAGTCGGTGATGGGTCGATCGTCGATTGCCACGATCAGATCACCCCCGCGTCCGGTCTCGGGATTGGCCCCGATGAGGCCCGCATCGTCAGCCGGGCTCCCCGGCAGAACGTCGATGACATACGCGCCCTGCGTCTGGGAGATGCCGTAAAGCTCCAACTCCGGCAGGGAGATCTCTCCATCGAAGCTTACGCCCATGTAGGGATAGGCGACCTCACCCTCGTCGATCAAGCTGGGGATGACCCGTTTGACCACGTTCACCGGGATCGAGAACCCCACGCCGGAGTTGGCCCCCGTGGTACTGGCAATCGCGGCGTTGACCCCAATCACCTCACCCTCGAGATTGAGTAGAGGGCCGCCGGAGTTGCCGGGGTTGATTGGCGCGTCGGTCTGAATGACCGCCGGCAGGGAGTAGGTGCTCCCGGAGGCCGTCGCCCTTTGAGAGGGCAGGCTGCGATCGAGGCCGCTGATGATTCCCCACGACATCGAGCTCTGCTCGCCAAACGGATTGCCGATCGCGATGGCGAACTGGCCGACCTCTAGGCTCTCGCTGTCACCGAGGGATAACGGTTCGACGCCCTCAGGGAGGGCCTCGACCTTCAGAACCGCCAGATCGCTGTCCGGATCTGCGCCGATCAGGTCGGCTTCCATCCGATCCCCGTTGGGGAAGACAATCTCGTAGTAGGTGCCTGCATCGACCACGTGGTTGTTGGTCACGATAGTGCCGTCCGTGCCGTACACCCAGCCGGTCCCACTTCCCATACCGACTGTTGCACTTGTTCCACCGTCGGAGACGATGATGAACACCACCGAGGGATTGGTCTCGTGGTAGAGTGCCGTCAGGCGATCCTGGAGATTCTCTGCGTCCCCTGCCCGGGCTGAGGTGAGGGCTGCGGGTGTCTTCGTCTCAATTTCCGGATCCGAGGTGTCCTGCTTCGGCACGAGATCGACTTCTCGATCCTCAGAGACTGGCTTGATCACTTCCCGAGTTGCGATAGCCGTCGGTTCCGTGGTGATGGGCGGGGCACATGCCGTCAGCGCAAGCACCGCAAGTGCCACGAGCATTGTGAGTTTGTGAACAGTCTTCTTGATCATTTGGTATCCTTCCACTTTTTTATCTCCGCACTTATACCTACCCGTATGCGTATGATCGTACATAATCTTCAGACGACTTGAGCTTCTATAATCTTACCCCTTGTCGGCCAAATGCTAAGGGGTGTTTCGCTTCGTCCCTGCTTGGGTCATCGGCCTGCTCGGAAACAAACGATCCTGTGTGGTGCGTCAACCACACAGGATCGCTGAAGGGCAAGCTTGCTGCAAAGTTTAGAGGTCGCTATCGCCCTGTAGGTTCCCGACCGGGTCGCCAAATCTCCCGCGACCCCGAGGCATCCCGCGCCCCTTATGTCCCCATGGCATCGGGTTGCCCGCGCGCGGACCGAATCCGGGCTCGCCGTCCATCGTCATCTCGTCCGCCTGCTCCTGGCTGATCACACCGTCGGCGACGGCTTGCGCCAGTACGCCTTCGAAGGCGGCCTCGATGCGGTCCTGGAGGGTTGCGGCGTCAAGTCCCTTCGCCTCCATCAGTGACGCTACTGTTTCTCCGTCGGCGAACGCGTCCTGAAGTTCTTCCGGCTTCATCTCCAGCGCTTCGGCCAGGAGCGCGTGTCGATCGAGATAGCTCGCCAGTGCCTGGTGGGTGCGCATCTGTTCGGCCTGCTCTTCCGTGATCAGCCCCTTGTCGATGGCTTGCTCGATCGCCGTTTCGCGGGCTCGCGCCTGCGCGGCCTCCAGCGAATCGACCTCGATGCCGAGTTCGTCGGCGAGAAGGGCCTGATGATCGATCGAGCCCTCACCAAATCCGAATCTCCGTCCGCGGCCTCCCATAGGATAGGGCGGCGCCTGCATCATGGATGCGGGGTCGGCTGCCCGTGTATGGGCTGCGGTGACTATGCCTGTCGAACCGAGGGCGACAATCCCAAGGACCGCGAGCGCGCCGGCGACCACGGCAATGACACCTTTCTTTCGTAATGTTGACATCTGTTGATCTCCTTTGTGTGTATGTTAGATCTGATCTGCTGGGTCTGTATTGTGACAGTCATCGTTCTGTTCAGGCTCATGGGACGTGTGGTTTTCGATGAGCCTTTTTGATCTCTGATCGTTCGCCTTGTGTGGATGGGTTTGTGCATTACCTCCTTGCCTGTGAGTTTGTCGTTTTCCCTGCGCTTGGGGCTCTGTGTCTCAAGCATCGGTAGTCTACTCGGCGAACCTGAGAGAACTATGAGGTGATGCTGAGAATTCGCTAAGGATGCAGAGCATGCGTTCCGTATGACGGGCCAAGCCTTGATTGTGAAATCTTGAACTTGGCCTCTCAGCGTTTTCTCAGCGCCCTCCAAGGGTCATCTCAGATAGGGTGATATAATGAAGGCCGACTCGTGATCGGATATGAAAGCATGGAGTGAGGAGCAGATGGACGTATGGCGACTGTGCTGGTCGTTGATGACGACTCAAGATTGCTTACAATGCTGCGTCGGACGCTGAGCTACGAAGGATTTCACGTATCGACCGCGAAGGATGGGCTTGAAGCGCTCGATCGTGTCTATGCGGACCGTCCGGACGTCATCGTGCTCGACTGGATGATCCCGAAACTGGACGGGGTCGGCGTTCTGCGAGCGCTGCGCGCTCAGGACGATGAGACGCCGGTGCTGATGCTCACGGCGCGTGACGCCGTCCACTACCGGGTGGAGGGATTGGAGCGGGGCGCCGATGACTATCTGGTCAAGCCCTTTGAGTCGGTCGAGCTTGTCGCACGGGTCAAAGCGCTCTTGCGGCGCGCCGGGGTGGACGATGAGAACCAGCTGTTGACCTATGCGGACCTCAGCCTTAATCCGGTCACTCGTGAGGTGCGCCGGGGCTCGCGGGGGTTTGCTCTGACCCCCACGGAATACGATCTGCTTGTCTACTTCCTGCGGCACTCCAACCAGGTGCTGGAACGCGAACAAATCCTGTCCCACGTCTGGGGCTACAATTTCGTGGGTGACGATAACATCATCGAGGTCTATGTCGGCTATCTGCGGAAGAAGATGGAGGCCGGCGGTGAGCCTCGCTTGATCCAGACGGTCCGCGGCGTCGGCTACGTGCTGCGGGAGGGCGGCTGATGTCGATTCGACTGCGGTTGACGCTGCTCTACAGTTCGATTCTCGCCCTGACCTTGATCCTGTTCGGCGGAGCGCTCTACGCGGTCCAGGCGCGATCCTCGATGGCTATCATCGAGCAGGATCTCCGACAGAGCGCCGAGGTGATGGTGATGGCCTGGGGCCGATTTCACCGGGCGTTGGGGAGCGGGATGACTCCCCGACCGGATCCCAGGGATATGGGGTACCGGGCCGAGGCACAGCGTGCCATGCAGCCGGTGGTGCGGGAACAGATCGGGCGCGATTTCGTGCAGATGTTGGATGCGGAGGGCCAGCCTCTGCCCCTGTCGATCAATCAAGGGACCGAGGCCCTGCCTATCAGCGAGAAGGGACTCAATAAGGTTCGGAACGGTGCGCCGGCTATGGACGTCACCCAGGGAGAAGCGTCGCGATGGTTGGCCTATAATTTACCTGTTGTGGCAGGCTCTCCCAACGGTGACAGAGAGGTTATCGGCATCGTGCAGGTCGCCCGTCCCCTGGCGGACCGCGACCGATCGCTGCGGGCGCTGGGCATCACATTGATGGTAGGGAGCTTATCGACCACGCTGATCGCGTTTGGCATCGGATGGCTCCTCGCGGGTACGACGCTGCGCCCGATTCAGCGGATCACGGAGACTGCCGAGGCCATTGGGGAAGCTCGCGATTTCTCCTCCCGGGTGGATTACGAAGGGCCGAAGGATGAGTTGGGACGGTTGGCGATGACCTTCAATACGATGCTCGCCCGCCTGGAGGACGCCTATCAGCAGGTGGCCCACGCGCTGCAGGTGCAGCGCGACTTCGTCGCGGACGTCTCGCACGAGCTGCGGACGCCTCTGACGACGATCCGGGGGAACCTCACCTTGCTGCGCCGGAATCCCCCCCTGCCTCTGGAGGAACAGGCGGATATCGTCGAGGATCTTTCGGAGGAGAGCGAGCGGCTGACGCGGTTGGTCGGTGATCTGTTGATCCTCGCCCGGGCCGACGCCGGGCGCACGCTCGATCTGAGCTCGGTTGACGTGGGGTCGTTGGTTCACGACGTCTGCCGGCAGGCACGGATCCTGGCGCCCGCGCGCTCGATCATTTGTGAGGTCGCGAATCACAGCCCTGTGATGGCGAATGCGGATGCGCTCAAGCAGGTCTTGTTAATTCTGGTGGACAACGCGATCAAGCACGCGGAGGGGCCGATTCAGGTGACGCTCGACGTGGTTGGCGCGGAGGTTGGGATCCACGTGCAGGATGCGGGGCCGGGGATTCCACCGGAGATGGAAACGCGCCTCTTCGATCGGTTCCATCGGGGCGACGAATCGCGCTCGACGCCGGGGTTTGGATTGGGACTTGCGATTGCTCGGAGTCTGGTCGAGGCGCAGCAGGGCAGGATTGAGGTGGAGAGCGAGGTCGGGGAGGGGAGTGTGTTTACGGTGTGGCTGCCCTCGGATTGACCGCTGGGCCGTCCGCGAATTCCGGTAGACCGTCCAGGACGCGATGCGGGTGGTGGGATTACGGGGGCGAGTTGCCTCCGAGGTCTTGAGATGACAACGTCGGCGTGGGAGCGTCCTGGACGGGAGCGGGTTACCGGAGATTCTGGGATGGGTCGCGGTGCCAGACGTCGTCGGGGAGGGCGGTGGTGAGGGGGTCGGCGTCCTCCGCGCAGAAGCCGTAGTGAAGGCGGCGGCGCCAGCCCTCGGCATAGGTGAAGCGGCCTGATAGGTCGCCGATCTCGCGGCAGATTTCGGCCATAGCGTCGAGGTAGGAGCCTATCCCCTGGGTCTCGTCCAGCCAGCGCTTCTGGCTCTCGTGATGTGCCAGCATTGTCCGCTTGTCAGCGATAAGGTCGGTGACGTCGACGAAGATCTCCGGAACGATCGGATGACGCAGGGGGTCGCAGTTGCCGTGCGGCTGGGCGTGGTAGACGGTGACCGGCTGATCGACGGGTGGGCGCGGCGGATCGGTGAGGAAGTTGGGCATCCCGCGCGCGAAGGCGGCGGTGACGGCGAGGCGCGCGGCATTCTGATGGTCCTCCATATAGTCCTGGGGCGAGTGAACCAGCAGGATCTCCGGGGCGACCTCCCGCATTACGGCGGCGACCTTCGCCAGTAAGGGGCGCTCGAAGAAGATCTCCATGTCGTTGGCGAGCCCCTCGTGGTAAGTCGCGCCGATGGCATGTGCGGCGGCCCGGGCCTCTTTCCGTCGCACGCGTGCGATCTCCTCGGGACCCAGCTCCATGCTGCCGCACGAGCCGTTGGCGATGGTCAGGATGTGCAATTCGTAGCCGGCCTGCCCCAGGCGCATCAGAGTTCCGGACATAAAGAATTCAACGTCGTCGGGATGGGCAGCTACGGCGAAGGCGCGTTTTATTTTGTTCATAGCTCTGTTCCTTTATCGGTTATTTGATAGGTGCGCGCCACAGTGCCGGGGACTGGCTGAATTGCGCCAGTCCCCGGCACTGTGGCGGTCGGCGGCTCATGTCAGTGCATCTCGGCGTCACAGGTGCCGATGCCCCCACGGAAGAAGTTGAACTGGACGTTGGGGTGGTCGGCCAGCAGCGACATCGGGACGGCGCTGTCGGGCAGGTGTTGCCCGATCATCAGGGTGGTGAGCCGCATACCGAACGGGTTGTCGTGGGTGCCGGCGTGCCAGATGGAGACCTTCTCCGCTTTCCATGTCTCGACGGGGCCGACAGTCAGGGCCTGACCGGGCACGTTCTGCACCACGCCCCCGCCGGAGGTGCGCGCGTTCTGGATCAGCGTGATGGGATGGAGGTCGACGACGCGGGTCTCGAGCTGCTGATACGCCTCGGGACGGGGCGGTTCTTCCCGGTAGGGCTCCTGCCGCCGGACCGGATCGTTGAAGGCCCAGTGCTTGACCTCTCCCTGCCCGCCCTGCATGACAACGCATCGGGCGTCGTCCCAGCTGGCCTTGTAAGGGGTCAGGTCCGTCTTGGGGAAGTGGAGGTTCTCCTCCGGCATCCGGAGCTCGGGCCGGATGCGGTCGAAACAGAGGGCGCGGTCGGCCCGCTCGAAGCTCAGCGGGTGGTCGGCGGAGACGGCCTTGCCGTCGACGATCCACTCGTCCATCGCCCAGAAATGGGCGTGGCGTAGGTCGATCTCCAGTTCGTTGACCAGCCGAGCCACCAACGGCAGCTGCTCCGTCGGCCCGATAGGGCCGCAGATGCCGGTTGGATTGTCGGCGGTCGCCAGGCGCCAGGCGGTCACGTATTCCAGGGCCTCAGCGAGGTAGAAGTCCTCGAGGGTGTCGTAAAAGACGACCTGGAAGCCCGGTCGGCTGAGGGCCAGCATATCCTCGGGGGTGAGCCGGGCCGCGTCATCGAGGATCTCCCGGTCGAGGGTGGTATAGTCCCACCAGTCGGGTGCTATTTTGCTAAAGGGTCGCATGGTGCCCCTCCTGTTCTTAGTTACTGTTGACCAGATCCGTAGTCGGCGTAGACTGCCTCGCGGAGACCCTTGATGTAGCCGATGGCGAAGAGGCGTCCGATCTTGGTGTACCCGGGCCGTCCCCAGGTGTCGCCTTCCATCGTCGGGACGTGGTCGGGACGGCAGACGCCCTCGTAGCCGACCTCCTTGTAGGCTTTCAGGCATGCCAGCATATCGGTCTTGCCGTCGTCGTGGAAGGTCTCCACGAACTTTCCCGGCGTCCCACGGACGTCGCGGAAGTGGACGAAGAAGATCTTCTCCTGATTTCCGAAGTGGCGGATGGCGCCGGGCAGGTCGTCGGTCATCAAGGTGAAGTTGCCCTGGCAGAGCGCGATGCCGTTGACGGGACTGGGCACCAGGTCGAGGAGCTTCTGATAGTTCTCGATGCTGCGTAGCACGCGGGGGAACCCCTGGATGGGTGAGAGCGGCGGATCGTCCGGGTGTGCCGCCAGTTTGACGCCGTACTCCTCGGCGACGGGGACGACCGCCTCCAGGAAGTACTGCAGGTTCTCCCAGATCTCCGACTCCGGCACTTCACCGTGCTCGGTCAGCGGGGCGTTCTTCATTAATGCGTGATCGTATCCGGTCACCAGGGCGCCGCCCCGGGTGGGGATCGTGCTGGAGGTGCGGACCACGCGGACGGTGGGCATGAACTCGTAGCACCAGACGGGGATGCCCAACCGGCCCATATTGCGGATCAGCGTCTTGACGACGGCGATCTCCTCATCCCGGCCCGGCAGCCCGAGCTTGATCTTCTCCATCGGCGGGCGGCTCTCGATGACGGCGAGGTCGAATCCGGCGTCGTTGTAAGCCGTCTTCATCCGCAGCAGCGGCATATAGCTCCATGGCTGTTGCTCCGGGTCGGCGTCCGGGATGGGCTGCAGGCTGAATCCGGCGACGACGTGATTGACACCGCACTGTTTGACGAGTTTCCAGAGCGATCGATCGTTGGGGTGAAAGACTTCGGCAATTTTGATCATGATGCCTCCTTCAGGTTAGGTGTGGGGTCAGTGCCAGGCTGGGATCAGTGCCGGGGACTTCGTACTGCTGAAGTCCCCGGCACTGATCCCCAGTACCTTGCTGGGTTTAGAAGCCGGCCTCGTTGAGACGGCTCATCTGGGCTTCGCTCAGTGTGAGGTCGAGGGCGCCCAGGTTCTCCCGCATCTGGGCCTCCGTGCTGGCGGCGATGATGGGGATGACGGGCGGGTCGCTCTGGATCATCCACGCGAGCACAACCTGGTGGGCGGTGGCGTTCAGTTCACCGGCGACGTCGTTCAAAGCCTTCAGCCGCATCTCGGTGTCGGGCCACTGATAGGGATCGGGGAAGTCCCGGTCCTCCCGCGTGTAGGCGCCGCCCTGCAGGGGCGAATAAGCGAGAAGCGGGAGGTTCGCGTCTGCGCTGTACTCCAGCATCCGCCGATCGGCGTAGACGTGGGGGACGAGCTTGAAGCTGGGTTTCGGACGCACGTAGGTGTAACGCTGCTGCATACCGATAAAGGGCGCCCAGCCGCGCTCCTCAGCCATCGTGCGGGCGCGCTCCAGCCGCCAGGTGCGGTAGTTGCTCGCGCCCAGAAATCGGGCCTTGCCGGACTCGACCACGCGGTTGAACGCTGCCATCGTCTCCTCCAGGGGCACGGTGCGGTCGTCGACGTG
>CAYMAQ010000153.1:0-9668 GCA_964388385.1 uncultured Anaerolineales bacterium | reverse complement strand
TGCGATGCGCTAGACTTAGAGGAACGCTAACGGGTGGGGTTTTTCTCAAACTCACCCTCAATCAGTCACAGGAGGGTATGCACCATGGAGCGCAAATTCCAAGCGATCGAGCCGGCAGAGATCGATGCCAACGTTTTCACCTCAATCGGGGAGCAGTGGATGCTGATCACGGCGGGCGGGCAGCCGGATTTCAACACGATGACCGCAAGCTGGGGGGGCTGGGGCCACCTCTGGAACCGTGACGTCGCGTTCATCTTTGTACGCCCGCAGCGATATACTTTCGGGTACGTGGAGGACAACGCGCACTTCACGCTCAGCTTCTTTGAGGCTGCGCACCACGATGCCCTTCAGTACTGCGGCACCCATTCTGGACGCAACGTGGACAAGGTCGAGCAGACAGGGTTGACGCCTGCGGTGGGCACGACCGGGGCGGTCTATTTCGAGGAAGCCCGGCTGGTGCTTGAGTGCCGCAAGCTCTACGCCCAGGATCTGAACGCCTCGTCGTTTATCGACACGGACATCCGGGCGGATGTCTATGCCGCGGACGACTTCCACCGTCTCTACGTCGGTGAGATCGTCCAGGTGCTGCGGCGGTAGTCACCCATCGGGGCCGATCTCGGGCGAGAAGTAGGCGGCGTACCAGGCGCGGTAGCAGGCCTGGGCCGTAGAACGGTCGATGGCCTTGAAGCGCACGCGGTCGCCGGGCAGGCATTGCGCGAGCAGGGGGATGTCTGCCCGGACGACCGTGCCGATCTTGGGATAGCCCCCGGTCGTCTGGTGATCGACCATCATGACAATCGGCTGTCCGTCCGGCGGCACCTGGACGCTGCCGATCACGACGCCGTCGGAGATCGATGCCAACGTTTTCACCTCAATCGGGGAGCAGTGGATGCTGATCACGGCGGGCGGGCAGCCGGATTTCAACACGATGACCGCAAGCTGGGGGGGCTGGGGCCACCTCTGGAACCGTGACGTCGCGTTCATCTTTGTACGCCCGCAGCGATATACTTTCGGGTACGTGGAGGACAACGCGCACTTCACGCTCAGCTTCTTTGAGGCTGCGCACCACGATGCCCTTCAGTACTGCGGCACCCATTCTGGACGCAACGTGGACAAGGTCGAGCAGACAGGGTTGACGCCTGCGGTGGGCACGACCGGGGCGGTCTATTTCGAGGAAGCCCGGCTGGTGCTTGAGTGCCGCAAGCTCTACGCCCAGGATCTGAACGCCTCGTCGTTTATCGACACGGACATCCGGGCGGATGTCTATGCCGCGGACGACTTCCACCGTCTCTACGTCGGTGAGATCGTCCAGGTGCTGCGGCGGTAGTCACCCATCGGGGCCGATCTCGGGCGAGAAGTAGGCGGCGTACCAGGCGCGGTAGCAGGCCTGGGCCGTAGAACGGTCGATGGCCTTGAAGCGCACGCGGTCGCCGGGCAGGCATTGCGCGAGCAGGGGGATGTCTGCCCGGACGACCGTGCCGATCTTGGGATAGCCCCCGGTCGTCTGGTGATCGACCATCATGACAATCGGCTGTCCGTCCGGCGGCACCTGGACGCTGCCGATCACGACGCCGTCGGAGATCGTGGGGGCGCCCTCACGCCGGGGCAGCGGGGGGCCGGCGAGCCGCACGCCCATCCGGTCCGAGGCCTGGGTGATCTCAAACGGGTGCGCACAGAGGTGCGTCAATGCCTTGGGCGTCAAGCCCCGGGATGGGGCGATGCGTCCAGGGACGGTGCGCAGGGTTGGCTCGGACGTGTAGGAGGGACGGCGTGCAAGGGGCCAGTATTGCCCCGCGTAGGCGACGAGATCGTTGATGGCGTGGGCGCCTACCGGCAGACGATCGCCGCTTTGCAGCGCCCGGCCTTCGAGCCCACCAAAAGCGCCCTTGAGATAGGTGGCCCGCGACCCGAGGAAGACCGGGGTGGCGATTCCCCCGGCAACGGCGAGGTAGGCGCGTGCCCCTTGATGTCTCCGTCCAAACCGCAGGTACGATCCTTCGCGCATGAAGACGGCGTGCCACGTCGGGACCGGGAGGGTCTCCACCCAGAGGTCGAATTCCGCGCCGCATACTGCGATCACCGTGGGATGCCCGAATCGGATAACCGGACCGGACAGCGTGATCTCCAGGCCGGCGGCGCCGGGCGGATTGCCGACGAGGCGGTTGGCGACGGCGAAGGCCGGTGCATCCATCGGCCCGCTGGGCGGCACGCCGTATCGCATCCATCCTTGGCGTCCTTGATCCTGCACGGTGGTCAAGAGCCCGGGTTGAACGATCTCAAGCATCGGATGCCTCGAAATGTGGTTTGTCATCTGGGGGTTGAACTGCCACAAACCGGATGCGATCCCCTGCCCTGAGTGTGAAGGGCGACTCTCTCCCTGCATCGAACAAGGTCATAGCCGTCCGACCGATGATGTGCCATCCGCCGGGCGTGGAAAGGGCATAGAGGCCTGTCTGGGCACCGGCGATGCCCACACTGCCCGGGGCGACCTGCAGGCGCGGCGTTGCGAGCCTGGGGGTCGTCAGCGCCGGGGGAAGCCCCAGCAGGTAGGCGAACCCGGGCGCGAATCCAAGCATGGCGACGGTATAGGATGCGCCGGTGTGGCGCCGGACGACCTCGTCCGGTGACAGCCCGCAGTGATCGGCGACCGCCTGCAGGTCCGGCCCGGCTTCACCGCCGTACCGCACGGGTATCTCGATCGCTCTGCCCGGGTCGGACGCCGGCGCCTCCGGTACTGACCGGGCCAACGCGCGCAGTCGTTCCCGCATCTCCTCACCGTCGATGACGACAGGGTCGTAGAGGACGAGGAGCGACCGGTAGGTGGGGACGGTCTCCCGCAGGCCGGGCGTCGGCTCGGATGTCAATGCGGCATCCAGCGCGTGGACGCGGCGATTGAGTGTCTCACTGATCGCCTGACCGAACTCAACCGTGAACGCGGTCTCCCCCAAGGTCAGCACGCGGGGTTCCCCGTTCCCGTTTGGCCTGTGGAGATCGGAAGGATTGGACATCGATCAATCGGCTCGCGCGTCCCTACAGGGGTCTGACTTCAATGCCGGCGTTCACGAGCGCATCACGGACGGCACGGGCGATTGCTTCCGCCCCCGGCGTGTCGCCGTGAACGCAGAGGGTGTCAATCCGCAGCGGGATAGTCTCCCCCGGATAGGCCTCGACGCTCCCCTCCCTGACCATCCGAACGGCTCGATCCGCGATGCGGTCGGGTTGGTGGAGGACCGCACCCGGCTTGCTGCGCGGGCGCAGCGTCCCGTCGGGCTGATAGGCCCGATCGGCAAATCCCTCCAGGGCGACGCGCAGTCCGAGGTCCCGGGCGGCCTCGACCAGCGGGGTGTGGGGTTGCGTCACGACGATCAGGTCGGGATCCAGGGTGTGGACCGCATCGGCGACCGTCGCTGCGATGGATGCGTCACGCGCTGCGGCGTTGTAGAGCGCGCCGTGCGGCTTGACGTGGGAGAGCTTGGTGCCGGCGGCGCGGGCGAAAGCGGACAGCGCGCCGATCTGGTAGATCAGGCCGGCTTTCAACGCCGGGGGTGTCATCGATAGATCGCGCCGCCCGAATCCCTGCAGGTCAGGGTAGCCGGGATGGGCTCCGACGGCGACGCGGTTCTCGACGGCGCGCGCCACCGTGCGCTGCATCACCTCGGGATCTCCGGCGTGAAAGCCGCACGCGATGTTTGCGGAGGTGACGATCTCCAGCAGCGCGTCATCATCACCCAGGGCGTACCGCCCGAAGCTCTCACCCATATCGCAATTCAGGTCGACGTGCATCTTGGGCCCTCCCGGTGGTGTGGATACCTTCTGTCCCGGAGACGGTGCTCGTGCTCTCATCGGCAGATCAAGACGGGGCGCCGGCTCTTTCTGAGGACGTCGTTGACCGCGCTGCCCAGTACGATTTCGAGCAGAGCGTTCCGCCCGTAACTACCCATCACGATAAGATCGATCTCCTGTTCGTCGGCCGTTTTCCTGATCGCCTCGCCGACATCCGATTCGCGCGGGCCCAGATACTCGGCCTCCACGTCGTGATCGGATAGATAATCCCGGGCCTCTGTGAGGGTCTGCTCGACAAACACCTCGTCCGCGCCGGTGGTCACGACGACTAACTCGCTCTCCAGGCGGAAGACGAGATAGGGCGCAAGGAAGAGCGCCTCCCGCCCCTTCTGGCTCCCGTCGTACGCCAGGAGGATCCGTTTCACCGGGAAGAGGGGACCAGGGAGGGCGAGGACCGGACACGGAGACCGGACGATCATCGTGTGGAACCCGGACTTGAGTTTGGCGATCGCGTCAGCCCCCGGCGGATAATTGAGCGGCGCGACGATCATGTCCGCCCACTTGGCGCGCTTCGCGATCTCCGACGCGATCGAGCCTGTCTCCAGGGCCAGATCGCCGGGCACGTCCATCTCGGCGCATCGCCGGTCAAACTCCACCTTTCTCTCCGAGGCCGCGACGGTATCGCTGTAATCGTCGGTGGGCACGATATGAAGGCCGAGGATGCGTCCGCTTTCCATTTGCGCGATCTTCAGCGCCTCGGCGAGGGCCCGCCAGCCGCTCGGCTTGCCGTCAATGGGCACCAGGATATTGCGAAAGAGACCGGCGCTCTCTGCATAGCGGCCCGGACGCGACTCGCGCCACGTGCCGGTCGGGGGGCTGGGGCTCAATCCGTCAGGGGTCAGGGCGTCGATCAACTTTTCTCCCACCCGGGAGAGCACCCGGTCGGGCTGGCTGCTGAACGCATGGGCGAGATCCTCAGCAGCCGCGGCGGGATCGATCTCCCATCCCAGGGCGTCTCGCAGTGCGGCGCGGTGCTCCGCCATCCACAGATAGAGATCGGTCTCGGTGCGGTCCGGGAAAGCCCGCAGCAGATCCATCTGCCGGATAAGGGTCACGACCGGTTGATAGACCTCCTCGTACCAGTGAATGACCGCCTCCTCCCGGCTGATCGGGCGATCGGCCTCGAGTCCCATATAATACCGGTGGACCTTGATGTGCTCTTTGAGATCGTCGTATTTGCCCGGAGCGGTGAGGAGAAGATCCGTCTCGAAGCATTCCTTGAGGTTCGACCATTTCAGGAACTCGGCGTACTCCACCTGGAGAATCAGGTCGTCGAGTTCGGTGTCAGGGGTCAGATGCACCGTGGTTTCGACCTCCGTCACGTATGCCTGAATGTGGTTTGCCTCTATCTCACGGGCGACCGAGACCCGGTGATTGCCGTCCTTGACGAAGTACGCATCCCCGATCTTATAGACCTCGATGGGGGGCAGACCTTTCAGGCCCAGGGCCTCCACCTTGATCCGGGCCCAGCGCTGCGCGTCGCTGTCCTGTCTGGGGAGGAACCCCCGGGTGAAGTCCGAGTAGCGTCCCACGCTCCCGATGATCGCATTCAGCGGGATGTCCTGCAATCCCTGTTCCTGCTGCGATCGAGCCTGGATCATCTTCCGCACGTCCTCGTAGGGCAGCAGATCGAGGGATTTGCCGGTGATGGTGGCGATCAGTTCGCGCAACGCCGCTCTGCGGCGCGCACGTTGAAAATCGTGGATTGCGGTCGTCATATTGGCGTATAGATTTGGCACGGTGATCCCTCCCAAGCCGGGCGCCCATACGTGCTTGACGGTGGCACGCTGTTCGAGCGCTGACAAGTTCGATTTGTGTTTTGATCAGTTTTTCATTATACTTGTCTTTGATATGAGTGCAACGTGTCGCTGGATGACGTAGGACTTACCTGACGAAAGGGGTAAAAACGCATGGCCAAAATTGTGACTCATTACCAGGGTGATATGTTGTTCGAGTCGGTGATCGGCGATCATACCCTTGAGATCGACGTTCCGGAATCGATGGGGGGCAAGGACCGGGGGCCGATGCCGCCGCAGCTGTTTGTGGCCTCCTTGGGGAGCTGCATCGGTGCGTTCGTGGCTCAATACTGCGAGAAGAACGGGATCAACGATGAAGGTATGAGCGTTGAGATCGCGTTCGACAAAGCGGACGATCCCACGCGACTGGTCGATCTCAAGGCGACGGTCAAATTGCCCAACGGGGACTGTGGGAAGCGGGTGAAGGCCATTGAGCGGGTGGCCGAGCACTGCCCGGTGCACTCCACGATCAGCACGATGCGGGGACTGGAGATCGAGATCCTGGGCGAGGGACAGTGCGAGATTGGAGAGTGAGGTAACTTTGTCTGAAAGGGGCTTGTCGCGTGGGCGCCCGAGGCCAGCACGCTGACCGGAAGCGCACCGGGGCGCTAAGGATCTTCGGCGTCCTGATGCTCCTTGGTGTCGCGATCCTGACCCCGGGCGTTCGCGCCTCAAACCCCTTGGCGGCGTGGGATGCCGCCGCCGACTTTGAGCATCTGGCCGACCGGATGGGCCGCGTCGAGGCGTGGTACGCTTATCACGGAGAACCCGCCTGGATGTCCGGGTCTCTTTCAACGCCGGCGACGGAGGAGCGGTCCCCGATCTTGCGCGCACCCACCGCTGCGATGACGTCCACCGCGTACCTGCCCCTGGTGCGCGCGGACCGCTTCCCGCTCACGGAGTGCCGGGGACTCTGGGTGACGCGCTACGATTGGACCGCGCTCGATCAGGCTCCCGCGCCGGAGGTGGTCGATGCGATGGTGCGCAAGGCCTCGGCTGCGGGATTCAACACAATCTTTTTCCAGGTGCGGGGGGCCGGAGACGCCTATTACGAACCGGGCCTGGAACCCTGGGCCGCCCGTCTGACCTCCGGGCCGGTTTCGGAGACGCTGGGGGTCGATCCCGGATGGGATCCCCTGGCCCGTATGCTCGCGACAGCTCACGGCGTCGGGATGGAGGTCCACGCCTACGTCAACGTCTACACAGCGTGGCTGGCGCCGCCGGGGCCGACCTACGGGCAGCTCTGGCCCCCGGCGACCGAGCCCCCCTCGATGTTCGACCGCTTCACCTACGGACCGGCCTACGCCGAGCATCCAGGCGTTTACGGGATGGGCTACGCGTGGCGTCACCACGATCCCTCGGGGCCGATGCCCCTGTCGTGGGGACAGTATCTCTGGGCCGGGCCCGGCGTTGACGAGGTGCAAGCGCACCTCGTCGCTGTGATCGCGGATATTGTCGCGCGCTATCCCGTCGATGGCGTTCACCTGGATCGCGTACGGTATGCGGGCCCGAACTACTCCTACGATCCGGCGAGCAACGACGCGGTAGGCGACGTGAGGACGCCGGCACGCGATCGATGGCAGCGCGATCGGGTCACCTTCCTGGTGCGCCGGGTCACCGAAGCCGCCCATTTCCAGGGAATCGGAGCTTCGGCGGCGGTGTGGCCGTACGCGTCGGACCCCTGGGGGTGGGGCGTCAGCGAGGGATATGACGACTACTACCAGGACGCGAAGGGGTGGGCCAGGGCCGGTGACGTCGACGTGATCGTCCCGATGATGTACGGTGGCCTGATGGACGACCTCGTGCGCTGGCAGAGGGTGCTGGAGGACTTCGCTGGCGACCCCGGTCTCACCCACGTCTATCCCGGCGTGGGTGGATATTATCCAGGTTTTGACGAGATCGCCGACCGGATTGAGATGGCCCGCGAGGCGGGGGCACCCGGTCACGTGATCTTCTCCTTCTCGGGCGTCGACCGGTTTGATTATTGGGACGATTTCGCCACCGGACCCTACCGGGAGCCGGCCCAGCCGCCCTTGCGACCCAACGGCCCTTGAGGGACGTCACTCAAGCTCCCGGGGCCGCCAGATTCTCTGTAAGGCCCCTTCCGTCTCCGGGTTCAGGTCGAGCCATCGGTCTATGGGTACCTCGAGATGGGCCAGGGCGCCGGTCGGAAGCCGGTGATAGGTGCCGGTCAGCGTCTCCAGCAGCAGCTCGAGGTCCGGGTTGTGTCCGACCCCCATCACCCGTCGATAGTCATCCTCCAGCGCTTGGAGACAGCCCAGGATCTCGGTGACGTCCGCATCGTAGAGGTGCCGCGTCACCCGAATCTCCCCTCTATATCCGCAGGCTTCCATCGTCAACTCGGCTGTGCGCCGGGCGCGCGTCGCGCCGGAACTCAGGACGAGATCGGGAACGAGATCCTCCCGCCTGATAAGCAAGCCCATTCTGGGCGCGTCCCACTCCCCCCGTTTCTTCAAGGGGCGTTGATAATCTGGCATCCCTGTGTTCTTCCCGCCCGATTTTGCGTGTCTCAACAGGAGTAAGGTTTTCATAGGAGCTCCTTTTATGGATCTGGTCATGAATAACGCAAGCGGTTTGTGTTTCCAAAATCCCCAATCTTGTTAAACTTGATATTTATATTATAATTGATTTAGAGGTTTTTTATGATGATGTCGTTATGTGTTAACCATCATTCAAAGTGACCTCTGCGTTCGGGTGAGCGCACGCTCATCTTGATGTAGAAAGACGGACAAAAACGAATATCTCAACAACGTTATAAGGAGGCTACCCTATGGAGTATACGTATTTAGGTCGGACGGGCTTGAAGGTCAGCCGCTTGATTCTGGGCACGATGAATTTCGGACCTCAGACCACTGAGGAGGACAGTCACGCGATCATGGACCGGGCCTTGGACCTGGGAATCAACTTCTTCGACACTGCCAACGTCTACGGTGGGCAGTTCGGTGAGGGTGTCACCGAGCAGATCATCGGGCGCTGGCTGGCCCAGGGCGGCGGGCGCCGGGACAAGATCGTGCTCGCGACCAAGGTCTATAACGCGATGGGGCGGGGGCCCAACGAGGATGGGCTTTCGGCTTATCACATTAAAAAGGCCTGTGAGGACAGCTTGCGCCGCTTGCAGACCGACCACATCGACATCTACCAGATGCATCACGTCCAGCGCCACACGCCCTGGGAAGAGATCTGGCAGGCGATGGAGCAGTTGGTCCGCGAAGGCAAAATTCTCTACGTGGGCAGCAGCAACTTCGCCGGTTGGCACATCACGAAGGCCCAGGAGGCCGCGATGAAGCGGGATTTCCTCGGGCTGGTCTCGGAGCAGAGCCTCTACAATCTCACCGAACGCTCGATCGAGATGGAGGTCCTGCCGGCCTGTGCGGACTATGGGCTGGGCGTCATCCCGTGGAGCCCGCTCGCCGGCGGTATGCTGGGTGGGGTCCTGCGGAAGATCGAGGAGGGACGCCGGGCGTCCGACCGGATGCAGGATCGGATCGAGGAGAAACGCGATCAGATCGAGGCCTACGAGTCCCTGTGTGAGGAGATGGGCGAGGATCCGGCCAACGTGGCGCTCGCCTGGCTGCTGAATAACCCCACGGTCACCGGGCCGATCATCGGGCCGCGCACCATGGAGCAGCTGGAGGGCAGTGTGGACGCGTTGGATATCGAATTCACCGATGCGGACCTCGACCGGCTGGATGAGATATGGCCCGGCCCCGGCGGTCCGGCCCCGGAAGCCTACGCGTGGTAAACGAAGCTGCGTAGCGTTTTATTCTCTCTTTGGATCGAGCGCAGCGAGCGCACCCTCTCGCTGCGCTCTTTGCTGTGTAAGGCAATCGCGGTGGGGCGAATACCCTAACGGGCATCTTCGTCCCCACGTCTTAGGGACGGTTTCGGTGCCAGATGCCCCCTTAGGGCTGAAAGCTCAATAACTTCCACGTTTGGGGTGCTTTCTGCACCGCTTTCAGCTTGATTTCGCGGAAGTTATTTGATAGCCAATCCTTAGCCAAGGTTAAA
>CAYMAQ010000152.1:0-9677 GCA_964388385.1 uncultured Anaerolineales bacterium | reverse complement strand
GACCGTGCACGGTCATGGCCTCAAGACGCAAGAGCCCCAGATCTCGGAGGTGCAGCATCACCTCAGGGACCCCGCCGGCCAGGTAGACTCGGATGGTAGGATGACCGACCGGTCCGTTCGGCAACACGTCGACCAGCCGGGGTACCTGATGATGGATTCGGTCCCAATCGGCGACGGTCGGGCGCGGCAAACCCGCAGCGTGGGCGATGGCGGGAAGGTGAATCAAGAGGTTGGTACTGCCTCCGAATGCTGCGTAGACGACCATAGCATTGTGCAGCGCGGCCTCTGTGACCACATCCTTAACCGTCATGCCGTTCGCTTCCATGTAAAGAAGCGCCTGCGACGAACGGCGCGCCAGATCCAGCCAGATCGGCTGCCCGGAGGGCGCCAGGGCCGCGTGAGTCAGAGTCAGGCCGAGAGCCTCCGCAACGACCTGACTCGTCGCCGCCGTGCCCAGGAACTGGCAGCCACCCCCCGGCGACGCACAGGCTCGGCAGCCGAGCACGGCGGCCTCCTCCATCGTGATCTCACCCTGGGCGTAACGCGCACCCAACGTCTGAACCTTGCCCGCGTCCTCGCCCACCGTCGGGGGCAGGGTCACGCCGCCGGGGACCAACACACAGGGCAGATCGCGTTGGGCTGCCAGGGCCATCAGCATCGCCGGCAGCGCTTTATCACAGGTCGCGACCCCCAGCACGCCGCGCCGGTCCGGCAACGACCGGATCAGGCGTCGAAAGACGATCGCCGCGTCGTTGCGGTAGGCGAGGCTGTCCATCATCCCGCGCGTCCCCTGCGTGCGTCCGTCACACGGGTCAGTGACCATCGCCGCAAAGGGCAGCGCCGCTTGTTCCGCCAGCGTCTCGGCGGCCTCCCGCATCAGATCATCCACCTCCCAGTGACCGGTATGATAGCCCAGCGCCTGCGGCGTTCCGTCCGGTTTTCGAAGTCCTCCTACGGTGCCCAGGATCAGATAGGCCGGCTGGCGCAAGGCCGCCGGGTCCCATCCCATCGCCGCATCCTCGGTCATCCCAAAGATGTGACCGCTGGGAGCCGTACGCAGGAACGTCGAATCCAACGGCAGAGTGCCCGCCGGTCCCGGCGCGTGGGTCTGTACCGCGACCATCTCGGGACGGGAAGGTTCTACTGAAACAGGATCGAGCTTTTGATTCAATGCCATAGTGTACTCCTGGGATATGAGAATCGCTTATTCAGATATGTCCTCGGCTTTCTCCCACCAACGATCTTTCGGCCACCACGAAAGATAGTCCGTGCCGATCTTTCGCGTCTCATCGCACAGCTCACGATAGCGTTCCGTCCTCATAAATGCGGGCACCTCGAGGTCGAAGGGATGCTTGAACGTATCCAGGTAACGCTGGAGACGTCCCTTCATCTCCTCCAACACGCCGGCATAGGCGGGATCGTCCGCCAAATTGTGTCGAGCGTCGGGGTCCGATTCGGTGTCAAACAGCTGATCGGGATCGAAGTAGTGAGGATAAGCCTCGATTGCCACGTTCATCTGCCCCTGCATGCGCTGGTTGGTGTGATTCGGGGCCTCATCCAGCTCCCCGGCAGCCATCGCGTCGAGCAATCGCTGCGGATAGCGGAGTGCGATATATTTCCACTTGCCGGCCCACACCGCCCGTGTATATCCAAACTCAAAGAACAGGTCGTCGTGAAGAGACGCCGTGTCCCCGTCCAAGAGCGGCATCCAACTCACCCCGTCGACCCGCATATCCAGGGGCAGATCAATCCCGGCAGCCTCCAGCACGGCAGGCAGAAAATCGATGTTCTGGATCCGCGCATCGGAGACCGATCCCGGGTCAATTCGGCCGGGCCAGCGCATCACCATGGGAACGCGAATCCCTTTCTGATGACAGGTTCCCTTGCCCGTCTCCGTATTGTGATCGACTTTGAAGATGACCCAGGTATCCTCCGCGAGCCCCATCGCCTCCAATTTGCTCAAGATAGCGCCCACCTGATCATCGATCCAGGTGATCCCCACCGTGTCGTGATTAAAAGGAAGCCCTCGTTCCGCGAGCCGCGCCTTCATCTGCGATCTGGGGGGATGCGCGTCGGAGAGCTGCGCTAATTTTCCACCCTGCGTGTAGTGGGGATCCCGCTGATAGGATTGATCGTGGGGCGGGCCATGAAACGCCGTCGGCGTCACATACAGGAAGAACGGCTCCTCATTCGAGCAGGTGTCCAGGAAATCCAGCGCCCCCTCGGTGATCCACTCCAGGTTATGCTCCTGCAACGCCCTCACCGGAAAGCTCTCATTGTTGCCCCAGACCACACTGGCAGCATAATCAAACCCACCGGTCTCCCGGACCTCCTCGACCAGGGCCCGCTGATAGGCGCGAAGCTTCGCGTCAACTTCCGGATCGTCCAGATCGGCATCTGCCGGCAGCTCCGGAAGGTCCATCTCAGACCGAGGGCGTCCGACGTGCCACTTCCCGGCAAGGCCGGTTCGATAACCGTTGGCCTGCAGCACCTTCCCCAGGCTGGGCATCTCGCCGTTGAGCACCGTATTCCAGGCAACGCTGTACGGCTCATCGAGGGGATTCTCACGAAGAAAATGTGGGTCGGGACAACGACCGGCATAGTGCCCGGTCAGATACGTATACCGGCTCGGGGTACACGCGCTCGCCGAACAGGTCATATTATCAAATCGCATCCCCTGCTCGGCAACGCGGTCGATGTGAGGCGTCGGTGTGATTCCCCCATAACAACTCAGCCACATGTAATCGGTATCATCCGGCATGATGCACACGATATTCGGCCGTCTGGGCTCCTCGCGGATACGCTCGGTACGATACATACTCACCTCCAGATCGCTACAAATCTGCACCCTGAATCAAGCCCCCTGCGGAACGCACGTTCCGCAGGGGGCAAATCCATCAGCGGGACCAACGCTCGTGAACCGGGGGGAACTCCGGGAAAGCCGCGTGCGGTTCGGTCTGATACCAGTACGCCACCGAGGCGATGTCGTCGGTCAGCGGCTCGAACTTGCGATTGGGCCACCAGCCGAGGGCCTGAATGGTCACCTTGAGATCCTGCTTGAAACGGATCGGATCGAGGATGTGCCAGCGGTAGAGCCCGTGGCGGGGCACCTCACCGGGCTCTTTCCGGTAGAGAGGATAACCCAGGAAAGGCGTCGAGTAGGTCCGTCCGCCGAACCCCCAGGCGCCACAGAAATAATCCTCCGTGCCGGTGCCGCAGATCGTAGGATACGCCTCATCGCCATCCATATAGAACTTGATCTCACCCTCTCCCCACCACCCGTTCGAGAGCTGCGTCCATGCCAGGAACGTGCCGACATAGTGCCCCTGCCCCTCCACCCCCTCCAAGATCACGTGTTCCGGCACCTCGCGCGAAGTCAGCGACCGCCGCCACTGCGCGTGGAAGTAGGCCGCATGGTCGGGCACCTCGGTCAGCGCATAATCGATCTGGTAAAAGAAACCGGTGATCTCTTCCCGGTGTTGGTTTTCAAGGGTGATGCGTGCGTGCTCGCGGAATGGCATCGGCCAATAGCTGTTGAATCCCCCCTCCGGGTTGACCGCCATCGGCAGGGAGTTGACATCATAGCGCAGCGCATGTCCATTGCAAAAGAAATCGCCGAGCGGCACCTCGATGGACGGGGTCTCCTCCCCATCCCAGAAGAACCGCAAGACCGTGTCGCGGTAGGCCTGTGGGGAGACCGTGATCCAGATATGCTGGATCATGCCGGGGCCGTCAATATCCGCCAGACAGGTGGTGGAGTTCGGTTCCAGGGTGATGCACGGGCGGACCTTCCAACCCTCACCCAACATTGAAGCCGGGTTGTCCGCTTCAGGTACGGCCCGCGCACCTCCACCCTTGGCACCCGTGGGATTCTCCGCCGAAATCGAGCGCGTCTCCGCATCCGAGAGCAGCGGTATGCCGCCCAGTCCCAAATTCATCCTGTAAAGTCCATCCATTGAAAGCCTCCTATCATTGAACCAAGTTATGGATCCCTATTCCCTATCATAGTCCAGTGGCGTGAAGGCGCAAAGTGCCGAAATGATCGCCTGGAGTGGCTTTCAGACTCGCGCTCAGAATCTTGCGGAGACATCTCCCCCAGACATAACCATTGAAAAACATCGGGTTTGTGGTATCCTTCGCTTACGCTGAGAGACAGAGCCTGAGTTGGTCGGGAGGTCGCGTCCCGATATGTCAAACATACGGGACGAGGAAGGTCCGGACTCCTTAGGGTACAATGCCGGGTAACGCCCGGACGGGGCAACTCGTGGACAGGGCCACAGAAACAGACCGCGCCACCGTGAGAGCATCGCCCTCCGGCGGCGTAAGGGTGAAAAGGTGGTGTAAGAGACCACCGGCACCACCGGTAACGGTGGTGGCCAGGCAACCCCCATTGGGAGCAAAGCCAAGCAGAAGGGTGAGCGCGAGCTGAGGGTCGACCCGGGCCTCTCCCTCTTTGAGGGACAACCTTCGGGTAGGCTGCGTGAGCGCGCAGGTGACTGTGCGCCTAGATAGATGATCTCCGTTCACAGAATCCGGCTTATAGACTGACTCAGGATCTGCTCTCCGCACTTACCCGGTCGACCTTCGCAGCTGGCCCCTCGTATCCGCGCGTGCCAATTTTTCATTTGCTAAAATCGTCATCTGTGGTACACTTCGTGGGTATATTCGTAGATCCGAACGTTCTTATCTGCACGGTGCCCCATTGCCCTTGGGCGGTGGGGTTCTGTTGAGAAACGGGCATTCGGATCCCCTATAACCTACTTTCTGCTTGTGCGAGAGACACAGGCAAACCCGTAGGAAGGAGGCTTTCAGAGTTGAGCGCTAGAAACTATGAGTTGATGTTGGTGGTAAGCACTGAACTGGACGAAGAGGCGTTGGACACCCTTCTCCAGAGGGTACAACAATACCTGGATGCGGTGGACGCTCAGATTTTCAGCTTCAGGAGCTGGGGAACGCGGCGCCTGGCCTACACCATTCAGGGGCAGAGAGAGGGCCGCTACTATCTCGTCCACTTTGCCGCCGACACCCAGGCCATTGACCGTGTGGATCGAAACTTGCGGCTTGCAGAGGGCATCCTGCGGCATATGATCACCCGAATGGTCGGCCAACCGGTGTCCCAGGAGCCCGATTCAGATGAGTCATCCTCGGAGAGCGCCAGCTGAGGACTTAGTAAAGGTCAAAGACAATGACACGCAGCCTCAACAAAGTCATGATCATCGGACATCTGGGCCGTGACCCGGAGATGCGTTTTACCTCCAGCGGTCGACCGGTCGCCGTGTTCAGCGTCGCAACGACCCATCACGGGTCCGACGAGGGCAACCGGCAAGAGGAAACGGAGTGGTTCCACATCGTGACTTGGGGTGGGCTGGCCGAACTATGCAAGAAACGCCTTCACAAAGGCTCGCAGGTCTACGTCGAAGGCAAACTTCAAACACGCCACTGGGAAGGGGCTGAAGGCGAACGGCATTTTCGCACCGAGATCGTCGCGCAAGAGCTCATTTTCCTCGATGGCTGTGATGGCAATGACAACTACGAGGAGCCCAGCTCCTCAGATGAATACTAAGGAGTTTAAAACGTGAGCTACAGAGGTAGAAGAGGGCGCTATCGCCGCCCACGAAACTGTTATTTCTGCACAGAGAAGGTTGAGCATATTGACTATAAGGATGTTGACTTGCTCCGGCGCTATGTCACGGATCGTGGCAAGATTCGACCTCGCCGTCAGACAGGCGCCTGCGCGAAACACCAGCGCCGCTTGGCTGCTGCGATCAAACGCGCTCGGCACGTGGCGTTACTGCCGTTTGTTGCTGAGCTCTCGCGCTGACATGAGGATCGGGTCATCAATCACGAAACAGAATCTGCATGTCTATGAATATTGCGAGGACGTTTAGTGATTTGTGTCCAGATCGATACTCCAGACGCCGGGCATAGGATCCCACGGGATTCCCTGTGCCCGGTATAGTATTGAAACACGTGCCCGGTATTGAGACGAGAATTTAGATTAAGTCGATAACTATGACCAAAAAATCACAGAGAAAAAACAGGAGACCAACCCGACGGCAACTGGCCCGTCGCGAAAAAGAGGCCCGCGTCCAACGCCTGATGACGTGGATAGCGATCGGGGTCGGCACCCTGGTCGTCGCAATCCTGGCTTACGGCCTGATCACCGAGGTGATCATCGCCGCACGCGAGCCGGTAGCCCGGGTAGACGAGACGATCATTCGGGCCAATGAGTTCCAGGCTCGCCAGGACTACGAACGCTGGATGACCCAACTCCAGATCTATCAATATCAGACCTATCTGGATCAGATTAATCAATCAGGTGGGTTGGGTGGAATCGGCAGCCCCACGCCCGAGACCGAAGAGGGTGCGGAGACACCGCCGGCGCCGAGTATCTCCGACGATCCCATGGTTCAACAGATTCAATTCACCATCAGCAACCTGGAGCGTCAGCTATCACCGGATCTCGCGGACACGTTCGCCAGGGATGTACTCGAACGTATGGTGGAGGAAGAACTGGTACGCCAGGCAGCCGAGGCCCAGGACCTGAGCACCACGGAGGACGAAGTCCAACTCCGCATCGAGCGGGAAGTTGGATACGATCGTGACGCGATCACGGAGACCCAAACCCTCACGGACACCGCTATCGCCGGCGGTCAACAAATCCAGTTCGACGAGCTCTATAAACAGTTCAAGACCAACGTGCTGCAGGTGACGCGCTATCCTGAAGAGGACTTCCGTGCGATGATCAGGGCCGATATTTTGCGCGAGAAACTTAAGGCCGAGATGTCTGACGATATCGACACGACCGCAGATCAGGTCCAGGGAACGGTCTTTGTCGCCAATACCGAGGCGCAGGCTGAAGCCATCCGAGCCCGCATCAACGAAGCGGGGGAGGACCCGGAGGTCCTGGTGGATGAGTTGAGCGGCGACGAAGATGAGAACACTACGGGCTACACGTTGCCGTGGCTGCCCGAAGGATACATCGGCCCGCAGCTCGGCGAGGAGATTGAACAGGCTGCCTTTAACACGTCAGTTGGCACCGCCTCACCGCCGGTGCTCGGACCCGATGACCGTTATTACGTCGTCTACGTCGCCGGTCACGAGGTACGCGAACTCTCGACCGACCTTGTGGAACAGAAACGGGAGGAGACGTATCAGGATTGGCTGGCCGAACAGAAAGAAGCGCAGGTCGAGTACCTGAATTGGGAAGAGGCGGTCGTCACCGAATAGGGAAAGCCCGCACAGACCCAAGTCCAGCAAGCGTGTAAAAAGGCGTCCCCCGAAAGTGGGGGCGCCTTTTCTTCGTCACACGGCCCGACGCGCTTCGATCACATTCGAGACCTGCTCAATCTGGCTGAGAACCCGGGTCAGCGTACGCAAATTCGGAATATCCAGGGTCATATAGACTGGAATGATATTGTAGCGATCCCGCTTGCCGGTACTGACCGCCGAAAGGTTGAGGTTGCGATTAGCCACGACCCCGGAGATATCGTGAAGCAGACCGGACCGATCGTAAGCCATCACCACGACCTGGACCGGGAACGTGCGAGTCTCCTCCCCGTCGCCCCAGTCCACCTCGATCAACCGATCCTTATCCGCCACACTCATATTGAGGACATTGGGACATTCTCGGCGGTGAATGGTCACGCCGCGCCCCCGGGTGACGTATCCGATGATCTCGTGCCCCGGTAACGGATTGCAGCACCGGGCCAGGTGGGTCAGCACCCCACCCGTCCCCCGGATACTGATACTATCCGTCTCGATCTCCGGAGCCGGCGGCGCCGTTTCGATCTCCTCAACGTCAGGCCACGCTTCCTGCTCATCGGTCTGCTCGTGGAGAAACTGCTCCAAGCGACTCACAACCCCATCGCTGTTCAGATCGCCCACGCCCAGCGCCGCCAGGAACTCATCCGGGTGGTTAAAGCGCTTACTGAACTGCTCTGCGACCTTCTCGACCGTAAAGTCCAGAGAAAGGCGCTTAAGGACCCGCTCTACCATCTCCCGGCCCCGTGCGATATTCTCCTCGCGACCCTGCCGGCGAAACCACTGGCGGATTTTCTGCCGTGCCCGACTTGTCTTGACGTACCCCAGATCCTCATTGATCCAGTCACGGCTGGGTCCGCCCTTGCGCCCGGTGATGATCCGGACCTGATCCCCTGTCTTCAGTTGATAGTCCAGGTTAGTCCAGCGACCGTTGACCCGCGCGCCCCGGCAGCCGTGGCCGACCTCGGTATGGACATAGTACGCAAAGTCCAGAGGCGTGGACCCGGCCGGCATGTCGATCACTTTGCCTTTTGGGGTAAACGCGAAGACGCGATCCTGAAAGATGTCGAGGCGAATCGAGTCGATAAAGGAACGGGCATCCTTCGTCTCGTGGGTCAGCTCTTGTACGCCCTGACGGATGATGGAAATTTGCTCCATCAGTTGAGGATTGGTCGGCACGCCGCGCTCCTTATAACGCCAGTGCGCCGCATACCCATACTCGGCGAAGTAATCCATCTCGTGGGTGCGAATCTGAATCTCCATCGCCAACCCATCCTCCCCCATCACAGCGGTGTGGAGACTCTGGTATCCGTTAGATTTAGGATGCGCGATGTAATCATCGAACTCCCCGGGCACCGGCTTCCAGAGCCGGTGTACAATGCCGAGAACCTGGTAACACTGCGGCTCCGTATCGACCATCACCCGCAGCCCCTCGACGTCATAGATGCGCGCAAAGGGCACATTCTTCCGCCGCATCTTTCGGTAGATGCTGTAGATGTGCTTGGGCCGCCCCTTGATCTCCGTATCAATACCGTCGGCTTGCAGGGCCTCCCGGAGTCGCTCCGCGTGCTCCTCCACGCGCTCCTCCCGCAGATTCCGACGCGTATCCAGGAGATCCGCGAGCTGATAGTACATCTTGGGGTTCAGATATCGGAACGCGAGGTCCTCCAACTCCGCCTTCCACAGCCAGATACCCAACCGGTTGGCCACCGGGGCAAAGATTTCCAACGTCTCCCGCGCCATCCGGATTTGATTCGGCTTGGCCAGGTGGTCGAGAGTCCGCATATTGTGCAGCCGATCCGCCAGCTTGATGAAGATGATCCGCAGGTCGTCATTGGCCATCGCGATGAGCAACTTGCGCATACTCTCCAGCTCCTGGATATCCCGCTCCCGGGAACTGTCCTCCTTGACCCGCCGTTCCACCCGTTCCAGTTTGGTGACCCCCTCCACCAAGACCAGAACCTCTTCACCGAACGCCATCTGGATCTCTTCGCGGGTCACCTCACAATCCTCAATCACATCATGCAACAAGCCAGCGGCAATCACCGCTGGCTCGAAATTGAGTTCCGCCAAAAGATAAGCGACCGTCACGGGATGGATGAGATAGGGTTCACCCGACTTTCGTCGCTGGCCCGCATGGGCCTCCTCCGCGAACCGATAGGCGCGGCGAATGAGATCCCGCGCCTCCATCGCCGCCAATCCTTCGGGCAGGAGGTCGAGGATATCGTTGAGCATGATTGCATCGGTCGCGCGCACCCTTGTATTCATGGATTATCACGAGAGTTCGATAGACTTTCATTCGGTATGCTGTATGCCCCTCGTTCGTCATGTTACTCGATATGGGGGGAAGAATCAAGACCTCGCTCTCTGTCACGTATAATCTTACCGAACGTGGTACGGTTCTTTCAATTGAT
>CAYMAQ010000151.1:0-9775 GCA_964388385.1 uncultured Anaerolineales bacterium | reverse complement strand
CCAGATCGTTGGATCACACTTGCCGCGACCAGAGATCTCGGACCGTTTCCACAATACACGACGACAGGCTGATCCTTGGGCACGTCATCCACTCGCTCGTTTAGGTGTTTCATCCAGATGTGGTGAGCTCCGGGAATTTTACCCGCAGCCAGCTCACCCGCGCTGCGCACGTCAAGAATCCACCAATCATCCTTCTGATTGAGCAGATCCCTTGGTGAGAGCAAATCAACTGAGTCAGTATGGTATCCGCCTGCAGCCCAGCCACACATTCCCCCAGAGAGGTAGCCCTTCACACTATCATATCCCTGTCGCACCAGGTAAGGGAACGCATTCAGGACAGAAGCACCGTCCATCACGAGAAGCAAGGGTCGATCATACGGGACGAACCAACCAATGGAGTTCGGAATCGTAGGAAGCGACATAGCAAACGAACCCGGTACGTGAGAGGCACAAAACGCCTCGGTGCCACGCACGTCAATCACGTAAGCATCCCTAATCATCTCCTGAAAGGTATTGGGAGTCAGGGGTGCGGGTACGGGAGAATTGCCCAACAATGGAGGTCCTTCGAGATTGATCGTCTCCATGCGATCGAAGTAGAGGGGCTTGGGAAGCTCACGCGCTACGCTGTGGATGAACGTATCCCGTTCGGTATGCTGCAAACGAGGATTGAGCTTGCGCTCGAGTCCTAATGTTGATCGGGGGCGGTCGGCAATCGTGCTGCCGCAAGCAGATCCGTAACCATGTCCGGGCTGTAATAGAACGCCATCCCCTAGGGGTAATAACTTTTCAAAAATCGAAGCGTAGAGATGTCCTGCCATCTCTGGCGCTCGATCCATACCCAGAAAGTCAACCCGCCCCACCTCACCGGTGAAGAGCACGTCACCGGTGAAAACCATCCAGGGCTCGCCGCTTGGTTCATATAATACATAACTACGGCTTCCCTCGGTGTGACCGGGAGTATGGAGAGCCTCAAGACGCAGGTTGCCGACCACCCAATTCTGCCCGGCTTCAACCGGACGACCGTATCGGTAAGGCAGTTGATTATCCGCATGCCATATGGCAGCCCCTGTACGGGCGGCTAACTCGACAGACCCCACCGCAAAGTCCTCGTGACGGTGCGTCTCCAGGACATCCGTGATGACCATCCCCGCCTCGGTCGCCTTCTCAATATAAATATCACAGTCGCGGCGGGGATCGATGACCACAGCGTTCGTTTTGTCTCCAATGAGATACGAATACTGGGCCAATCCCGACGATTCTATCCGCTCAAAAAGCATCCCACCTCCTATGATTAGTCATCCTCCTGGAGCCAACGCCATCACATAAGATTGTACCGCTCCGAAGCGCAAACGCAACCGATTGGAAATCCCTGCTTTCTTGCAGATCCATCGGACGAACTCGTATTGAGTCCAAGTTCGAAAAGCGCCGGGAGCCCGTACCTCAACGGTGTTGCGTGCGCTCCAACTTACTGAGTCTGGCTTCGTGGCCTTTGATTTGAAAGCGCGAGAGTGCTTGCAATACCTGGGCAACACGCCGGTCCTTGATATCGATATAGGTTTGACGGGGTTTGATTGTGATAAGCCCGATATCGCGTCCCTGAATGCCAGCCCCCTCAGTAAACATCCGCACGACGTCGGCAGGACGGATATCATGATAGTTGCCGACCGTCATAACCAATGTGACCATACGCCCTCGTGAGGGTACAGGCTCGCTTCGACTCGCGTCAACGACATCTCGGGAGACGATATCCGGTAACTCAGGTGCCGGTCTTGGCCTGACCGATCACATCCCGCCCTGCCAGAAGCAATGG
This sequence comes from uncultured Anaerolineales bacterium, assembly GCA_964388385.1. Classification (GTDB taxonomy): domain Bacteria; phylum Chloroflexota; class Anaerolineae; order B4-G1; family SLSP01; genus PWVB01. The sequence continues at coordinate 7,965 of CAYMAQ010000151.1, read as the reverse complement.
AATCGCTTCTGCTTGAATCGCCGTCGGTGTCTCATACTCCAGGTAATCAATCGCGTGAAGGATCTTGGGAGCTAATCCCATCTCCTCAAACTCAGCACCCATGCATAACTCCTTCATCCATGGTCAATCGATTGCGTTTGCCATGGAAGGTGCGTGAGATCCACATTTCCCCCCGAGATTATGACGCCGATCCGAAGTCCTTGAAAATCAAACGCGCTTCCTCGCAACGCAGCGACCGGCACAGCCGACGAAGGTTCAATAATAAGCTTCATACGTTCCCAGATGAGTCGCATCGCATCAATAATTCCTGCTTCGGAGACGGTCACAATCTCGCTGACTTGTTGGTGGATAATAGGGAAATTCACATCACCCAGAAACGTGCGCAGGCCATCCGCCACGGTCTCGACGTTCGTGGGGGGATGAATTCGGCCATCCCGCAGTGAGCGATAGGCGTCATCGACGGCCTCGGGCTCAGCGCCAACGGTGCGAACCCCTTTCGCCATCCCGGCCACCGCCAGGGCGGTGCCGGAGAGAAGCCCACCACCCCCAACCGGAGCTATGACAATGTCGAGATCGGGAAAATTCTCGAGTAGCTCAAGGGCTGCAGTACCCTGCCCAGCAATCACCCGGGGATCGTTACTGGGATGGATAAAAACAGCACCGGTCTCGCTCAGCACGTCATCCAACTTACGCTCTCGATCCAGCGGATGGTTGCCGGCCCAGACGATCTCCGCACCATATCCCTTCACCGCAGCGACCTTGACCGGCGGGGCATTCTCCGGCATGACAATTGTTGCGTGGACCCCGCGCAAGCCCGCCGCATACGCAACCGCCTGTGCGTGATTTCCGGAAGAGTGCGTTGCGACACCGCGTTGAGCTTCCTCGTCGGAAAGAGAAAAAACGGCGTTGCATCCACCGCGCGCTTTAAATGAACCGGTTCGTTGAAGATTCTCACACTTGAAAAAGACCGTTGCACCGATCATCGTATCAAGCTGGCGCGACGTAAAAACCGGGGTGCGATGAACGTAGGGCCGAATCCGGTCGCTTGCCCGAATAACGTCCTGAATTGTGGGTAAGTCTGACATAGTCACCTCCAATGAGTCCCAGTCAGTATACCGATGCACGCCTTCTGAGCAACCGACGAAAAGTCCCCGCTGGACACAGCAACCGTGGGGCTGTCATAAGCTGCAGCCCCACGGATATTGGCTAACGGCAAATCCTATGCTTGAGCTAGGTTTGACCTCGCTGCTTTTCCCGAAGGTGTCTCCGTTCTTCACGGACCCGACGTTCCATCGTGCTCAACGCGTTTTGAAGGGCTTGCAGCGATTCTGGCGCTTTTTCGACGACAGCCAGGTTATTGGGTCGCATATAGACAACAACGCGCGCTTCGTACATATAGGAAGTTTCGCTGCCGGTCAGTTCTTCAACGGCAACCGCTGCGCCCACAATATCATTGTGATCATAGGTTAACTCGCGAAGTCGGCGGTCCGCCTCGCGACGCATCTCTGCTTCCGGCTCAACTGATTCAGACTCAATTCGAAATTCCAACGTGAAATCAGGTCGTGACTCGGCCATAAGTAGAATCTCCTTGGGTTAACGGCTCCGTCCAATTGCTTCACCAACCTTAGGGACGGCCCTGGTGTATAGATGAATCCCAAATCTTTCGTGAAACCCGTGCAATTTACCATCGTATCAAATGTCCAAAAGATTGAAAGCAGCTCTCAACGTTCGGACCCAATCAGCTTACTGACTTTCTGGATAATCTGCCCCAAGATGAGGGGTATCAAACTCAATCCAATGACAAGAGCCCATCCATCGGGTCCCGGTCGGCTCAACTTGAGCAGATCCGCCAAGAACGGGACATAGATAACCAGAAGCAACATCCCGATGCTCAGGATCAAAGCAGCCCAAACGTAGGGGTTTTGCGTGACGTCGTTGCGAAATACCCCGGCCTCTGGATCTCGCATATTGAACACGTGCCAGAGCTGCGCGAAGGCTAGCGTCAGGAATGACAGGGTAATCGCCTTCTGCTGCTGCATGCCCAATTGGGTCAGTGCGATACCTAACGCAGACAACACGACCAGCGTGATTAACAGACTGTATCCCCCGATCTGAGTCCAGTGCTTCCGAGTCAGAATAGACTCATCCGGATCTCGAGGTGGGCGGCGCATAAGGTGCTGATCACCCTCACCAACGCCCAGGGCGAGAGCCGGGAAAACGTCGGTTACGAGATTCAAGAAGAGAATCTGAAGCGGCTTGATCGGCAGCGGCGCATTGACCACGGAAGCCAACCCCACAACCAGGATCTCGGCGACATTACAGGACAACAGATAAAGCACAAACTTACGAATGTTTTCAAAGATCGCCCGCCCCTGTTCGATGGCTGCGACGATCGTCTCAAAAGCGTCATCCTTCAAGATCATATCGGCGGCCTCTTTGGCAACCTGGGTGCCCCTAAGCCCCATCGCAACGCCGATATCCGCCTTCTTCAAAGCCGGTGCATCATTGACCCCGTCGCCGGTCATCGCCACGATCGCACCGGCACCCTGATGCGCAGCAATCAAATCTAGTTTCTGCTTGGGCGTGACCCGCGCAAAAATCGGCGTCTTAAGGATCTTCTCGCGTTCCTCATCATCGAGATGGCTGATATCCTCCCAGTCCTGACCGTGGACAGCCTTCACATCCTCATCCGAAATAAGATCGACGGCATAGGCCACCTTCCGCGCCGTCTCCGGTTGATCACCAGTCACCATAATCACCCGCACACCGGCCTGGTGGCACGCGGCAATAGCCTCACTGACCTCCTCACGAGGGGGGTCGAGGAGCGCCGCCAATCCCAAGAACGTCAGGTTCTCGTAAGGATCGACGTCCGAGTCATCGACTGTCTTGGTCGCCAGCGCGATAATCCGTAGGCCGTCAGCAGCCAACTCCTTATTTCGCGCCATCCAGCGGTCTCGATCATTGTTATCCAGCGGCTCGGAACCATCCGGCGTGCTTACCCGATCACTCGCATCCAACACCGCCTCCAGGGCCCCCTTGACGGCAACCCGATAGCCATCATCGGTCTCGTGATAGGTTGCCATCATCTTGGTGTCAGTCTCAAACGCCACCTCGCGTACCTCCGGCAGGGAGTCCAGCAGGTCAGGACGTCGCATCCCGGCCTTCGCACCCGCAACTAAGAGCGCTATCTCGAGCGGGTCACCGACCGCCTTCATATCTTCCTCGGCCTCTTCCGAATCAGGCAGCGCAGCATTGTTACACAAGACGCCGGAACGGAGAGCCATCTTTAACTGGGCGTCCTCCGCGGGGTCCACAGGCTCGCCATCCTGCGTAAACTCCCCTTCCAGATCCAACCCCTCGCCACTGATATGAACCTCTTTCTCCAGCAGGGAGAGTTGTACGACCGTCATCCGGTTCTCTGTCAGGGTGCCCGTTTTATCGGTGAGAATGACGCTCGTCGCTCCCAGCGTCTCGACAGCGGCAAGTCGATTGATCAAGGCCTGTCGCTTCGCCATCCGCCACATTCCCCGTGCCAAGGCTACAGTCGCCACGATAGGCAGGCCTTCGGGCACACTTGCCACGGCGAGCGCGATGGATGTCTGGATCATCAGGGCGAGATCCCGTCCTGCAATCACCCCACTGACCGCGACAATCGCTGCGATACCCAGCGTCACCCAGATCAGCTTACGGCCCAGTTGCTGCAGCCGCTCCTCCAACGGGGTCGCCTCTTCCTGGGCTTCCTGGACCAGGGATGAGATCTGTCCGAGCTCCGTCTCCTGTCCGGTTGAGATGACAATCGCCTCACCCGCGCCACGCGTAACAGCCGTCCCCTTATACGCCATACTCGCCCGTTCGGCGAGGGGGCGCTCCGTATCGACAGGCTCAGTCTGTTTAGCAACCGGAACCGACTCACCGGTGAGGGCAGACTCATCTGCCTGGAGTTTGGAGGCCTCAATCAAGCGTGCATCGGCCGTGATCACATCCCCGCCGGACAGCACCACAATGTCGCCGGGTACGATAGATTCTGCCGAGATTTCCTGAACCTGTCCATCTCGGCGCACCTTCGCATCGACGCTGCTCAGCTCTTGTAGGGCTTCCATCGAGCGGATTGCCTGCAGCTCGGTAAAGAAGCCGATCGCGGTATTGAGCAGGATGACGACGACAATCGCGAGTCCCTCGATCCAATCGCCAAAAGCAAACGAAAGAATCGATGCAATCCCAAGCAGCCCGATGATCAAGCTCTTGAACTGCTCGATCAGAATAGTCCAGGCGCTCTTGGTTTCAGTATCTCGAAGACGATTCCGCCCGTAGCGCTCACGGCGGCGCTCGACCTCATCTTGACTCAATCCGGTCTCAGGATCGACCTCCAACCCTTCCGCGATCGACTCCCAGGACTTCGACCAGGGTTCTTCAATTTCAACCTCGGTGTCTTTCCTTGCCTGATCATTCACGATGCTGGTCCCTTCCTTCCTCACGTGTCAAAGCAGTACCCACTAACTCACCCCCTTCGGTAAAAGCCAACGATGGCAGTAATTTCCATACCCCCCGATCAGGCCTCGGCTTCGTCGTGGCGTTTTCGCCAACGACCGAAGAAGACAACAAGCACACTGCCCAACACAAGCCACGTCGCCCAGTAATCCAGGAAATTCAAAATAGCCGGGCCTTGAACATACTTATCCTTGCGTCGCGCGAGTTCTTCCACGAAAGCCAGGGCGGCATCCGGGTTATCGACCGTACCGTCCAGGAGCGTCACCGGAGCCAACCGCAATCCGCCGACGCGAATCCAACCGCGCACCCAGAGATACCCCGCCCCGGTCGCCTGTGCATCGACGTCGATCACACGAAGGGGGCTCGTGCCCCGCTCGGCCAGCGAGATCGCCATCGGTTTGAGCCAAAGCTGCGGTTTGCGCTCTGGTCGGGCCTGCTCCTCTCCCTCGACCTCTTCCGCCTCTTCCGCAGTCGCCGACTCGATCAGCCGCGCCGCCTGCTCGACCGGAACGCCGGATCCCACCGACATCCGATCGCCGCGCAGCGTGAGGGTCACAACTTTCTCTGGATCCGTAGCACTCCGTGCCGTATACGTATAAGTGTTTTCCATCTTCATCTATTCCTTTCGTCGCTATCTGAAACCAAAGCCGAACCTTCAACCAAGGACCAACACGTTACAGAGTTCCTGTCCCAACCGGAGAATCAGGCCCCGTACTTATCCAACCGCCCCGCATGAGCCAGGGCCAACGCCATCAACTCATGCGCCGGGAACCGGGAGCCCAGACTGCCACCGACACATGCCCGCTCGCTGAACTGCGTGAGACGATCCGGACGACAGCGCTTCGACCACAATGCGACCGGCACCGGATGCCAACTGTGATACTTCATCGCCGCCGGCGTCGAGTGGTCGCCGGTCACCACCAGCACGTCCGGGCCCAATTCTTGAATCCGGGGCAAATACCCATCCGCCCCCTCGATCAACGAGATCTTGCGCGCCATATCCCCATCCTCCCCCGCGCTGTCAATGCGTTTGACGTGCACGAAAAAGAAATCGTATGCGTCCCAATTCGCTACAAGCGCATCGAACTCCGCCTCGACGCTGTCGGGCGCCGGCAAGGCGTCCATACCCACCAACTTCGAGACGCCGCGATACATCGGATACCGAGCGATCGCGAGGCCCTTCAGGCCGCAAACGTCGTTCAACGTGGGCCAATCTGGGCGCTGCGAGAACCCCCGTAGGAGCACCATATTCGCCGGCTCCCGCTCTGCCAACGCCTCGCGAACCTGATCGACAAAATCACACACGAGCGCCGCCGTGCGCTCCGCCCCCTCCCGCCGCGCTTCGGCCTCGACCACGGTCTCGCCGACCTCCAACGGATCGGTGTTGTGAACCGCCGCATCGAGCCCTTCACCGCGCAGCACCAGCACAAAACGGTACTCCTTCACCGGCTCCAGGAAGACCTCGACGCCGGGAAGCGCCACCTCTTGCCGCAGCAGATCCAGGAGCTCGCGGTTCTTGTCCGTGGGGATCCGTCCGGCGCGGCGGTCGGTCACTACACCGTCATCGTCAACCGTGCAGAAGTTCCCGCGGGCCGCAACGTCGCCCGGCTGGAGATCGAAATCGATCCCCAGGGCCGAGAGCACACCCCGCCCCACATTATGAGTCACCGGATCGTAACCGAAGAGCGCCAGGTGCGCGGGCCCACTCCCCGGTGTGACGCCCGAGGCGACCGGCTCGTGAAGACCGCAGATCCCCCGGGTTGCTAACGCATCCAGATGCGGAGTCTCTGCAGCCTCCAACGCAGTCTGCCATCCAAAGGACTCACCGGGCAGCCCCCCCAGCCCATCGAGGACCAGAAGGACGATCTTCGTCGCCTCATCCCGTTTAGCAATCCCGCGTATCAAATCAAAGTTCACCCTGCCCCCCTCTCGCAGAAGTACGCCTGCAGAAACCCTATCCAGACACCACCGACCGTTGCCACTTGCGGAGACGCAGCCCCAACCCGATCAGGATCACCCCGAAGAGGATTGCGTAGATGCCGATCATCCACACCAGCGCGGTCGCACCGCTGGTGGGCCAGATGACCATCAAGAGGCCAAAGAGCACGGACAACAGGCCGCCCAAGCCGAGTAACCACTCGCCCTCAAGTTCCTTACGGAGCTGGATCGCGGTCGCAATCTCAATAATCCCGGTGATCAACGCCCAGCCCGCGATCAGATAGAGCAGCGCCAGCGCCGTGACACCGGGCCAGAAAAACGTGACCACGCCGATCGCGATGCCGAAGAGACCCTGCATCACCAACCACCACACCGGCGTTGCCTGCCGCCCCCGTGCAATCGCCGAGGCGATATTGAAAATACCATCCACCAGCACAAACGCACCGAACAGCAGGACCAGCGCGCTGAGCGTAGCCTGCGACCAGATCAACGCCACAACACCAAAAATTACCGCCAGCAGTCCACGCAGCGCCAACAACCACCATTTCTTTGCCAGAGTCCTCAAAAACATATCAGAAATCCTCCTCGATGCGCCATCCAATCCCTACTCGGCAGGCAGATACCCATCCCCGCACCCAGGTGGGACCGGGGATGGCCTGATCCCTCTCACTATGACCGACTTATGGGATATTCGACGTCGTCGACGTTTTCGTCGGATCGATCGGCGGCACAATCAAATCGCTGTCCGGCCCAACCTCACCGACCGTCAGATCGTTGACCACCTTGACAACCCCTTCCACATCCGCGGCGACCTCCTCGGCAGTCTCACGGACCGCCTCCGAGGGAACCTTCCCCATCAGCGTGATAACCCCGCCTTCGTTCACCGCCTCAATCGGATACTTCGCCGTCTCTTCGTGGTCGGTTAACGCTGCATTCACCCGCGTCGCCAAATCACCCAAGGGAGCTGGCATCTTGACCTCCTTCATCGGTTATTTTTACCATCACCCTTAGTATACGCGCCCACGTCCCAAATACCTTACGGAAACGGTTGCCCCCGATTCGGAGTTGGGTTTAAAAAGTTGGGATTGGGTTGGCCGCTTGCGCCCCGAAAACGATCGTCTATAATGACCCTGATGTCAACAGAGACCCTCGACCCGACAGCCTTAAGTTTCATCCAACACTGCCTCGCCAGCCGCTGGGAGCCCGAGGCCCTCGACCGCGCCGCATCCCTGAACGCGAAAGAGAGCCTCAAGTGGGACCGGGTGCTGGAAGCGAGCTATCGCAGCCGCACGACCGCCCTGCTCTATGACGCGCTGCAGGCACAACCCTGGGTCCCCGATGAGGTGCACGAACGGCTCCGCCAGGTCTATCTCCACGCCGCGGTCCGCCATCTGCGATCAACTCACGCGTACGCCCAACTGCTCCGGGCCCTCAACGATGCGGGCATCGACCACATCGTCTTCAAAGGGCCGGTGCTGGCGGAGTTGGTCTATCAGAACCCGGCCCTCCGCTCCTATACCGACCTGGATATCCTCGTCC
>CAYMAQ010000150.1:0-9852 GCA_964388385.1 uncultured Anaerolineales bacterium | reverse complement strand
CTAAAGAGCAATGTCAGCCCGGAATGATCAGACCTGAGGGAGTTCGCCTCTCAGACGCTGATTCGTCATCCTCTCCCTCATCATGCCGTTCTAGCAGAACAGGACCGCCAGACGGTCGCTTCCGTGATGGCGTAGGCTGATCAGCCGGTTGCTGAACGGCTGCGGGTTGTCCCTCGGCCTCTGCCTGAATAGATTCTGCCTGTGAAGCAGCCTCGGGCGCGATCGATTTCGCAGCAGCGCGGATATCTGCGATGCGTCCGGCGGATTCGGTTTGTCCTTCCTCATGAGCTGAGGCTTCGAGCACTTGCAGATAAAGGAAGAAACGCGGTGTCAAAACCTCTCGATTGGACTCCAGATGTTGCTTAAGCTCTTCATCCGACGGAGCAACCATCAGGCGCCGGATCAGAGCGACCTCTGGAGGCAAATTACCTTCCATCACCTCATTCACGACCTGGGCGATGCGACGAAGGTCTTCAAGAAGCTCGTCATCGCCTTCTTGTTCGGCCTCCTCAATCTGAGAACTCAGGACCATGAAGAAAACGTCATCCAGTTCGGAAAGGTGACTGCTTGCCATTTTCTTGGGATCCGAAGAGCCCATAAGCTTGCCCAATAATGCGCTGCGCTGACGCATCACGGCTTCAGACTGCTCGATCATTTCATCCCGAACGTCCAAAATCTTCCTGCGTAACCAGCGTAAAGTCTCAGATTCCTCTGGGTCGTCTGTTCCCTCAATCATCTGCAACAGCTTCTGGAAGAACGTGTAATCAATAAACGAAATCCCCGATTGAATGAGTACACGCACCGTATCCTCATCGGGAGCATTGACCAGAGCTTTCAACAAGGTATCCCTGGAAGGATCTTCCGCAAACTCCTGTAGGATCTCCGAACGCTTCTGGAGTTTCTGCCCCAACTCTGTTTCCTCAATCACAAAATCGCTGAGGGCGCTGATTTTTTCGAACTGTGGACTACTTGCACTTTGCTGTGATGAGGCCTGCATCACATACTCCAGAAGCGAGAAAAAACCCTCGTTGATCTTTTCCTCATGCTCCTCGAGTAATTGCGGCCACTCATCTTCCTCAACACTGAGAAAATTGCCGAGAAGTTCCTGGTGCTCTTGACTCTGGGCCATCTGCTCCTCGGAGACCCCCTCGATCTCCAGGACACGTTTAACCATGGAGTCAATGGTGATGAACGTTTCCGGCTGCAATAAGTAGCCTTTGCGCTCCTCGGTAGGCATCGAATCCATAAGCTGCCGGGTAAGTCGACCGGCGACTTGTTGTCTCTCTACTTCGTTGGATCCAGCTTCCGCCGGAAGATAGAGCAGTGCGGCTTTTTTCTCAGGATCGTGATAGATGAAAGGTATATTTAAGGACCCCCCGGTCCCACACGCAGGGCAGACAGCGACATTAACGGCCCCACTGATCATACGATTTCGCGCCGATGGATCGACGCGGACGTCTAAAATCTGCTCAACTTGAGTTTGAAAGCGAGTTCCGCAGGAGGGGCAGGTCACGGCGGCTACAAATCTTGGTGGCATCGAGTTCACTCCTCTAATGTGCGCAATAATTTTTGCATTTATGTCTTAATCAAGCATATCCCAGCAATTAAGTTTACAGGAAAAACCGGATTCGACAAGCCTCATCTCAGCATCAGCGTCCAAATCAGGGCTGTGCCCGCTCTAAATGGCGATCTCGCTCTGAGGAAGCGCCAATCCAGTCTCCCTTGGAAGTGCGACGTAGAACGTGGCGCCTTGACCCGGCGTACTCTTGATCCAAATTCGGCCACCGTGAGCTTCAACAATAGCGCGAACCAGGTAGAGTCCTAATCCTGTACCCGAAACAGCTCGGGTCTCTGGCCCCTCCATCCGATAGAAACGATGAAATATCCGCTCCTGTTCGTCAAGAGGAATGCCTACGCCTTCATCGGACACGGAGATGACGACCTCCGCGGGTGAAAAACGCCCGCGAACCGTAACGGTCCCACCGCGTGGTGAATATTTAATGGCATTGGAGACCAAATTATCTACAACCTGTTCTAAACGTTGAGCATCTCCCTGAATGGTTGGGAAATTCTCCCCAAAATCAAGTTTTAGATCGTGGCGTTCAGTCTGTCCTTGATAACGTTCGATGACGCGTTGAGCGATCATACTCATATCAACGTCCTCGATCTCATGAAAAGCCAATCCACCCGCTTCCAGGCGAGAAGCATCCAGCAGATCATCGACGAGTCGGGCCAGGCGGTCCGACTCACTGACAATATCATCCAACATCTCATCGACCAGCTCCCCATTCTCTCTGGCCTTGGGGCGCCGAAGCGTTTCTGCATAGCCTTTGATAATCGATATCGGGGTCTTAAGTTCATGCGATACCACAGAGATAAATGTATCTTTCAGGGTATCAGCTTCACGAAAGTGAGTAATGTCACGGGTCGTACCGATAATGTTGAGTAATCTGCCACTCCGAGACATAACCGGCGCGTATGTGATACCCACCGAGACCACACTGCCGTTGCGCCTCCGCAGTTCACCTTCCACATACAGGGTAGGCCCTTCCCTGCCAGGCCATCCCTGATCCACCGCATCCTCAAGAGTTAAGTTCGACCGCCGGCGCTCCCAGACAATGACCTCATCGTACGGGCGCCCCACGGCTTCCTCGCTCGACCATCCTGTCAGAGAAGCAAGGGCCCGGTTGATACGCTCGATCTGCAAACTCGGCTTCAGAACCATAATCCCGTCAGCGCTCGATTCCAGCAGCGCATCAAGTCGCTGTCGTTCTGTGACCGCCGTTTCATAGAGACGCGCATTGTTAACCGCAATCGCAGCGTAATTAGCAAAGCTTGCCAGGATTTGACGGTCATCAGCAGAAAATCGGGTGCTATGGGATCGAAAGATGAAAATCGCACCGAGAAACACTTGTTCGGCAACCATCGGCAAGGCAACGACTTGGCGGAGCAGCAGGCCTGTCTCCTCTGCGATTCGGCTAAGTTTAGAAGCAAGACCGGGGATGGCGAAATCATCGGTGTCCTCAACTTTAGGCATACCCTCAACCAAGGGAATAAACGAATCAACCATCGCCGGCGGCAATCCATAGCTCGCCGAGAACGTGAAGCCGCCTATGTCATCTTCTAGAGCGATGAGACCGGCTTGCCCCTGCAACATGTCGACAGACGCTTGCAGAATCAACCGCAGAACCGCCCGAACATTCAAACGTGAAACCATAGCTTGGGCAATTCGCAGAAGATAATCGCGCTGCCTGATGCGTAGATCAAATAGGTTCAGCGACATATGAGTTCCTTAATCCGCGCTTGACTTAGGTCGTGAAGAACGTAAATCCCTCGGCAACTTGCATCGCCAGCTCCGCCAGGGTCTGCGGAAACAACCCCAGTCCTGTCGTTGCAATCACCAGAGTCAAAATAAGGACCAGGACAACCGGGTCGTCTCGAATTCCAACGCCGGTTTCACTCGAAAGCGTCTCAGGCGAAGGGGCCAGAAAGACCCGCAGAGCCGTAACCATGCCCATCATCACACCTGCACTACCTGAGAGCGCAACAACCGCAAAGAAAAGGCTGGACTGCGTCAGTAATCGATAGAATCCCCAGCGCACTGAAAATCCCAGGGTCAAGGGAAACCCAGCCATCGCGATGCCGCCGACGACAAATGCCAGCGTGCGCCATGGAGTAATCCACGCAGCACCTTGGAGAGACTCAAAACGGTCACTCCCATCACCGAATCGCCGCAGCCCGTCGAGACCTAACGTCATCAGTCCCAGGGCCAAGGGCCTCGCCATCAACATCAGGATGGTCAGCGCAAGACCTGAGACCTGTTGAGTGCCCAGCGCGACTAACATCGCCCCATTGTCGATAAGCGTCACATATCCCACCATACGCCCCAAGCGACGGTGAGCCGCCGCCAAGACCCCACCCACAACGATCATAACTAGGCCGACACTGGTAAACAAAGAGGCCAATGAAGCCTGCTCTCCCAACCATCGATAGGTATCAAGGTAAGCGAGTAATAAAAACCAGACCGTTCCAAGATTGACTGTAAAGAGAAAAGTCACCACAGGGGGAGAACCGTCCATGGCAACGGTCGATAACCAGGATTGAAAGGGCACGGCGCCCAAAAGCAGCGCAAAAGACAGCCCCAGCAAAACCGTGGAGGTACGGAGCAGCCCCACATCATTGGGGAATAACGAGGCTTGTTCCAACAATAGGTGCGTGATCATCAAACCGGGCAGGGCCAAGGAGATATAGGCAATGTACTGCAACCCACCTTTAGGCCGCCCGCCATAATGGGTACCGTCCGATCTGACGACCGGTTCATAGAGGGGAAAGATCCCGAAAAGGGCAGCCATAACTACCAGAAGTGCAGCATAGACCACCTGTTCGACCATCAAGGCCCCCGAAAGCAGAGCAACCATAGCCACGCCTGCGGGATAGAAATTAGAATGAGGGAGCAACCGCCAGGCAATCACGAACAGCCCCGCCGCTGTAAAGCACATAAAGGCCAGAGGTAATCGATCGACCGGTTCGATCACCAGAATACGCCCGAGCACGTTAAGCGGTTCTCCAAGAGTGACGAAGTGGAGTTGAAGTGACAGCGGCACCTCAAAATTCGCGAAAGCCATCAGTGCTCCCAGGACACAGGTCACGCTGGCAGCTAACCAAGCCATCAACCAGGTCCAACGCCGGAAAACCTGAAGCAGAATCGCGGTCGCTAACAGGAGACCGAGAAAGAAAACCGGGCCAGGTAGATTCACGCCGGCACCTCGGCAACCGTCAAATAGGAAGAAGCGAGGCCAACCAGAAGACTCACACCGACCAACAGCCCTGAAACCATCAATCCCGGATCTTGGGCCAAATAAAAAACATCAAGTGCGGCAAGAAGATTCAAAACCCCCACCCCGACAACACCAGGATCCTCTTCGGTACCCATATAGAGAATAGCTAACACGGTAAGGAGAAAACAAGCCAATCCCAGGTCTGCTGAGACGTAAGGCAGTGTATATTTCTGGGAGGCCAGACGAGCGATGATTGTAACAGTCAACAAACTGAGAATCCGGAAAGGAAGATTCACAGCCCATTGCATCTTACGCAAGGATTGTTGAGTCTTCAAAGAGCGGCTTCGAATTTGAGCGCTCAGGAGTAAGGCCCCCGATACAAGCCACCCTACCAGCGTTTTCATCATCGCCATCTCAGGTCGCTGATCGAAGATCCGGGCGAACAACATCCCGATAAAGACGTACTGCACAATGAGTGCCAGAAACCGTATTCGCCAGGCTGTAATCAGATAGATAACAGCTCCGGTCACAAAAATGCCCCAGGCAGCCGGTACAGACACAAGATCGGCAAACCGTTCTAACCAGACGGAGAAAGGATTCATCGCCCCCCCGTAATCATCAAAACCAACAGCAGAATCAGCACCGACCACAAAATCGAGCCACTGCCCTCCAGGACTTCCGAAGTCACACGCAGAACGCCAAGTAGATTTTCGGATCCCTGCCAGATAGATCGGTATGCCCAACCCATATCCAAGAAGTTCAAAACCGGAATCCAACGTTGAAGGTATCCCTCAATGACATCGTGCCAGACCGCAAGGGCCACGCTCACCAGGAGAGCACCTCCCCAAAAAGCCAAAGCAGTCCCCGTAAATATCACCGATGGCGCTAAAGGCGTGAGAACAACAAGCCCGATGGTGATCATCAGAAACCCTACAACACGGGCGATACGCTGGACGGGCCATGGTTCATCAATCCGAGCTTGAGCCTTTTGACTGAGACCGTACATAAGGACACTGTTGGCCAGGGTCAGACCGGAAACCGTCAACATCCGGGTAAACAGAGTCGGGGTCAGAGAAAGGATGTGCATCTGTCCTAGCACGGAAATCGGTGTGCCTAATAACAGACAGGTGGCAAAGATGCGGAGCAGGCCCCAGAACGGTTGCTTATTGGACCAAGGGCGTGTGCTCACAAATAGGACCACGGTCGAAAGCCAAGTAATGGCCCCAATTAATAACCATGAACTGAAGTGCGAGGCCAACGAGGCTGTGACAATTGCCAGAAGAATAGCCCGGGCGCTCCAAAGGCTTCCCTCAAGGTGATCGCGTTCGATAAAAGCAATCAGGCCTAACCATAGCACAGACACACCACCCCAAATCACGAATAGAGAGGGTAAGGTCTCAGTGTGTGGCAGATCGAGCAGTCGATATAGCAGGCTGATGCCCGACAACGGCCCCATTAAGCCGATGAGTGTAAGCGTGCGTGAGGCCGATCCGCTGGCAGGAAAAACGATCTGAAAAGGATAAAATCCTACTCGAATAAGACCCGCGACCGCCAGAAGGATAAGCGCAGGGCGCGGCGGACGCATCAGCCACCAGAGGCTGGTTGATCCCCGCTCCAGCATTAGAAGTGAAACGCCCCACAACAGCAGGGAAGAAGCACCGTAAACCGCAGCTGACCAAAGAACCCGATTGCCATCGTCTCCTGCCATCAACCGGGAGACTAACCAGAAGAGATCGAAAACAGCCCACATCGCGAGCGTCATCAGCAAGGTACCGCTCGACAGCATCGAGAACGTGACCGTCAAAAAGATCGTCAGGAGAGCACCGGTCAGCGGAAGTTCGTGACGCCGTTCTGCCACGCTTACCCAGAGTGCGCCGCTTATCATCAACCCAATCGCAACCCCACACAGCCAGAGTGCCGGCGTCACGTCTGTGATAAGCCAACCCTCTAAGACCGAACTCGGGGCCCACACAGAGAGAACCCAACGCCCTTCCGTGGGAACCAACAACCACAAAATGGTAAGAAGGGTCGTCCATGCGGCGGAGATCGGAAGTTGATATTTCCGCAAGGAGGATAGTGAGCCCACCAACAGTAGCAGCAGGCTCCCACCCAAACCGAACAAAAGCATAAGAGGAAACTGATTGACCATTCTCAACTCCAGGGATAGATTCTAACACAGAACTGGGACCGGACAACGTCACAAGAATACAAGCCCATAAATCAACCATGCGATGATAAATTTGCAGACGTAACGAGAAAATACCCGCGACGCCGCGAGACCCGATCAGTCATCTCTCACAAGGAGAATCGTGATCGGGGCATCATAGACTCGAAAGCTCTCGTCAAGTCGAGGAAGCCTGAACACCCGATTGGCATCGCAGTATTCCCTGACGTTGGGGATTCCGCGCCCTCCTAAACCCTGGAATGGGTCGTCGCTCAAAGCGAGCCCACCGATTCTCGGACAGCGACTGAACACCAATACACGCCGTTCCCTGAAAAGCTCCTCATACCATCGATGTGCCACTTCAAAACGTTCCGGCTGCTGCAGCACGACCCCGTAGTTCCGACGGCTTGCCAGGACAACGACTCTGGCTTCTCTGGAACGATCGAGCACCTTGGCCTTTACATCTGGACCCTGAACGCCATCCAGCACAGGAAGGGTGATCTGCTGATAATTCGAGGGATCGCCGGAGGCAAGAGGTACCGGCAGCGGATGATCCCAGGATTCCGCCACGAGGGTAGAGTCTTCAGCGACATGTTGATAAATCCATCGTGATGCTTCCACCCAAGGATGAATACCCCTGTAAACTGAAGCTTGAGCGAGTCCAAGACCGCAGGTTATCAAGATTGTGGTCAGAATAACGCCCAAGCCACCAACCCGCTGTAAGGGACTTCGGAGAGCATGGTGGAGATCGAGAAGACCTTTGACCGCAAAACCGATCCATAACGGATAGATAGCAAGCAGATAGCGTGGGTATTTTACATAGAAGCCTGAAGTCACCACAAAGAAAAAAACCATAGCCACAAGAGCGATCAGATAAGGCCTGCGCGTTTCTCTCCAAGCCGCAATCAGTCTTGATAGCGAAATGATCCCGGCAAGGGTTACCGGAGCTCCCATACTCCATAGGAACATCTGCGTGAAAGGATACACCCAGGGGATGGTTCGTGCGTATTGTTGAGTATAGGGGAACACAAAGCGTCCGGCTGCCAACTGAGCCTGAACAAGGGGACCGCGCCAACACTGGATAGGCGCGAGAATAAGCCAAGGCGATCCGACGAAGACGGCAGCCAGAACTCCGGACAAAAAACTGAGGCCGTTGCGCATCCACTGACAAGGACGGGTTACGACCATCATCGCGACGCCTATCGACACACCGATCCAAACGGAGGAAGCTTTACACGCCAAAGACAAACCTACAAATACGCCACTCCAAGACCACTTTTCCCGCATCGCAAGAAGAAGCGCAAGGGTACCAAAAATAGCTGCCCAGGGATCTACCGTGTAGAAATGGGCTTGCTGAATAAAAAAGGGACAGAAGGCTGCCAAAAGCCCGGCTAAAAGCCCGCCGGCCCGCGATCGACTTAAACGAAAACCACAACAGCCGGTGAGCGCAACGAGAAAAACACCCCCGACGCCCGAAAGCAAACGGGCACTGTAAAGGGGGTCGTGGGGAGCTAACTTCGTGATCAAAGATATAAAGGTGACGGGCAGATGTCCGTAGGGAAACTCCGGGGATGCCGCACACGGGTTACTGTAAATGGGTGTCTCGTACGCCACGCCAAGCAGAAAACGCTCGTCGGGATGCACAGCAACCCCCTGGTCCCAGTCCGGATAGGAAAGCCGCAACAACGCAGCGGTCAAGAGGATGAGGCACCACAGAACCCAGAAATGCACGGGGTGGCCTCGCCTGGCACGCTCACTAGTCAACAATCCCCCCTATGGCCAAGGTTATCAGGCCCTTATCTTGTCCGTAGGCCTATTTCGATTCAATCCGGCCTCCAACGTGGGGTGGAAACGCTGACGCGGGATCAAGCATCGGACCGGGTAATCAACGGTGTCGAGAAAGCCAACAGGGCCGCAAGAGTAAGCACAAGCAGTCCAACATATCCAAAAACCTGACCCCACCCTACAGAGGGATCACCCACGGAAAGTCTGCTTACGAGGGCAAGGGGAGACTGAGCGAAGAAGGTGCTCAGGCTCGTAGCGGAGACGATAAATAATGCGTAGACAAACTGCGACCGTTCTCGATCCTGGAAAATAAGTGAAATCAACGTTGCGACGATGGCAATCAACGAGGATCCGATAAGCGCGATGGCCAAGACGCCGCCCCAATTTTTCACCGTGACACCGTTCAAGCGGAGCAGACCAAGCCACAGAAGACATTGCGCCGCCGTGACAATGAACGTAGCTGCCGATTTAGCTAGCAGAATGGCATTGATAGACAGGGGGGCTGACCACAGCGTCTCCAACGTTCGATCGACAAGTTCTTGGGAGACGGTGTCGATAACGATCCCCCCAGCCACAAATGCCGGAAAGAACATCAACATAGGGACGAGGATCCCATAGCGGAACTCGAACGACGTCGCAGGTTCCCCCTCAACGTCCTGGTAACGCATGTCGATGCCGGCACGCTCTCGCAGTAAGTGCGCATACTGTTTCAAAGGCCGGCGCAGAATCATTTTTAGCAACGTGGCTTGAGTTTCGGAGGATGGAAGGTAAAGGTCAAACGTGTCCTCGACGACCGCGATGATGACCGCATCCACCCTGCCTTCACTTCGAGCTTCGGCGGCACTCTCAACCTCGTTAAAGACCGACACGCGTGCGTGATGCACGTCCAGAAATCCGATGAGGGGATGATCCGGCTCACTCACCACCCCCACTCGAGGACGGAGGCGCTCGCTCAATCTGATCGCGTCCGGGTCGTAGACTGCAATGAGACCGGATAGCAACGCGGAGGAGAATGAAGCGATGAACAGTTGAATAGCGAACGCAATGAGAATTGTACGTTCTTGGGCTAATGAGCGCAATTCCTTATTGACGATAGCGAAGAATCCGGGGATATTCATCCGATAA
>CAYMAQ010000149.1:0-9872 GCA_964388385.1 uncultured Anaerolineales bacterium | reverse complement strand
AACCGCTGTTCGTTGTTGGTCGACCACACCTGGGTGACGCCGCCCATCCGCTTGGAGGTCCGGCACTTGTCCCAGAGTTTGTCGCGCACGCGGGCGGAGACGTGGCCCACGAAGACGCCGGTTTTCACTTCCACCAGCCAGCGGGTGAGTTCGCCGCGCACGCTGGCGGGGACTTTTTCCAGAATCATCACGATCATTGTTTCCCTCACTCGGCCGTTTCGCTAGGTTGGGTCTCCAGCATCATGGCGACGGCCATCGTGTGTTTGCAGGCGCCCAGTTCGTTCCGCGCGAAGTCCGGGCACTCGCACTGCCACCCGTCCGCCTCCCGCTGCACGAGATAGCCGGGCGGGCCGGAGCCGGTGAGGACGTGCCAGGTGTTGAGTTCGGTGCGGCGGACGACCCATTCCCCGCGCAATCCCTCCTCGGCGCGCTGCCGGCGGAGCGCCCGCGCCTGTTCGTCAGCCGAGGGCAGCGGGTGGGTTTCGATCGGCGCCTCGATCGGCGACTCGATCGGCGCGGCGGGCGGATCCCAGAGCGGTTCGGGCCGGGCCGGATCGCTGTCGGCCTCGGCGCCCGCGCGCATCACCCCCTCCGGTACGTCCAGCAGAGCCTTGATGTCGGGCAGGATGCGCTGCAGGAGTTTGTGGGCCTTGAACGCGTCCCGGCAGGCCCGCCGCACCCGGGTCCCCAGGTGGCGGGTGCCCCGGCTCGCCTCCTGGAAGGCGATGGGGATGGTGATCGTGACCTTATAGAGGTCGGCGATGTCGTAGACGAAGGATCGCTGTTTGCCGGTGTGGATGAAGCCCAGGGCCGGCGAATAGCCGCCCGACACAATCGCGGCGTGGCACAGGCCGTTGAGCAGGGCGTTGGCGGTGGAGAGAGCCCGGTTGGCGGGATCCGTGCTGCCCCAGCTCCCGCGCTTGTAGTTCCGCCCGTGCCAGTCCACCGCATAGCGGAGGCTGGCCTGGGCGTAGGCGGTGCGCACGCGGGCGCCCTCCATCCCGCGGAGCTGCTGGATCGTCAGGTCGGGGTCGAATTCCTCCCCGCCGAACCGGTGCCGGTACATGCGCGTGCAGACTTCCAGCCGCAGCCGCTCGTCGCTGGCGAGGCGCGCCTGGTGCAGCAGGTGATACGCGCGGCGGGTCTCCCCGACCCCGTGGGCGTAGTATTTAGTGGCGTCCTCGCCGACCCACACAACGGTGCAGCCGTTGTCGGCCAGGGTCTTGATGGCGGCATGGGTCACCCGGGTGCCCGGCCCCAGCAGCAGCACGGTGAGTGCGGCTGCCGGGACCAGGGTCCGGCCTTCTTGATCGAAAAGTTCGATGGCCTTGGCCTTCTGCTCGACGATGCAGTGCTCGACGTAGAGGTACGAGAGGCTGTCGGCCAGTCTGGGCAGTTGTTGGAGATCGTGCATGACGGCCTCAGCGCGCCGGCGCCAGGGAGAGCAGACCGAACCCGAACCCTTTGGCGGGGCCGATGCCCTCGGCGACGGTCTCGCGCAGGACATCCGGTTCGGTCACCTGGAGCACCCCGTCGAAGCGGACGGCAAAGTGGGTCAATTTGCGCGTTTTGCCGCTGCGCTTGATCCAGGCATAGGCGTTGCCCTCCTTGATGACCGTGAGCCGCCGGACGTCAAAGCCCCCGCGCCGCCCCTTTCGGTCGAGCCACGCCCGTTGGTCCTCCTCTTGGTAAAGGCCGTGCCGGGAGCCCTCGCGTTTGACGGTGGGGTTCGCCCGCAGCCGGAATGCGAGAAACTGCTCGGTTTTCAGGGAGAGGTCGATGCGCTTGACGGCGGGGTTGTTGAAGATGCTGGGGGGCCATTGCGGTTCGGGCAGCAGATATCCCTCCCACGTCGTCAGGTCGGACCAATCCGGTTCGATCTGCGATTGGACCAGTACGGTGGGGACCCCGGACTGCGGATCGGCCTCGGTCCGAAACAGGACGCGTTCGCGGTCGGGCAGATCCTCCGGGTAGGCGCGCATCAGGGTGCGGTGCAGTTCGTAAGGGTTGGCGATCTCGCGCTGAACCGCCCGGTTGCGGGGGTTGAGGATCAGTCGTGAGAGATACATAGGCTATCCTCCATTTCGGTCTCGGGTGTCGTCACAAAAGTCGTCGTCACACGGCGGGGCGCAAAGCGGCGGGCCGCGAAGGAGAGGGGCTGGTCGGGCCGGACGGCCTCGCCCGCCTCGTCCTCCAGCACCACCCGCAGGCGCTCGGGTCGCCGCCGAGGGTCGCAGCCCAGCCACGGATAGCTTTCGAACGCGTCCATGAGCGTGGTGTCGCGGCGGAGGCCGTCGCGGAGCCACACCGGCTCGCCAGGCACGCAGGCCTTGCGCCCCAGGAACAGGGCCCACGTGGGCGCTTGCAGCGCCCGGTGGAGCGATTCGAGGAGGCCTGTGTCTTCACCCGCGAGGCCGACGAGGAACCGGGCGTCGGCGAGGTAGTAGCGCGCCGACGGTTCCGTGTCTTTGGTGCTGCCCCGGGCCCGCAGGACGTTCATCGCGGTATGGAAATCGCGTGTCACGCGCCCCTCCTGGTCGGCTCGGACGCCCATCCGCAGTGCATTCAGGTCGTCGAGTGGTTCGGAGCGGGGACGCCCGAGGGCCGCGCAGAGCAGGCCGATCGCGCCGCTCTTGGAGGGTTCTCGCCCGGTGTCGCGCACGGCAAACCGGCTCTGGACCCCCCACGATTGCAGCGGACCGGAGAGTCTTAGGAGCAGAACGTTCATGGTTATGCCTCCCCGGTGGGCAGTGTATTCAGAACCGTCTCGATCCAGGCGCCCAGGTTGTCCTTTTCGGCTTCCTGGAGAGATGCTAGCGGCAGATCGGGGTCGAGTGCCAGGGCTGCGGTGGCCGTGATGGAGTCATCGCCGTAGACCTTGGTCAGGCGTGACCAGTAGGTGTCCAGTTTTTGCACCGAGGGGGCGACGAGCCCGCCTTTGCGGTCCGGATAGACGGGACGCTCGAAGGCGTTAGCCAGGGACCATGCAAAACCGCCGTCGCGCACCGCAGCCAGCATAAAGTTGGGCGGATTGTGGGCCGCGAAGGTGTTCTGCTTGCCGCTGGGGACGGCTTCGACCACGGCCCGCAGGAATGCCTCCACGGTGCTGCGGGCCAGGCCAACATTTCCACCCAGATTGTTGAGAAGCTGCTCCCAGTCCAGCCGGACGTAACGGTAGAAACAGGCGCTGTCGAAGCCGGTGAACCCCATTCCCCCTGCTCCCGCATCCGCGTCCTCTTCCATCGCTTTGAGGTCGTCGACGGCGGTCCAGAAGTCCATCTCCATGGTGACGCGGTGCGTGGAGAGGGCGTGGGCCACCTGGCAGGCGGCATCGATGTTGAGGATGGGCTTCTGCGCCAGCATCCGCCCGAAGAGCGCGATGTCCGGCGCCCCGGTCACGTCCTTGTACTGTTTGGTCAGGTCCCGGACCAGGGACCGCCGGGCCTTGCTGTCCTCGGCTAGCATCTCATCCCAGTTTTCGAGCAGCGCCGCGGCTAGGGTCTGGATCTCCTCCGGACTGATGAAGACCATCACCCGGGTACGGATATCCTCGGCAAGCTTGCCCTCCAGCTTGCCCAGATAGGACGGCACGAAGAACTCCAACACCGTGTTGATCTCCTCTTCGTCCTTTCCGGCGTCCAGGAGCGGTTGGCGGAGGAGCGTGACGGCCCGGCGGGTCCGGGCGCCCGGTTCGGCCGCGGTTGTCTCCGCGAAGATCGGGGCTTCGCGGATGGCCCGCTTGAAGCACTGCGAGGAGATGCGGGCGCGGCGGACGCCGCCGAACTCGGCATCTTTGGGATTACCGGTGTCGTCGCGATTCAGGTTCGAAGGTGCGAAATTCTGGATAACGTGCAGTTCGATAAACATCATAAGCCTCCATAGGGTTGATTGAGTTACATGGTTTTGTACGGTTTCCGTGCTTCATCGACGATGCTTCATCTACGATGCTTCATCCTGGTCCGGACGCGGTGTCCGACCCCAGAATGATCGTGCCCACTGTTTTTGCACCCGCCGGTCGTTGTAGTGCCAGTAGCGCAGGTCATAAAAGAGCTGGTCCCAGTCGATCGGTTGGTCTTTGGACTTCAGGTAACTGACGGCCTGGCGGAGATAGAAGGGGAGGTCGTCGGGATGGGCTGCCAGCAGCGCCGTGAAGCGGCGTTCGACCGCGGTGTTGTCGCTGTTGGAATCGCGGGTCGCGGCGAAGTGCGCGCCCATATTGCCCTGCCCCCCTTTCTTATCATGGTAAGCGAAGAGTGCGCCCACCAGGTAGTAGGCGTGCTCTTCCCGCCGACTGACGTCCGACGGCAGGTACCGCACGACGTACGGATACATCGAGGGTGCGGTGCCGGGCGGCTGGCCCAGGCCGCGCCGCAGGTCGGCCAGCGCCCCACGGTCGTCGTCCTCCTGCAGTGAAACCAGATACTGAATGAACGGGTGAGTTGCTTCTTCCATACCATAGCCTCCTTGTGTGTGGAATTATTCCAACGTTTTCGCAGGTGCGGTCTCTGATTTGGACGCAGGCAGTGTCTTTGAGAGTCCGGCTGCTAACTGCCCTCGTCCGCGGACAGCGGCTTTGAGATTGCGCGGATCGTGCTCCACCTGAGCGGCGACGTAATCGAAAGCCTGCCAGGCCACGCGCCGTACGGTGTCGTGCCACGCATCGAGTGCATCCTCGATGTCCTCGGTCAATCCCGCGACGAGGTCGTAGAATGGGATCTCCAGTTGGACCCAATAGTCCCGCTCCACGGCCCACTGCGCCGTCAGCTTGTCCATATCCTCACGTGCCGGTTTGTGGGCCTCTTCCGCATCCGCCTGCGGGACCAACACGTAGGTAGCCAGGGTCCTCGCCGCGCCCCAGAGCTGCCGGCGCACCGACTCGGCGGTCTCCATTGCCGTCTGCAGGTACTCGGTGAGCAATTCCCCTTCGGCGGTCAGGTAGATCATCGGGAGGGGGAGCCGCTCGCTGCGGTAGAAGTCGACGCGGGCTTGGTTATTGGCCATGCCGAGCGCCAGGTAACGGCGCGTGTCCCGGGATTCGAGGCAACCCTCGTCGATGAGCTCCGCTAGCCATCCGAACGTTCGTGGGGGACGGTCTTCGTCGCTGTGCAGCTTGAAGAGCGCCACACTGTCGCGCCACAGGGCGCGCTCTTCGTTGAAACGCATCACGAGATAGCCTCGGCTATCGTCGATGCGGTAGTGGTGCATCGGGTCGAGAACCTCCGAGTCCAGCCGCAGGCCCGGCGCCATTGTCATCTCGGTGACCCGGACCCCGGCTTTTGTGATCTCCGGGAAGAGCAGAATGCGCCGGTTCTGCCAGGTCAGGTAGTCGAGGTATCCCAGCGGACGTGTCCGTTTGGGATCGAAGGGATCGTCCATCTCCCACGCCGGTCGGTCCTCCGCGTGGTGCAGGAGGATATCGTCGCGTGTCGGGTAGCTCAATGCGTTGAGCATCAGCGTCTCAAAGAGATTCCTGCCCTGGATGAGAAAGACGACGCCGCGCGTCCAGGGGGCGTCGGTGAACGTGTCGCCCCGGATGCCGCTCAAGCCGGCCAGGCCGAAGGTCTGAAGGGTCACCAGCGCCCGGGCCGCTTTAGCCGGTGAGAGCGACAGGGCTTCGTCGTCGGTATGATGGTCAAAGAGGGTACCCTTGTTACCGAAGGCCAGATCCAGGACCAGGCTGTTGGGAGGCTTCCGTTTGACCCGTTCATCTTCGGCTTGATAGAAAGGGTGGTCGGGGTTGAAGAGATCGAAGCGGGAATAGTAGCAATCCCAATAGTCGTCAAGTGCAGCCATATCGAA
Organism: uncultured Anaerolineales bacterium; assembly: GCA_964388385.1. Classification (GTDB taxonomy): domain Bacteria; phylum Chloroflexota; class Anaerolineae; order B4-G1; family SLSP01; genus PWVB01. The sequence continues at coordinate 4,073 of CAYMAQ010000149.1, read as the reverse complement.
AGACGCCTCAGATCGGAGATCCGCCCATGCGTCCTCATCGCTGGGGCCGAGGACACGGTGCAGGAGCGCCAGCATTAGCCGGTGCAGCGCGGCGGTCTCCAGGGGGGTGTCCCCCGACAGCTCGCGCAGTGTATGGGCCTGGGCGAAGGTATCTCGCAGACTCAAGGTCGCGGGTGTGCCATCGCGTCGTACGCAGAGAATCCACGGGCGATCGATCAGGTTGAACTCAAATGTCATGATGCCTCCTTTTCAACAATTAGACCCAGTGACGGGGTTAGATATAGTGTATAGGGAGATCCCTCTAAAGGACAGACGCCGTGCTCGAAGATAAGTGCGCGATAGGTCTGAAGCAGCGCATGGTTGTGCCAACCGGAAGGGGGCGGCACGTTCTTCAGCAAGTGCCAGAAGACGCCCCGGTGAGAGAGACTGAGAGTCGCCCCCACTAACGTCTGCGTGAGATCGTTGGAGGGTTTCTGCGTCAGATCGATCGGCGTGCCCTGGGCGTCGGGTTGGGTGTGGAGTTCGTCCTTGTGACGGTGCAGGCACACGACGGAAATTGAGGGTGAGCCTTTCCGCGTCAGGGCCTGGAGTGCGCGGTGAACTTCCGGGGCATCCTCGGTGAGTTCGGCGTTGGTTTGTTTCATCAGGCTTTTGTCCCCTGGTTCGGCGATCAGCCGCCGCCGGGCGTCGTCCACGTCCTCCGTCTCGTGATGGGTCATCGCCTGCCGCGCCTCGACCAGGGCCACTGCCAGATGCGGGGCATCCGGCTCTTCCTCTCCATAGACCGCTTCGATGGATGCGGTCGTGTCATCCGGCAGCGTCCACGTCTCCCGATCCTGGAGCTCTGCGAAGGTCCGCAGGAGCACGTACGATTCGTAGACGAACGCGTCAGCGCCGAAATCCGGCATCCTGTCCACCGCGTCCGGACGGGTGATCCAGAGGTGCGGATGTGTGAGCGGCTTCGGACGGTCCGCACGCGCGTGACGATGCAGGCGGCCCGCCCGTTGGATGAGCAGGTCGGCGGGGGCCAGGTCGCTCACCATTACATCGAAGTCCAGATCCAGGCTCTGCTCGATGACCTGGGTGGCGACCACCACGGCTCGATGGGGCCTCTGGCCGTTTTCGCGGGATGCCCGCTTGCCAAAGTGGGATAGGACGTCCGCCTCGATGCTCTGTCGCCACCCGAAGGGGAACCGGGCGTGAAACAAGGTGGTCTCCTCCTCAGACCAGGCACCGGACGCTTGAAGGGCCCGGTACACATCCTGTGACCGCCGAACGGTGTTGCAGATGACCGCCGCGCATCCCCCCTCCTCGAGCGCAGTTTCGAGGTGGGCCGCGATGGCCTCGGGCGAACGTTCCAACCATCCCAGGTGTATTGTGCGCCGTTCGGGTGCTGTCACGGGGATCGTATCCGCCTTGCCCTCAACGGCCCATGTAATGGCTGGATATGTTACATCTGGCATCTCTGTGCCCTCGCCGGCATAGGCCGTGATGAGTTGGCGGCGGGTCTTCTCCGGGAGCGTCGCCGATAGGATGATGACGCTGGTTCCGACGGCGCGGAGCCATCCCAGTAATCGTTGGAAGAGCTTGGACATATAGGTGTCGTAAGCGTGAACCTCGTCGAAGATGAGGGTCTTATGGCTCAAACCCAGAAGCCTGACAAAGAAGTGCTTCGTCTGGAGGACGCTCATAAAGGCTTGGTCCACGGTACCGACCCCGAAGGGCGCCAGCAGGCTGCGCTTCCGGGGCAGAAACCAGGTCATAGCCTCGATCGCTTCTTCCTCCTCCCCTTCGCCGACATTCATCTCCGAGGGGAGACTGTCCTGCATCCACCGGGCCTGGCTGTGGATCAGAAGTGGGGATAGACTGATACCCGGATAACGATCGCGCAGCACCTTCGCAACCCGCTCGTGCATCTGGTTGCTGGTTGCCATCGTCGGCATTGCGACGTACATCCCGCGCTGGCGCAGCGTGCACGCCCAGGTATCCGCCATATAGAGCGCTGCTTCTGTTTTTCCCACGCCGGTCGGCGCTTCGATGATCACGAGCGCGGGCTCCTTCACCTCATGGGCCAACTCAACGGCTTTCGCCTGCATAGGGCGGGGAGCGGGCAGGTGGAAGAGTTCGGAGAATGAGCGGGTCTCCGATGGAGGATGCCATCCTGTCCATTTGAGATCGGTGAGGACGTAGTTCGCCTGCGCCGCCGCATCCTCCGCATATTCGTCGACATCGACGGGCAGATCGACGAACGGGAAATATTCCACCATCGACCCCATCCAATCGGCCACGGACGTGATGCCGGAGAGCAAGGTGAAGAGTGTGTTCTGCTGCGCCCTGGGCTTGTCAAGCTTGGCCGACGCGGGGGGCTCGAAGACCTCAGCCAATCGTTCTACAAGGTTTCGGCGGACGTTTTCCCACGCCGTATCTCCGAGACGGAAGCTTTTCAAGCCCTGGGTCTCCCGGGAGATCGGCCACGTGCCATGATGACCGCCCACCGCACGCGCCACGGCGACAGCCAGACGCCGAGATGCCCCTGTCTCTGCAGTCAAAACGTCGGGCAAGAGCCGTGTTGTGGCCGTGCCGTGATAGAACCGGGAGCGCCCATACGCTTTCGGAAACTGGAGTCCGTTTTCTCGCAGCTCTGCTTCGGCGGGTGCGTGCTTCCGCTGAAAGGCCGGCGTCGCTTTGCCGAGATCGTGCAGGCTTGCCCAGAACGCGATCAAAGCGCCTGCCCGGTCGGGTTCCAGATCCAGGATCGAGGCGACGTGGGTGCGGAAACGCTCTGTGAACACCTGATCCCAGAGGGCGCGGGCGACGACGCCTACGTCAATCATGTGGCAGATCAACGGGTGTGTCCGCTGGGTGCGGCGGCTGGTTTTCGACCAGAGTCTATGAAACAGTGGAGAGGGTTTCAGATCTCCAACCTCGTATAACAGTGCCATCTTCTTTACCTCTTTGACCACCTCTTTTCGCAGATCCTCCGGCGCTAACACGCGGACGTCGCCGCCCCAACCCCGCACCCATGGGAGCATCTCCCGGGGTTCGGCGATGGGCGCGCGCCAGATGAGCCACCCATCGGGCTGCAGCTCGGTCTCCTCGTTGCGGTGCCAGCGGGTCTCCTGCACCCGGCGGACGACCCGGGGGTGGAAGCGCAGCACGACCTCCACCGGCTCGCCCTCGCGGGTCCAGATGCCCCAGGCGTCGGCCAGGTGGGCCGCGGGATCGAAGTCCGCCGGCAGGGTATAAGGGTCCTCGGTCAGCTCCACAGTGCGGATGCGCTCGATCTTGAAGGTGCGCACGGCGTCCGGCGGCTCGCGCCGGCCGATGACGTGGCTCGTGCGCCCCAGCGGGTAGGGCTCGATGTAGTAGGGGGCGAAGGTGTAGTCGTAGACGCTCCCGTCGTCCATCTGGTGCTTGAGCTTGACTTTGTGGCCCCGCGACCAGGCGCGGGTGAGTTTCTCCAGCACGTCCAGGTAGACCGGATCGTGGCGTTGGGCCTCGGTCTGCATCACCTCGGCGGCGTAGCGGACGTGGTCGCTGATGAAGGGGGCCAGCCGCGCCAGCGACGCGGCCAGCTTGCTGAGGGCCGAGGCCGCGTGGGGGTTTTGCTTGTCGGTGCTCTTGGTCATCAGCCGGGCCGCCAGGTGGACGGCCATCGCCTCGTGGAGGGTGAAACGCACCTCGGTCAGATAACTGTCCCGGTCGATAGCGATCCGTCCGTCCGCGGTGTCGTAGATCGGAAAGCGGTTGGTCAGGTCCGGCAGGTAGCGGTTGATGGTCGAGCGATGGACGCCGATCCGGCGCGCGATCTCGGACTGCGTCAGGCCGTCGGGGTGGTCGAGCAGCAGCTGCTCGATCTGCAGCAGGCGGTCGGCCTTGTTGGCGGCGCGTTCTCTCATAGCTTTATCTCCTTCGAAAATAAGATCCGCTCGTAGTAGGCGATTCATCGCCGTGACGCTTTGCCACGCAAAGGCGCAATTCAACGACGCGCGGCGCTGGGAAAAGAAACTCGCTTTCCTTCGGCGCCTACTACAAGCACGTTTTCATGATCTAAGGTGAACCACAGGCTCGTG
>CAYMAQ010000148.1:6754-9904 GCA_964388385.1 uncultured Anaerolineales bacterium | reverse complement strand
GCGGTGGGTGGGGGTGGGCATCGCAGGGTGAAAATAGGCGATGTCCGACGTTTGCAGGGTAACACCGGTGGCTTCCTTCATTTGGTTGGCCGCCCTGGCGATCAAATCTCGCAACTCCGGGGCCGAAATCTCCAGCCGAGCGTTGATCAGCATTCGGACCTCCGTCCCGGTCAACGGCGGAATCTCATCCCGCCACGTGGTGTCCTCCAGGGAGGCGAAGCTGACCTTGGCGTGCATGTCCTCCGTCTGTATCAGGATTTTCAGGTGGCCGATAGGGATATCCCTGTCCTCGATGGCCTCTACGACGGTCTCGAGGAAATGGATCACCGTCTCTCGCCCCTGGTCGTCGGGCACCTGCATCCTCACCCGTTCATCCAGCCACGCCAGTTGGGCCTCTCCGGTCCCGTACCGCTCGTAATCGATGTCCAGCGGGTGGGCCGGCAAGGCCAGGTGCCCGTTTGTTAGCACGTCAACCCATCCCGCGATGTCCTCCGGGTCCAGGGAGTTCTGCAGACGGATAATCTGCTCCGGATAGCGGTCTCTCGCCAGATCCCGCACCTGGGCGACGGCTTCAGGCTCCAGGAGATCGATCTTGTTGACGACCAGGAGTCCCGATTCCTCAATCTGCTTATCAAAGATATAAACGACGTCATCGCTGAACGGCATCGGCTGGCCCAGCAGGCGCCGCCGGAGCAGGCGTGCGTCGGTGAAGACGCTGAAGCTGCTGGGCGTAACCTCGTCGCCACGAAGCTCGATCAGCGGTTTGACCACCGTCGCGACGATATCAGCGCACGAGCCCACGGACTCGGCGAAGATGACGTCGGGTTGGGCTGTCTCCCTGAGCTGCTCGAGCTGGGCATCGAGGTCGTCGTAGTTGCAGCAGAAACACCCTCCGGTCACCTCGACGGTGGGCGTAGTCGAAAGCTCGAAGAAGGCCGTATCGACGAGATAGCGTCCCTGATCGTTGGTGACTACGCCCACCTGTTTGCCCTGAGCCATGAGCTGTTTTGCAGCTCCAATAATCGCAGTGGTCTTACCACTGCCCAAAAACCCTCCCACGATATGAAGCTTCATGACGCCCCCGTTTCCTGATGGGTTGGTTGTACGTCGTTATGACTCTGACCGTTTCTTGATCTCCTCGATCAGATCCCGGTTGCTGGGGATGATGGACGAATAGACCAGCTCTCCGTTGATGTAGATACTGGGCAGGTTCTTGACGCCCATCTTGACCACGCGGGCGACGTTTTCCTTCTCCGTGAACTTGTATTCGACCATCTCGACCCCGTCCAGCTCGGAGGTGGCCCGCACGGCAGCATCCTTCATATAGCTGCACGCGGCGCAGGTGGCGGAGTCCAACGTGAAGACCTCGACCAGCGGCTTATCGAGCCCTTTGTAATCGGGCAGGGTTACGGATTCGAGATCCAGCGACTCCTCCTGGTAGTTCTCCAGCATCACCCGGGTGCCCTCGGGATCGCGAACCGCCTGCAGGACACCGACGGTGTTCTCGATGGGCACGTCGTAGGGCATATCGCAACCCGGAGCGAGGATAAAGTTGTGCGTGTTGATCTGGTCCAACAGGTCGACCACAAACTTCATATTATCCTGCTGGGTGCCCAGGAGCATCCGGGTGGTCAGCGGGATATTACCACCAATGGCGATGTTGTATTCATCGGTGATGGGCTTGACCGCGGGGAGATCGATGTTCTCGTCCACGGAGATCGAGTCCGGGTTGGTCTTGCACATCACCTCGATGTTTTTGGTCGCGTCGCCGCAGACAAAAAAGGAGGAGTACCCACCGCGCTCCCGGACGAAGCCAAAAATATCGGTGTACGGCCCGGCGAGGAGCGACTCGAAGTGGCGGGGGGAAATCTGGGAAACCAGGGGGTCGACGACAGCGATGATGTCCATGCCAGCGTCGAGGTACATTTCCGCCATACGAATGGCGACGTCACGACAGAATGCGAGCAGATCGTTCAGGTAGGCAGGGTGATCGAACATATCCATGAAGACATCCGTGCCGCGCAGATGGGAGGCCAGGGTCAGGGGACCGGTTACCAGGCCGTAAAGCGCAGTATGCTCACCGACGGCTTCTTTCATCCGGCGCATGACCTCCAAGGTCATCGGCATTCGGCCATCCCCCGGACCGGGCAGATCCTCCGGCAGGCTCATATCCGACGCCAGGGGGTGCGAGGCGACAGTCGGGGGGCCGTTCTCGGTCCAGACCAGGTCGCATCCCAGGATCTCGGCCTCGATTTGGAGGTCGAACAGCACGGGTTGTCCATCCGGATCGTAGGTCTTGTTGACCTCGATCAATGATTCAAAGAGCTTGTCGGCGTCCTTGAGGACCTCCTCGGCGTTGTATCCCTTGAGTTTGCCGGCGTGGACGCCCGCAAAGGGAACCCAGGGGACCGCAGGGGTCGGCTCGTGGCGCAGGGTACTGAGAAGCAGATCTTTACCGGTCATCGGTGCTTGGTTGTTGTTTCCCATTGTTATATTCCTTTTCTTACTGTAAAGCGAATGTTGGGTCGAACGTAACATAGTTTCCGCGCAAATCTCTATGACACAAACACCTTGGTGTCTGTGTCATAGACCTTATTATACACGATCCGCGTAAGACATAAGCCATTCTCGGCTGTTCCTGCTTCGCCGGATGGAGGTTTCAGTACTTTTTCCACGTTGCGGCTGTGCGAGTGCTCACTGCGATTGGGCGTCGCACGTTTCACACACCCCCGGAATGGTGAGCTGGTCGACGTCGATGCGGAAGCCGTAGGTCTCCTCGACATGCTCGATGAAGGGTTCGATTTTCTCCAGGCCGACTCCCTGGATCTTGCCGCAGCGCTGACAGACGAGATGGAGGTGATGTTCATGGAGTTTCAGCAGTTCGTAGTGATTTTGCCCATCACCCAGATCAATGGCGGCAACGAGATGGAAATCCTAAAGCAATTCCAACGTCCGGTAGACGGTGGAAATATCGATAGATTGGCTGATCGCATTGACCCTCTGATGGATCTCCTCCGCGGTGGCAAAGCCCTCAATTCGGTGCAGAACCGAGAGGATGATCTCTCGTTGGGGGGTCAGTCGGAATCCACGCGCGCGGAGCTGCTGATAGAAGAACTCTTCACAAGACATCGTTTCTCTCCTTAACGAACG
>CAYMAQ010000148.1:4909-6654 GCA_964388385.1 uncultured Anaerolineales bacterium | reverse complement strand
CTGGAGCGTTACGAACGCAGACGCGGATTGGTCCACGCGTCCAATGAAAACCCGATCAACGTCAATGCAAGCACGACCAGCGTGATACAGAGCCCGGCCGGTGCCGCCCAATGCAGCCAGAGATCCGATGTAAAGATCGTAGGATATTCGAAGGCATAGTGCAAGAGGGTCCCCCAGCTTTTAAGCGTGGGATCGCCTAGTCCCAAAAAACTTAACCCGGACTCGGCCAGTATAACACGCTGGAACTCGATGATGAAACGCATGATCGTGATGGACGTGGTGCCGGGCAGGAGATGGTCGACGAGAATCCTTGGGTCCCCGGCACCCATCGTGATGGCAGCCTCCACGTACTCCTCATGCCGATCGCTGATAATCTGCGAGCTCACGACGCGTGTTGTTCTCATCCAACCGAGGAGGGTGAAAAACAGGACCAGCGTCCAGAAACCAGGTTTGAGGAAGGCAGCCAGGAAGATGATCAGGGGGAGCCTGGGCACAGCCAGGAAAACATCGACGATTCGCATCATCGCGAAACCCAACCGGGTGTAATAGCCCGCGATCACGCCCAGCGCGAGCCCGATGACCGTTGAAAAGGTCGCGGCGAGCGCTCCGAGGAGCAGAGAGGTCCGGGCCCCATAGAGAAGCTCCGTTAGAATGTCCTGCCCGATGTCATCAGTTCCGAGGGGATGAATGGACGAAGGCGGGGCCATCGGGGCATCCAGTACGGAGAGCGCGGACGGCGCAAGCCACGGAGCAAAAAGGGCAGCCAGCGCAAACACGATCAGGATTGTCCACTGCAACCAGTATAAAACAAGGAGTCGTTCATGTCAAGCGAGAGTTTTGGCTTATGGAGGTGGTCATTCATGCCTGAAGCATTTCGGCGTTTCCATGGCTTTCCCAGAAAAACTTAGTGTTTTGTGTCGGATTTGCAATCCCTCTCTATGTTCGTGGATCTGTTCGCGGAATCTGCGGGCGAGTGTATCATGGAAGTGCCCGTGCGGGGATGGCGCTATCCTTCTGATCTCCAGCACGGCAGGCGATTTCGAATCGAAACATGGATAGGCGCGTGTTTTTCTGGATGTGTTTGTGGTTTTTCTGCCAAAGCCGTTGTGTTTGTTGTGCTTACCGAGTTGACCGAGGAGGCTAGACGATGATGATTATCGATGCGGATACGCACATTGCGCCAACCGGGGGCGAATTCACGCTTTCCGCTCACTTTGAACGTATGGAGCGCGCGAACGTCGACAAAACGCTGACGTGGCTCAAACCCGACTACGAGGGGACGGGCATCGAGGGACACAACCGCTACGTCTACGATGCGATGCGGCAACACCCTGATAAGATTCTGGGATTCGGGTGGGCCGATCCGACGGTGGGGGTGGACCATGCCAAGACTATGGTCAAGGTATGCATCGAAGACTATGGGTTGTACGGCGTCAAGCTCAACGGCGCCCAGAACTTCTATAAAATCGACGACCCCGAGCTCTCCCTGCCCGTGATCGAAGAGATTGCCAAGGCGGGGACACGGCTGGCTTTCCACATCGGCCCCGATGCCTACGAGCGGACGCATCCCCTGCGCGCAGAGCGGGTTGCGAAGATGTATCCAGAGATGCCGATTCTGATGGTCCATATGGGGATGACGGACGGAGAGATGAACCGGGCTGTGGTCGAAGTGGCGGCGCGCTGCCCCAATATGGGTCTGGTCGGCGGCGCCACCCATGCCCAAGGGGGGGTGTTCGCGGTTTAAG
>CAYMAQ010000148.1:0-4899 GCA_964388385.1 uncultured Anaerolineales bacterium | reverse complement strand
GCCAAGGCGGTGCTGCGCGCGATCGAGGTGCTCGGTGCCGACCGCGTCTGTTTTGGCAGCGATGGCCCCTTCCGCCGTCCCCACGTGGTCAGGGCGACGTACGAGGCTGCGCTCAAGTATGAGGTCTCTGAAGAGGATCGGGCGCTGGTGATGGGCGGCAATATCGCCCGTCTTTTCGAGCTTTAGTCGATCCGTTCTCTATTTCACAAAGGATCCCTTATGCCTTCAACCCAACCTATCACCGCAGTCATCGTCGGCGCCGGACATCGGGCGCTGCTCTATGCGTCGTACGCCGAACACCATCCTGATGAGCTTCGGATCGTCGGTGTGGCGGATCCCATAGCTCACCGGCGCGAGCTGGTCGCTCGGACGTACGATCTGTCGCCGGACCGTTGTTTTGAGTCGGCGCGGGCCCTGGCGGCGAAGCCCCGATTTGCTGATGTGGTCATTAACGGAACCATGGATCATCAACACGTCGCGACTTCGCTACCGCTGCTTGCGTCCGGCTACGATATGCTGCTGGAGAAACCCTTTGCGACCTCCGAGGAGGAGATGTGGACCCTCGTGGATGCGGTGCGCACGCATGGACGCACGGTGATGATCTGTCACGTGCTGCGGTACGCACCGTTCTACGCCGCCATCCGCCGCAAGGTGATGGACGGCGCTATCGGCGATATCCTGAACATTCAGACGGTCGAACACGTCTCCTATCACCATATGGCCGTGGCCTTCGTGCGGGGTAAGTGGGCCAAGGCCTCAGAAACCCATAGCTCGATGCTGATGGCCAAGTGCTGTCACGATCTGGATCTCATCACCTGGATGAAGAGCGGGATTCGTCCGACCGTGGTCTCGAGCTTTGGCAGCAACTTCCAGTTCCGTCCTGAACGGGCGCCCGAAGGTGCCGGTACGCGATGCCTGGTGGATTGCGAGATCGAGCCCGACTGTTCCTATTCGGCCCGCAAGCACTATATCGATCGTCCGGACCGATGGCGGTTCTACGTCTGGGCGTCCCTGGAGCACCTGGAGTCGCCCACGATCGAGCAGAAGATCGAATCGTTGAAGACTGACAACCCCTTCGGTCGCTGCGTCTGGCGGTGCGAACCGGAGGTCGTCGATCATCAGTCGGTGGCAATCGAGTTTGAGGATGGGGCCACGGCGACACATTCGATGATCGGCGGGACGGCAAAGCCCTCACGCTCGATCCATCTGGTAGGGACGTTGGGTGAGATCCAGGGATGCTTTGAGGACAACCGCTTCGTGATCCGGCACATCGATCCCCGACCGGGACATGAGTACGCGGAGACGGAGGTCGATCTAGCGCTTGACCGTGAGATGCAGGGGGATTTCGGTGGACATGGGGGCGGGGATATGCGGCTGGTCGCGGATTTCCTGCGCGTGATCCGGGGAGAGGCACCTTCGATTTCGGTGACGACCCTGGAGGATTCGATCGCCGGACATTGGATCGGCTTTTCGGCGGATCGGGCGATGGAGAACTACCGCGTCGTGCAGTTAGATGTTGACAGAGCGGACGAACTTGCGTAACGTGTCCGGGAACGTTTGTGGAGGAGATAGCATGACCACTTCATTCGAACTTCAATCTGGTACACTGCAGGGAACCTTGAGGGTGAACGATGCCGATGCGCCGATGCCGGGCGCCACGTGGTATATCGCGGAGGCTTTGGACGATGGGTTGACCTTCGAGTTCCCGGAGGGAGCTCTCGAGGGATATGACTACCTCACTGCCGATCTATTGTTGGACGGCGAGTATCTGGCGGTCTTCAACCTTCTGTTGCAAGAGGGTGTGGACGGCCCTACTTTTGTGATGAGCTTCGGGCTGCTCAATCAAGTATCTGCGCGTATGCGCGTGCCGCTCGAGGCGGTCAATCAAAACCGCTGGCGCTATCCCCGGGAGGGGGCGTGGCTCAAGCCTCTCTGCGGCGGGGATCGCGTAGATTTGGCAAAAGTGGACCGGATGCGGCTGGTGGTCAACCGCAAGGGACCGGATCCGGTGCGTTTCAGCATAACGCCGGTGCGCGTGACGATTGAGGAACCGCCGGTTCTTGATTCGCCGATCCTGCCCAGGGGACCGTTGTTGGATGCCATGGGCCAGAGTGCGCTTCACGTATGGGCGGGCAAAAGCCAGACCCCCGAATCGGTGACCGCGCGGCTGCAGTCCCAGCTCGAGACCGCTTCCGAGTCGAGGCTGCCGGATGGGTTTTCCCGCTGGGGCGGATGGGCGGAACGTCGGGTTGAGGCAACCGGCTTCTTCCGCACCCATCACGACGGCGAGCGGTGGTGGCTCGTCGACCCGGACGGATATCTCTTCTGGTCGTCGGGTATCGATTGTGTACGGTTCGGCATTGAATCGGCCTATGAAGGGTTGGAGGGCGCCCTGGCATGGTTGCCAGAGGATGAAGAAGCGTATGCGGCGGCCTTCACCCTCGGTGAGAGGACAGCCTTTGACTACCTCAAGGCTAACTTCATTCGGGCTTTTGGCGCAGATGCGGCATTCGACCGCTGGGCAGAGATCACGCTGGGATATCTGCGCCGGTTTGGATTCAACACCGTGGCCAACTGGTCCGATTGGCAGATCGCCCGGGGTAACGTGCCTTACGTCCGCCCCATGTACGGGCGTGAGCTGCCGTCCATTCCCTCAATCTACCGGGATTTTCCGGACGTCTTCCATCCGGACTTTGAAACTGCAGCGGCGATGTTCGCCGAACAGCTCCGAGAGACCGCCGCCGACCCAGCGTTGATCGGCTATTTCCTGATGAACGAACCGAACTGGGGATTCGCCCAAGAGACCCCCGCTGCCGGTATGTTGCAGAATACGCCGTCCTGCTATACTCGCCAGTCGCTTGCTGATTTCTTGAGGGACCGCTACGGCGCGGAGGACGCCTTCAGGGATGCCTGGGGCGCGGACGCGACGTATGAAGGCGTGGCCGAGGGCACATGGACGGTTCCCTTGACCGTGAAGGCTGAGGCGGACCTCGCCGATTTCAGCGAGGTTATGGTGAGCCGCTACTTCGGCACGCTGAGTGACGCTTGCCGGGAGGTGGACCCCCATCATCTCAACCTGGGCATCCGGTATTATACAATACCTCCGGCGTGGGCTGTGGAGGGGATGCGCACATTCGACGTGTTCAGTATGAACTGCTACAAGCCGCGGATCCTGGCCGAAGCGATGGCCAAGGTTAACGAGATGCTCGGTATGCCCATCATGGTCGGGGAGTGGCATTTTGGCGCCCTGGACGTTGGGCTCCCCGCAAGCGGTATCGGTCGGGTCGCGGATCAGGAGGCCCGAGGACAAGCGTTCCGCGTCTACGTTGAGGATGCGGCGGTCAAGCCTTGGTGTGTGGGCGTGCACTATTTCACCCTCTACGATCAGTCTGCATTGGGTCGGTTTGACGGTGAGAACTACAACATCGGCTTCCTCGACGTCTGCCACCGTCCTTATGCGCCCCTGGCTGAGGCGGCGCGGGAGACCCACGAACGGCTGTATGAGGTCGCAAGGGGTGCGCTCAAGCCGTACGACCAGGCGCCGGCCTATCTCCCGATGCTCTTTTTATGAAACAGGATCAAAACATATCTTTCCATTCGTATTTCGAGCGTCCAAAATCCAGGACCTCGGTTTGCTCGTCGGCCAAGATCAGGCGCAGCAGCTGGTGTCTTGCCGCACCCTCAACGGTCACGGTGACGTGCCATTCAACCGTGCTGTTATGGCTCGACGTGACGATGTTTGAGACCCACGGCTGCGCCTTGACCCGGCGGTACGCGCTCTCCGACGCGCCCTGGAGTGAGAGATGATAGCCGATACCGGTTTCATCGGCATGGAGGGTCGTGATGGGCCCCTGGGTGATTACCGTCCCATTATTGAGAATGATGACCCGGTCGCCGACCCGTTGGACGTCGTCGAGAATGTGGGTTGAATAAAAGATTGTACGGCGTTCATGAAGTCGTTCCATCATGTCCAGAACCTCTACGCGTTCCATCGGGTCCAGGTTTGCAGCGGGCTCGTCGAGGATCAGCAAATCCGGCTCGTTGATCTGCGCCTGGGCGAGGCCCAATCGCTGGGTCTCACCGCCGCTGAGACCTGCCACCGGCCGGTCGGCTTTACCTTCCAATCCTACCAGATGATCCCCCAGCCGTTTTTACGGCGGACGTATTTTCGCTCACACAGTGGCGAGCTGTTGTAGATATGCAATCAATGCATCCGGCGGTTCACCTTTGCTGACAGCCCTGTCGGCGCCGGCCTGGATGGCCCTAGATTCCATACCGTGGCACGTGCTGGTGATGATGATTTTGGTGGTCGGGCAAAGATCGCGTAACATCTGGATCAGTTGTGCCGGTTTCCTGCCGGGCAACTCCCAGTCCAGAATTATGACGTCGGGGCAGCGTCTCTCAACCGCCTTTAATAGCGATGCGGCTTCCTTTGTGCAGAAGCGTGTCACCAACACTTTCAGGCCGGGATTTCGGTTCCGCTGATTGTTCAGGGAGAGGTCTATGGGATCCTGGCCCTCTACTATCCGACCGCTCGTCAGTCTTTCACCAGGGAAGAGACCGATCTGGTGCTTACCATTGGAAAACAGACCGCCCTTGCGATCGAAAATGCCAAGTTTCAACAGGAGCAGCTGGAACGCCGCCGGATTGCCGAGGCGCTCCGCGATTCCATCTCTATTCTTAATTCAACTGAGGAGATCTTGCTGGCGGTCGCTTTTGCCGATCAGGCCGCTCTGGTTCTGGAGATCGATTATTTTCAGGATCGGCTCCAGGAGGCCGCAGCGGTCGAGGAGCGAAACCGCTTGGCCCGGGATCTGCACGATGCGGTCACGCAGACGCTTTTCTCCGCGAGTATGATCGCCGGCGTGCTGCCGGACCTATGGGAGGAGAACGTCGAGG
>CAYMAQ010000147.1:0-9938 GCA_964388385.1 uncultured Anaerolineales bacterium | reverse complement strand
TGCGTTCCGGATCCACCAACACAACTTCCAAATTCTGAACCGTCGTCCGGCGGCTCCCCATATGTCCGGGCATTTTCTTGCCCTTCCACACCCGACCCGGTGTAGCACAGGCGCCGATAGAACCCGGCGCGCGCTCCCGGTCTGACTGACCGTGCGTGCGGGGACCGCCCTTGAATCCGTAACGCTTCACGACGCCGGCAAATCCGCGCCCTTTGGAGCGACCCTCAACGTCGACACGCTCCCCTGGCTCAAAAATATCCGCCAGGAGCTGCTCGCCCGGTTCATAGGTCTCATCTTCCCGAATGCGAACCTCACGAAGATGACGCAGCGCGGGCACGCCGGCCTTCTCCAGGTGGCCCAATTGTCCACCCGTCAGATGTTTAGTCTTGGTCGTTTCATACCCAAGCTGCACAGCCCGATAACCATCGTTATCCGGTGTGCGAACCTGAGTGACATAGCATGGCCCAGCTTCGACGACGGTGACCGGTACAACCGTACCGTCCTCCTTGAAGACCTGCGTCATGCCCACTTTCTTACCTATAATCCCTTTCACCATATCCTCCTCGGGACTGTCGGACCATCCCCTGGCTGGGATGCCAACTTCGAGCGACACATTATATCAACGCTTCGAGGTTCCCAAACCCAGGCCGGTTCTCCGCATCATCCCTTAAGCATCTTCCCATACTATCCCCCTGGCCCTTGACCTATAGCTCCGCGAGGCAATGACCAGGGGGACGAATTCTTTATATGACGAACTGTATGTGAAGACGAAAAGATCTAGAGCTTGATCTCGATATCCACACCTGCGGGCATATTAAGCCGCATCAGCGTATCAATCGTCTTCGAATCCGGGTCTTGGATATCGATCAACCGCTTATGCGTGCGAATCTCGAAATGCTCGTGACTGTCCTTGTGGATAAACGTCGACCGTCGAAGTGTAAACCGCTCAATCTTGGTCGGAAGCGGTACTGGCCCCGCGACCCGAGCTCCGGTTCGCTCCGCTGCCTCTACGATGCGGCGAGCCGACTCGTCAAGAATGCGATGATCATATCCCTTCAACCGAATGCGAATGCGCTGTTTAGCCATACACCACCTAATCTAGAATCGAGATTACTCGATAATCTTCGTGATCACACCAGCACCCACCGTCAAACCACCCTCACGGATAGCGAAGCGGGAGCCCTCTTCCAAAGCCACCGGGCTGATCAACTCAACTGTCATCATCGTGTTATCGCCGGGCATCACCATCTCCACGCCCTCCGACAACTCGACGGTACCGGTGATATCCATCGTGTTAATGTAGAATTGCGGCCGATAGCCGGAGAAAAAGGGCTTGTGGCGCCCACCCTCATCCTTGCGCAGCACGTAAACCTCGGCCTCAAACTTGCGACGCGCCTGAATCGAACCTGGCGCAGCCACAACCACGCCACGCCCTACCTCATCCTTGCCCACACCACGCAGAAGCAGACCGGCATTGTCACCGGCGCGAACTGATTCCAGCGTCTTGTGGAACATCTCCATAGAGGTCACCACGGTCTGGCGGGGCTTCTCGTACATATCGCCGACCAACTCAACCTGGGTATTCGGCTTAATCACGCCACGCTCAACACGGCCTGTGACAACCGTACCACGGCCCTTGATCGAGAATACGTCCTCGATGGGCATCAAGAAGGGGCGATCCTCATCACGCGACGGGGTCGGAATGTACTCATCGACCGCGCGCATCAGCTCCCAGATCGGCTCATAGGCTGGGTCCTCGGGATCGTCATTCTCACAGTTCAAAGCCTCAAGGGCGGACCCTTGCACGATCGGGATCTCATCACCGGGAAACTCGTAGCTGCTCAGCAACTCGCGAATCTCAAGGTCCACCAGCTCCAGCAACTCGGGGTCACCCATCAAGTCGACCTTGTTAAGGAAGACGACGATAGCCGGCACCTCAACCTGGCGGGCCAACAGAATATGCTCGCGGGTCTGCGGCATCGGGCCATCCACTGCAGAGACAACCAGAATCGCGCCATCCATCTGCGCCGCACCGGTGATCATATTCTTGATGTAGTCCCGGTGACCGGGGCAGTCGACGTGCGCATAATGCCGGTTTTCAGTCTCATACTCAACGTGGGAAATCGCCACGGTCAGGATCTTGGTTGCGTCACGGCGGAACATTTTTGCGTCCGCTTTCGCGACGTCATCATACCCTTTGAACTCCGACCAACCCTTTAACGCCAACGTTCGCGTGATCGCGGCCGTCAAAGTTGTCTTACCATGGTCAATATGACCAATCGTACCAACGTTCACATGTGGCTTCGTTCGCTCAAATACCTCTTTAGCCATTGCTTGCCTCTCCTTACGATTATTTCGTTTTCTCAATTGATTGAAACGCGTGCCAGCCCAGAAAGCGCCGAAAAACAACGGTTATGTTATCTTTTTAGCGCACTTTTCACCTCAACCTAAGCCTGCACTTACGCGCCATACACGATGGCATCCATCCGTTCGGAATCCACCGGTTCGTAATGATGGAATTCCATAGTGAACGTGCCCCGTCCCTGCGTTAAGCTCCGCAAGTCGGTAGCATACCCAAACATCTCGGCTAACGGGACGTATGCCCGTGCAGCCTGACCACCGCCAGGACGGGGTTCCATCGAGCGGACTTCGGCGCCACGGGCATTCAAATCCCCCAGCACATCCCCCCAAAACCCCTCTGGCATTACCACCTCTACCTGCATCACCGGCTCCAGCAACACCGGCTCCGCCCTCTCCGTCGCCTGACGAAACGCCTGAGCCGCGGCCGCTTTGAAAGCGATGTCAGTAGAAAGTTGCTCATTAGCTTCCGCTTCAATCAAGCAGATTCTTACCCCGACCAGGGGATATCCAGCAAGGAAACCGCTTTCCAACGACTCTAACGCCCCAGCTCTGACAGCTTCAACGTACTCTGCCGCCAGGTCCTGCGGACGCATGTGGTTTTCAAATATAGACGCTTCCCCCGTATCCATCGGGCTGACTTCCAAAACAACCCGCGCATATTGAGGTTTTCCGGCCAACATTCGATTAAAAACAACCTCAGACCGGCCAGTCTGCGTAACTGTTTCCTTATATGAAACCCTGGGTCTCCCTACGTTAGCTGCGACCCGGAACTCCCGCAACATTCGATCGACGAGAATTTCCAGGTGCAACTCCCCCATCCCCGAAAGGATAGTCTGGCCCGTTCCCTCATCCGTATGGACCCGGAACGTCGGATCCTCCTCCGCCAACCGCTCCAGCGCCTCATCTAAACGCTCTTGATCGGCAACCGTCTTCGGCTCAACGGCGATACGGATAACCGGTTCGGGAAACTCGATTGACTCCAAAATGATCGGCGCGTGCATCGCGGAAAGTGTATCGCCGGTCACGGTATTTTTCAGACCGACGGTCGCCCCGATGTCGCCAGCTTTTAACATCTCAACTTCCTCACGGCGATCCGCAAACATACGGAGTAATCTTGTTACACGCTCCCGTGTGTGCTTCGCCGGATTCAGGTATACGTTACCGCGATTAAGGGTCCCCGAATAAATTCGGAAGTAAGCCAATCGCCCAGCATAGGGATCTGTCGCTATTTTAAAGACCAAGGCCGCCAGCGGGCCTGATGGATCCGCCGGCCGCTTCTCAATTTGTTCCTTCTTTGGATTCTCGCCCTCAATAGGTGGGACATCCATCGGAGAGGGTAAGAAAGCCACAATCGCATCCAAAAGGGGTTGCACGCCCCGGTTTCGCAGTGCAGAACCACACAACACCGGTTGGATGACCCCATCAATCGTCGCGGCGCGTAACGCGCCCCGCAGATCGTCGGGTGAGATCGACTCCCCCTCCAAGTACCGTTCAAGCAGATCGTCATCCGTCTCGACAATGGTTTCGAGCATCATCTCGCGGGCTTCACTTGCACGATCGCGAACCTCATCCGGGATCGGTATCTCTTCGTACTTCGCCTCCAGCTCATCAGACCATACAATCGCCCGCCATTCCATCAGATCGACAACACCTCGAAAAGTGTCCTCAACCCCGATGGGCCACTGAATGGGCAACGGATTTGCCTTCAAACGATCTCGAATTGTCTCAACAGCGTGGGGAAAATCCGCGCCCAACTTATCCATCTTATTGATGAAAGCGACCAACGGAACGCCAAATTGCTTGGCCTGTCGCCAAACCGTCTCCGATTGTGGCTCGACCCCGGCTGTCCCATCGAAGACGACCAGACCCCCATCCAGGACCCGCAGACTGCGCTGAACTTCGGCGGTGAAATCGATATGCCCCGGCGTATCTACAATGTTGATCTGGCAGTCGCGCCAGAAACATGTGACCGCCGCAGAGGTTATCGTAATCCCGCGCTCGCGCTCCTGCGCCATCCAGTCCGTGATCGTCGTACCCTCATCCACACTTCCCAAACGATGGGTCCGTCCCGTGTAAAAGAGGATTCGCTCGGTCGTCGTCGTCTTGCCCGCATCAATATGGGCAATGATGCCGATGTTGCGTATATTCTCAAGTGAACGTTCTTTGGCCATCGCCTTACCTCAATGCTATCTACCTTTAGCGACAGCCCCAGCCCACAAACTCCGCCCCTCAGACGGGGAGTTTACCAGCGAAGATGGGCAAAGGCGCGGTTCGCCTCCGCCATCCGGACCGTCTCTTCTCGCCTACGAACAGCAGCGCCTGCACCATTCGAGGCATCCACCAATTCTGCCGCCAATTTATTGTGCATATCGTGTCCAGGCCGATTCCGAGCCGCACGCAGCAGCCACCGAATTGCCAGGGCCAACTGTCGATATTCCTCAACCTCAATCGGAATCTGATAGGTCGCGCCGCCGACACGGCGGGGCTTGACCTCAACGGGTGGCATCACGTTGCGCATCGCCTCATTAAAAACTTCCATCGCGGGTTTGTTCGCCCGGCTTTCGGCGATATCCAGCGCATCATACATAATGCGCCGCGCAATGCTCTTCTTACCACCCCGCATCATCCGATTGATAAACTTCGTAACTGCCCGGCTGTTATACCGGATATCAGGATCAATTTCCCGTCTCTGTGCTCGACTTCGTCTCGCCATTTTCGCTCTCCACCCTTAGCTTAGTCGCGCTTGGTACCGTACTTCGAGCGCTGTTGTTTGCGCCCTTCTACACCCGCGCTGTCATATGCGCCCCGGACAATGTGATAACGTACACCCGGCATATCCTTCACCCGCCCCCCCCGTACTAACACAACTGAGTGCTCCTGAAGGTTGTGTCCCTCACCGGGAATATAGGCAGTTACCTCAAGACGATTAGAAAGCCGAACACGCGCGATCTTACGCAGCGCCGAATTGGGCTTCTTGGGCGTCATGGTGCGGACAATGGTGCATACCCCGCGCTTCTGGGGGTTACCTTCTTCCACATGGTTACGACGACCGGTCTTCGCATTAAAATTATAATTCAATGCCGGAGACTTCGACTGCTTGGGCTTCGGCTTACGCCCTTTTCGTACCAACTGATTAATCGTGGGCACTAGCTCCTCCTCGATTCATTTTTCTAATGATAATCTCTGATGATCAAATACTTTACAGCGACAGAAACACGCACAAACAGTCCGTCTTCCATTCAACAAGGCCATCCCTAGTTCCGATGGCCTCTTCAATGTCGACTGTGATCAACTCACCTGTCAATGGCAGGGGTTATTGCTACCATCCATCTGCAAAATAGGATTCTATCACAAAATTCTAAAAGGTCAAACCCCAAACCGCGTTGAGATCGAGGACTCCGACCTCTGAAAAAGCCTCATCAGAGTCCTCGATCGTGATGGAGCGATGATATCAGGAATCCTGGGGCGTCAACCCCAAGAGCCCCATACCGAGTTTTGGCAACTGCTTGCGGCGGTCCTGGCGCCCAAAGCGCAGGACCTCACCGGAGTCAGTCACAGCCTCAACCGAGAGCGCCAAGCTCTGCAACTCTTTCACGAGTACCTTGAAGGAAGCCGGGATGCCCGGTTCTTCGATGGGCAGCCCCTTGACGATGGATTCGTAGGCCTTAACGCGCCCCTGCACGTCATCCGATTTGATGGTCAACATCTCCTGCAGTGTGTAAGCGGCGCCGTAAGCCTCCAGCGCCCAAACCTCCATCTCCCCAAAGCGCTGGCCCCCGAACTGGGCCTTGCCGCCTAGAGGTTGCTGCGTGACCAACGAATATGGACCGGTAGAACGTGTATGCACCTTGTCCTCAACCAGGTGAGCCAGTTTGAGCATATAGACCGTGCCGACTGTGACCGGCTGATCGAAAGGCTCGCCGGTTCTGCCGTCGTAAAGGACCATCTTACCCATGGTGGGCAACGCCGCGTCGTGTTTGCGCGCGTACTTCGGCGCTTCCAGAAGCACCTCTTCATCCGAGAGGTCGGAGACATCGTGCCCCTCGGCATCCAACCAGAGGCGAAGACATATCACCTGTGCGTTAGTGTCCACCTCTTGGCGCTTGTCGTGACTCCGCTCATCATCCTCGAAAGAGAGGATCTCATCGGGCTCATAGTCCTGCTCGCGTAACCACTCGCGGAGCACAGAACGCCTCGCATAGACTTCGTCATCGCGCAGACGATCCAAATCATAACCCTTGGAAGAAAGCCAGGCAGCGATATAGATCAAACGTGCCTGATTATCATCTCGCAGCTGCTCCAGCGGGTACTCCTGAGCCTTTAACCAGGTCCAGGCGCGCTCCAAAACGTCGTCCCACGCGCGGTCGATCAACCAGGCTCGCGCCAAGTCGGCCGCGATCTCATCCTCGTCAGCTCCATCAAAGACCGGGGACACGGCTTTGAAGCCCAGGCGATCTGCCGCCCAACCCAAATGGGTCTCAAGTATCTGGCCGATGTTCATACGACCGGGAACACCCAGGGGATTCAAGATAATGTCAACGGGCTCGCCATCCTCCAGATAAGGCATATCCTCAAGTCGGACGATCTTGGAAATCACGCCCTTGTTACCGTGACGGCCGGCCATCTTGTCGCCCTCGGTGATCTTGCGCTGTTGAGCAACATAAACACGCACAACCTTCTCCACACCGGCAGGCAAGTCGCGGTACTCTTCACGATCAAAGACCTTGACATCCACGACCTTCCCATAAGCACCGTGCGGCATCCGCATACTGGTGTCTTTGACGTCACGTAGCTTCTCACCGAAGATCGCCCGTAACAGCTTCTCCTCGGGCGTCAGTTCCTTCTCACCCTTCGGCGTAATCTTGCCGACCAGGATGTCCAAAGGACCCACTTCAGCCCCGATACGAATGACACCTTCCTCATCGAGATCCCGGAGCGTATCCTCTGAGACGTTAGGAATCTCACGCGTCACCTCCTCAGGTCCCAGTTTGGTGTCCCGGGCCGTCAGCTCATACTCTTCAATATGAATGGAGGTAAAAACGTCATCGCGGGCCATCTTTTCGCTCAACAGGATTGCGTCCTCGTAGTTACCACCCTCCCAGGACATAAAAGCAACGAGAACATTCTGTCCCAGTGCCAGCCGTCCCTCCTCGGTGGAGGAACTATCAGCGAGCACATCACCCTGCTCAACCCGCTGCCCCTTGAAAACGACCGGGCGCTGATCGACACACGTGCTCTGGTTGGAACGGGTGTACTTCTTGAGATCGTAAACCACCGTTTCGCCGCTGTCCTGCTGCACCTCAATGCGATCGCCGGTAACGCTGGAAACAACCCCAGCTTCTCGCGCGATGATGACCAACCCGGAGTTGATCGCTGCCGCTTTCTCAATCCCGGTGCCCACCGTAGGCGAAGCAGGGCGAATCAGCGGGACGCCTTGACGCTGCATGTTAGATCCCATCAGCGCGCGGTTCGCATCGTCGTGTTCGAGGAACGGGATCAACGCAGCCGAAACCCCTACAATCTGGATAGGAGCGACGTCAATAAAATCAATGCGTTCCGGAGGAGCAAAGTCAAACCCTTCGCCCTTGCGTGCCGCAATACGCTCCTCCAGGAAATATCCATCGTTATCCAGCCACGCGTTGGCCTGCGCGATCACATAGGCCTCTTCCCGATCTGCCGATAGATATTCAATATCGTCGGTCACGTGGGGCAAGATACGGACGGAACCATCGATCCGAAGCTCGGCAATCTGCTCGGCCAGTTCCGGCGTGATCTTCGTGCCGCTCTCCGCCAGGATCGCGCCATTCTCAGGATCCTCGATGTCTTCACGCAGGATCTCACCCGTAAGTTTCTCAACGGTATTGGGCACGGCCCGGATCACACGGCGGTACGGAGTTTCGATAAAGCCAAGATCGTTGACGCGGGCATACGTGCCCAGGCGTCCGATAAGGCCAATATTCGGACCCTCGGGCGTCTCGATCGGGCAAATGCGCCCGTAGTGACTGTGATGCACGTCGCGGACGTCAAAGCCGGCCCGCTCACGTCGCAGCCCACCCGGCCCCAGTGCGGAGAGTGTCCGCTTATGCGTTAAACTGGATAACGGATTGGTCTGCTCCATAAACTGAGAGAGCTGACTCGAACCGAAGAACTCACGAATGACCGCAACCACCGGTCGGATATTAATCAGATTGACCGGTGTGGGCGAATCATCGCGGATGCTCATCCGCTCGCGGACAACCCGTTCCATCCGCACCAGACCGATACGAATCTTCGCCTGAACGAGCTCACCGACCGTTTTCACCCGGCGGTTGCCCAGGTGATCCATATCATCAGGGCCGGCAACACCATTATTGATGTGGATCATCCGACGCACGATCGCCGCGATATCCCGCTTCGTGATCGTGCGGACCGACATAGGAACGTCAAGCTGCATCCGCTGGTTGAGCTTATAACGCCCGACCTCCTGAAAGTTATAGCGCTGCGAATCAAAGAGTTGCGAGACCAGATACTCGCGCGCGTTATCGAGCGTCGGAGGATCTCCGGGTCGCATACGACGATAGAACTCAATCAGCGCTTCTTCAGCCACCGTGCGTCCAGAGCTCGTGTCCCACGTCGGTTCCTGCCGAATGGTATCCGGAATCCACGGATGATCGGGGTCATTATCCGCCTCTTCGAAAAGCGCCAACAACTCCTCATCCGTCCCCTCGGTCAATACATCACTATGGATCGGATCATCCACCGCCGAGAGTGCCCGCAGGAAAAGCGTGACCGGAATAATACGCTTCCGGTTGAAGCGCAAGGTCAGATATCCGGTCTTCCGGGTCTCGAACTCCATCCAAGCCCCACGATCGGGAATCAACTTGGCGCTTGCCAGTCGATACCCGCCCTCCTCCTCCAGGTCGAAGTAGACCCCTGGAGAGCGAATAAGCTGGCTGACGACCACGCGCTCCGTTCCATTGACAATGAACGTCGCGTTGTCGGTCATCAGAGGGAGATCACCCAGAAAAATCTCCTGCTGGACGATCTCACTGGTCTCACGGTTGACCAAAGCCACGTCAACGTACCACGGAACCGCATAGGTCAAATCACGATCAATGCACGCTTGCTGGGTATACTTCGGCTCGCCAAACCGATACCCGAGATCAAAATCAGCCTCTTCCGCCTTCGAGCCCGGCAAATACAGACTGAGCAGGCCGTTAAAGCTCTCAATCGGAGAAATCTCGTCAAACAGATCGTACAAACCCTCATCACGCAACCAGTCATAGGCAATCTTCTGAACTTCCACAAGACCCGGTAACGGTAAAGCGCTGGGAATTCGAGCGTATGATTTGATGCCAAGGTCTGCTACTGACATTATCTAGCTTTCCCTCCTGGGAACCTCTATCCTCAACCCCTCGAGAGTGTAACAGGGCAAAAGAACCCAAATCCAATAAGTCGCGCTACAAACACCAACCTAACAGCATCAGGGGGGGACACAACACCATGTGGATGGAGCACGCTGTTAATCAAACCTGATACACCCTACTTGTCATAGATGCGACAGGGTATTATAGCATGGTTCCCTATAGTGTCAACAA
>CAYMAQ010000146.1:0-9939 GCA_964388385.1 uncultured Anaerolineales bacterium | reverse complement strand
GGTTGTGTTTGACCATATTTTTTGTAAGGACTTGCAGTCAACTCGATCCAGAGAAGTAGGACGCCCCTGATTTTTTTGTGGCGCTTGGATTTTGTGGCGGATCCACCATCCGATTGGTGCTTTAGCGAAATCGACAAGAAGTTCCTTATTGATCCGCTTTGGCGTTTCGCGTTCCGCCTTGTTACCCTCCTCGTATCCGAGTTGAGTATTGAAATACCCCATATGTACTCCAGAAGCATGCAAAATTCTCGAGATCAGAGTAGTGCCGGATTTATGCATACCCAAGATTAGGTAGATCATATCGACTCTTTGGTATTTTTCCTATTACGTATCACCGATTCTATTCCTTGTTTTATCTTTGCCAGATCTCTATATTCAAATAGTATCAGAGCTAGGGCAAATATGAAGCAGAAAATGGCGCTCTTTATAAATAAGATGAGTAACTGCGATTCTGCGGTTATGAGTGAAAGTAGAATCCCCGTCCCAATATATCCGAGACTCAAGCTGATTACGGGAGCGCCGAATAATCTGATGACTGAATATTCAACGTATTGTCGGACCATGAGCAGTGATAGTGTGATACCGAGCAATAACATAACGTCAACGGCAATGGCAACTCCCGAAATACCAAGAATTGGTCCTAACACAAAAAGCCCGATCAACAGGGTAATAAACTGTATAAGACGAATATGTGAAATTCTCTCAGGAACACCTTCAGCGATGAAAATGTCGGCAATGGTAATTTTTATAGGGTCAAGCAGGGTGAATACCAGCATAAGTCGAAATGCATCTAGCATCGGCAACCATTTTTCTCCTAGGATGATGAGTATGAATTCTGGTGCGGTTAATGCCAATGTCCCAGATATTAAAAATCCCAAGCGAATTAAAAGCGCATTAATTTGGAAAAATGCCTGTGACAATGCGTGTCGTTTACCCTTAAGTTCCGCATACGTTCCTCTTACTACACTGTTGATAGGTGCTGCCAAAATTCTTCTCGGATAGGTTGCAAATGCATACGCCTTTGAGTATAATCCAAGACTCGTGTCTCCGAGGAAGGATCCTGTCCAGAGGTCGTCGATGTTATCCACTGCCTGATTAAGTAAAGCCGCGATCACACTTCGGCCGCCTATTTTCAGGTAATAGCGTACAGTTGTCTTCGACCATGCTAGACGTGGTCGCCAGACGGGTTTATATAGATATAGAAGGACAAAACTCAGTATAAACCCAACAAAATCGGTAGCTATCAATGCACTGAGCGAAGCGCCGTTTAAGGCTAATAAAGCAGCCACTATTGAACTGAGTAAAGCATCCAACGTGCTAAGAAGTGCTAATCGTCGATGGACGACTCGGCGTTGAAGGATAAGTTTAGGAGTTTGAGTAAGTTCAGCACCCGCGCGGATGATCGTGAGCCACAGTAAGGCGATTTTGTTATCGCCTGTCGTGAATAGCATTGCATAGAAAACAAGCAATCCACACCACAGAGTTGTGAAAACTATTTTCAGAGTGAAATGCACCGCCGCTGCATGTGATTCATTGATAGATTCGGGTGATCGGTGCATAAAAGCGTTTGCAAAACCAAAGCTGGCTAGGATTCTGGTGATGCCTATCAATGAACTGGCAAATCCGTAGATGCCAAAGGTTTCAACGGCAATAAGTCGAGCTAGAATAACGGATCGACCAAACATAATACCTATGCCAGTCAGGTTTCCTATTACATTCCAAGTGATGGATGAGAAGGTACGACTAGCTAGACTCTTTTCAGTATACGGGGGCTTATTCATTTTCAGAATCCACTTTTGTTATGTTCCTCCCCGGTTCTTATTCTCCCTCCGATTTGGTTTTATTCATTCAATATACCCCAACGCCCGAAGCTGCGCCTCAACCGCGTCCTGTTCCTCCGCACCCAGCGCCCCCTCCGCACCCCCACGAACCGCGGGCCGATCCCCCACCCTCACCGGATGCGCCGACACCCACGCCGGGTCCAGCCACCCGTCCAGCCGCGCCCCGTCCATATCCGGCGGCACCGGCTCGTTCATCAGGCTCAGCACCGTCGGCGCCACGTGGACGATCGACGTCGCGGGCGCCTCGCCCGCCCGCACCGCCGGCCCCCACGCCAGCAGGATCCCCTCGGGCGCATGCCCCCCGGTCAGCTGGGGATTGACGGCCGCCGAGGTCTTGTCTGGATCGTACCGGTTGGCGTACGTCACGATCAGGTCCGGGGCCTGCGCCACCTCGGCGCCCTCGTAGACCGCCTCCCGCCGGTGGACCGCCCGCACGATCGGCTGCCCGTCCGCCGGATCGCGGGCCGCGAGCAGCGCGTCGCGGATCTCGTCCGCCAACGCATCGGCCTCCTCCGGTGAGAGGAAGCCCTCCTCGAACCGGCCCTCGCGGTTGAGGTAGAGATGCGTGCCCATATCGCTGGGAATGACCGGGCTGCGCGGCGCGTCGAGGCGCTCCGTTTCCGCCAGCAGGCCGCCCTTGGCCAGGGCCGCCCGCATCGCGCCCTTGGCGCCCGGGCGCAGCTCGCGGATCAGGCGCCGCAGCCAGCCGACCTCGGTGTAGAGCTTGAGCGCCTGCGTGCGCAGGGGGCTGAGCAGCGCGCCGATCCCGTCCGGACGGGGATAGCGCAGCCATCCGTGCTCCTCCAGGAATCGGAAAAGCCACTGGCGCGGACGGATCGAGCCAAAGCCGTGATCCGAGAGTACCATCA
This sequence comes from uncultured Anaerolineales bacterium, assembly GCA_964388385.1. GTDB lineage: Bacteria > Chloroflexota > Anaerolineae > B4-G1 > SLSP01 > PWVB01. Next base: position 7,229 of record CAYMAQ010000146.1, on the reverse strand, counting down.
GGTGTGTGTCCGCATCGATCTGGGACCAGAGACGCCCCAGCCCCCGATCCGCCAGCTCGTAGCCGTGGAAGAGCGCCTCGCGGTACGGCTCGGCCTGGCTGTCGTGATAGGCTGGGTGCGCCGGGTCCAGGTAGTGCCATAACGTGTGGGCCAGCGTGTCGGTGATCCCAAAGACGACCATCAAGAGGTCCCAGGGCTCGTGCCGGATGAGATGGGACAACAGGCGCGCCCGCTCGTCCATCACAATCTCCCACGCGCGGAAGAAGTCCGGGTGGACGTCAATCCGATCCTCGGGCCAGCCGAGGGTCAGATCAAATCCGGCGTCCTTCAGGCGTTCGGGCAGGTCGGCGGGGTGGGTGAAGACGGTCTCGGGCGTGCGCGGCGTGGGATAGCCGGTGATCATCAGTCCGTTGACCGGTTCGGGCGGGTAGGTGAACGGCACGTCGACGGCGACGACCCGGCGGTCGGCCTCGCTGAGCAGCTGCCAGAGGGTCTTATGTCGCTGCTGGGTGGGCCGGGTCTGCCACTGATAGGTCTCGTTTAACTGCCGGAAGTCGAAGACGCCGTGGCGCCCCGGGTTCTTCCCGGTGGCGAACGTGGTCCATGCCGTGGGGCTGATCGGAGGGACCGTAGAGTGCAGGGTCCCCCAGGCGCCTTCGTCCATCAACCGGGCCAGGTTGGGCAGTCGGCCCGCCCCGACCAGGGGACGGATGACGTCAAAGGTCGCGCCGTCAAACCCGACGACCATGATCTTGGATGGGTTGGATGCGTTCACGTCGTCCTGAGCTCCGTCGTCACTGAATCCTCCGCCGTGTAGTTGTGCCAATCCCCCTTATTGTACCACGTCCTCTGACGATCGTGAGGGGAATTTGAAGAGCCGGCATGCCCCGCGGGGAAACGCCGCCGTCTATGGGGCATCCGCCCGCGCCACGTCATAAACCCGCCAGAATTCTTCGACGTAGCGCGCCGCGACCTCCGGACTGTGCAGAATCAGGGCGTTCTCGTCGTTCCGTTCGGCGGCGCTGGCGCTGAAGTTGTAGGATCCGGTGACGACGATGGCCTCGTCCACGATGATAACCTTGTGATGCATAATATACGGGTTGCCGTCCTCGAGAATCTCGATGCCGGCCCTGCGAAGTTGATTGTAGTCCGATCCCGGACTCTCAGTGTTGCGGGCTTCAACGACCGCGACGACCTCGATCCCCGCCCGGTGTCGGTCGATCAGGGTGTCGGCGATCTCGTCGTCGGTGAAGACGAACGCCATGACGTAGATCGTGGCGTCGGCCTCGTCCAGCAGGGAGAGGATCCGGGCCCGCAAGTTGCCCTCGGCCTCGAAGACGGTCTCGACCCGAACGCCGTCGAGATTGACGTGGGGATAGGGCATCACGTCGGGAGAGGTGGGGCCGAACGCCCGGTCGATAAACATCTCCTCGAACTCCGTGGTGTAATTCGCCGCCAGCTTTTCCGATGTGAGGACGACTGCATTGTTATTGTTGCGGTAAGTCCCGTTTTCAGTCAGGTTCCACGATCCCGTCCAGACGACGGCGTTATCGATCACAACGAACTTATTGTGCATAAAGGGTGCGCGGTCGTCGAAGACGACGGGGATGCCCTCCCTATGGAGCGTCTGCGGACCGAATTCCTCGGCGTAGTCGCTGTCGGTGACGAGACGGACGCGGACGCCCCGCCGGGCAGCCTGCACGAGGGCGGTAGCGACCGGCTCCAGATCGAAGTCGTAGGCGGCGACGTCCACGCTTTCAGATGCGGACTCGATCGCCTCGGCGAGTCGTCTATCCAGACCGCCGGTCTCTCTGTTTTCGGCCTGAGGCGCGGTAAAGAGCACCCGGACTTCGCCGGTGGGCTCCGAGTCGATGACCGGGTCCGGATCAATGAGATTGAGGCCCAGAACGTCGGAGGCCAGATAGACGATGATCATGAGGAAGAGGGTGAGTATGAATTCCTTGAAGCCGATACGCTTGCCGGAGTTTGAATTGTGGGTCATGGGTCTCCTACTTGAGAGTTATGGCATACGTCATTGGGTGTTGGGTTGAGAGGGTGCCCCACGATAGGGACGCGGTTGGTATGGGCGGACCGCTTGACAGCCCTCGGATTAAGAAGGATCCACGTCGGGATAGGTGGGTGCCGATAGATGCGCCCGAAGGGCTTCCTTCGGGTTCTCGGTGCGCGCGCTCTGCCGCGCGACGTCCCGCAGGTGGCGGCGCAGGACGGACAGTTGAGGATCGAGGACCTCCCACGCACGGGACTCATCCATATCCCGGGTGGCTTTCACTAAACGCCGGACTTCGGATTCCGCCCACGAGAGCAGAACCTCCGCTTGAGCATCGGTCAGATCGGAGGTGAGCCCGGTGTCACCCACAATCTGTTCAAACGCTCGCTGGACCCGGGGTTCGAGATCCTCACGGCTTCCCGCCGGCTCTGCGCTTTGGACGGCTGCCCCCAGGCTCTGGGCGGGCGGGCTGACGTCACCGGTGTTGGGAGCCCCCGGGGACACCCGCCGGCTTTTGGCATAAGCACGAATGACGTCCAACTGCGGCGGGGTCGGACGGATAAAAGGTCGGCCCCCTTTCAGGATCGCCCAGGCCTCCTCGGGCGTCGCGCCCCGGTGGACCAGGTAAGCGGCAGCCATCGTGGGCGCCCGCCCCACCCCGGCTTTGCAGTGAACGTATACGCCGTCCCCCTGGGCGATGTGGTCGCGGATAAAGACCGCCCCTTTGTCGAGATCCTCCAGGGAGGGGGCTGTGTCGTCGGTGATGGGGAGCCAGAGGTAATCCTCCGGCGCCCGACCGTGATCGGCGTCGTTAAACTCCTCGCGCATATTGACCACGGCGTGAATGCCGTGCTCGTGCATCGCCTCCAGTCCGCGTGAGGTATGCTGCCCTCCGACGTAGAGGTGCGGCGTGACCTGGCTTAGGTAAGGAGGGGAGTAGCCTTCGATGAGGCGCACGATCTTGTCCTGGACCCATAGCCACATAGCCCGCAATCCCTCCTCCACCAGCCGTCGGTAAACGATATAGATAAAGTGGGCCGGTGGGCATGCTTTGAGGCGTTCGTGCTTTTCGTAGACCGCTGGCTTCAACGTCTTCCTCCTACTTCCGTTGGTGCTCCCTACAGATCCGGACGCGAATCACTAAACTTTTCCGCGATGCCCATGGCAGTGCAGAAGCGTTTTAGTTATTCATGATCAGATCCCTAGTCTTCTTCACAGCCCAACTCCCACACGTAGATCCCCGTTTCCGCCTGCTGCCCATCGGCGGACCAGACGCGAACCGTGGCGGGCATAGCCTTGCAGAGACGCCACCTCGTGGTGACCTCCAGTCCGTTGATAAGGGGTTTATCCTCGATTTGTGCGCGATAGGGCGGGCTCCCCCCGGAGATGTTGAGCCTGAGGGTGCCTTCCCACTCACCGGTGCCCGGGACGGGATGCCACTCGACAAGTTCCCACGCCGGATCGCCAAAGACCAGGGGCGTACCCGGCTCGATGGCCTTCACCGTGGGGGTGAGCGTGGGCGTCACGGTGGGCGTCGGGGTTTCGGTCTGTGTGGCTTGAGGGGTGGGCGTCAACGTCCCGGTTGCGGTCGGTTCGAGGGTGCCGCCGTCACCGGGTTCCCCTTCATCAGGCGCCTCTCCTTCGTCTGAGGAGGGGGCGGGGTCAAAGGGCCGGGCGGGCAATCCCGGGAAGTTGCATGCCAGGGTGATCAAGAGCAGCAGGGCAATCAACCATGTTCGCGTCATACATCTCCCTCCCTGATAGGATCTACCGGTCTCCATGATGGGCGCGCGACGTGACGTCCGCAAGCCCGCTTTATCGATGAACGTGCCTGCTTATCGGCTCTCAACCCGCGGGTATCACGGCTGCAGGTCGTCCAGAATTTGGGCGAACAGCTCGATCGACCAGTTGCCCTTGATCCGGATGCGGGGCCACTCGTAACGGTTGTCCAGCCGCAGTTCGGTGCCCCACACTGTGGTCACGGCGCCCAGGTACCCCGCTGATGCAACCACTGCGCGGGCATCCTCATCGTGCCGGCCCGAAGGATAGCAGAAGAAGGTCACCGGTCGATCCGTGTGTGATTCTACCGCCTCCTTGGCCCCCAGGATCTGATAGACCAGAAAATCGTACTCCCGCTGGGTGAGGTCTTTGTGGTCCCGACCGTGAGGTTGGATTGACATCCCGGCGTCTGCCATCTGGCGCACCTGATCCCACGATAGATACCGCGGAGACTCATAGTGGGCCGGTGTCGCCAGGACGAAGAACTCTCCGATAAAGCCGTATTGCTGCAGGATGGGCATCGCCTCCGTGTAGGCGTCGCGATATCCATCGTCAAAGGTCAGCACGATGGGATTGTCGGGCAGCGGTTTCCCGCTGGAGAGCGTCTCGTACACGTCGGCGAGCGTCACGCTGTGATATCCTTGTTCGGACAGGTGGCGCATCTGCGCCTCGAAGAGGGGCGGCGTCACCGTGAGCTCCCGGCGGTAGACGTCCGCGTCCTCCGGTATCTCCGAGATGTAATGGTACATCAGCACCGGCACGTTGACGGACTTGGGCGGTGGTGGGTAGGTCGGTGTCGGCGGCTCCGGCTCCGATGTGGGCGTTGCGGTCGCTGTCGCCGGGATCGGCGTGGACGTTGCCGGAACCGGTGTCGCCGTCGGGAGCTCCGTCGGGGTGGGCAAAGGGGTTGACGTCTCCGTGACGGTCGCTGTCATCGTCGGCGTTGGCGGCGGTTCCGTTGGGGACGGGACGATCTCGGTGCCTGACGTCGGGTCCTGTTCGGCCCGCGCCTCGTGCCCATTCAGGAGCCGGACCGGCTGACAGGCGGTTATGCTTATCGCCAGGAGGACAAATAGGAGCAGGGTGAGTCGGTGACGGGTCATGAATTTTCCTCATTGCGTTCGCAGCGCCACCGTTTCAGGGTCCGGTGGGTCGATGTAAAGGCTAAGGTCGGCAGCTGGTTCAGCGGGAAGAATTTTGCGTCGCTGGCGTCGTCGCCCGGTGCCAGGATGCCGCCGGTTCGCTCACCCCGGTAGACGATGACGATATCCGCGCCCCCGTTATGCTCCCGTCCCCCGATGACCTCAAGCAGGTGGGTGATCTCGATCTCCAGACCGGTCTCCTCGAGACACTCACGGGCAGCCGCGGCGGCAGGCGTCTCGTCGACATCGACAAATCCCGCCGGTAAGCTCCAGCATCCTTGATAGGGTGACAGGGCGCGCTGCACGAGAAGGACGCTCCCGCCGTCGCCCGTGATCAACGTCGCGGCTGCCACCTTGTGCTCGCGGAAAACGACCCGTTGGCAGTGCGGACAATAGCGGCGTTCTCTCCCAAATGCGTAGCGATTCTCCAGCGAAGAGCCGCACACGGTGCAGTAGTTGAGATCCGGCTTCACCCACAAGGACGCAGCCTGTCGTTGCGGTTTGGTCGATGGATTCATCGTATGCCTACGCAGTCCCAATCCGTTCAGTGGCGATGTCGAGACGTCCAGAATGTGACCCCCCCTAATATCGCCGTCAGGGCCCCCATCACCACCGCTAGCTGCCGCCAGCGCTCCGGTCCCAGGATCCTTGTCGGTTCTTCTACCGGGGGAGGGGGCGGTGGTTCCAACGCCTCAGGTTCGCCCTCCACGCGTGCCTCCGGTGTAGCCTCCGGCACTGCCTCGATCGCTTCATCCCTATCATCGCGGGGGGCATCGGGGGGTGGGGCATCGGCCGCGTCCGTCTCCTCGGTTGCCCTTTCCACCGCCTTTTCTTCCTGCACCGCCAAGGGCTCTTCCCCGCCGCCCAGGCCCTGCGGCTCCCCCTCCGGGCCGCCCGGCATCGCTTCCAGGGCCATCTCTTCCTGTGGGGTCAGCGTTCCCGGTACGGTCGGGGTCGGCGGGAGATCTGCCGGTGCTTCTTCTTCCTCCATCGGTGCTGCTTCCTCAGCCTCCAGGGCCTGGACTTCTACCGTGGCCTGAATCTCTGCAGTCGGTGACGCTTCGCTTTCTAATCTCATCATCTCCGGCTGAGGTTGGCTGTCGGCCTGCTCCGTCATCATCCCACGCGGCGATAATCCCCCCTGGAAGAGGCTCAGGCTCAGGGTGATCACGAACGCCGCAGCCGTCAGCGAGGTCGCCAGGCGCATCGCCCACATCGGCAGGCGCAGCCAGTCCCGCGCGCGCGTTTCCGGCTCCGGCTCGGCAACCATCGACGGGGTGAGCAGATAGTTGCGCGGCGGCTCGCGCAGCGGCGCCGCACGGACGAGCTCCGAGACCTCGCGGATCTCGTCGAGCCGCTGCTGGAGTTCCGGGTCCTCTGCCAGGCTCGACGTCAGGGCTTGGACCGTCTGACGATCCAGTTCCCCATCGATGTAGGCCGAGAGGTCGCTGTCTTTCCACTTTCTTTGGGTCATAGGTGAATCCTCCACGTTATTAACTATCTTTTAGACGATAACGGGAGGGTAAAAGTTCCCGATTGTTCAACAAGAGTTCGCGCATCTCGCGTCGGGCACGGGCTACGCGCGATTTGACCGTGCCCAGCCGCACGTTCATCACCTGAGCGGCCTCTTTGTAGGCGAGTCCCATCCGGTCGACCAGCACCAGGGCCGTCCGTTGGTGCTCGGGCAATTGGGCGATGGTCTGGTCCAGGAGGCCGCGGAGCTCCTCCTGTTGGAGGGTCTCCTCCGGTTCCGGTCCGCCGTCGGCGAGATGGGGATTGGCCTCCTGCTCCATATCGCCGAAATCGTCCCACGAGACCTGGGGGCGGCGCTTGCGACGACGGAGTTCGTCGTAACAGGCGTTGGTCACGATGCGCAGCAGCCACGAGCGGAAGGATCCCCCACGGAATTGGTCCAACGCTTTGTACGCCGAGATAAAGGCCTCCTGGGTGGCGTCGTCGGCCGCTGCCGGGTCGTGCATAATGCTATAGGCCAGGTTGTAAACCTGGGTTTGATAGTGCAGGATCAGCTCATTGAATGCATTGAGATCGCCGCGTTGTGCGGCCTGCACCAGAGCTTCTTCATCCCACGTCTCATCCATCGCCTTGATCCGATCCTCCTGTCGCTGCCCCGGTTCGATGAAATCGCTGACACGCGCATCGTCCGGTTTGCCGCTTGGTCTTGACCTCTACCGGAATTTCGCTATACTTATCGGGCAATACTCGGTGACCTTGGGTCATCGGCTTTGCGCCGAAGTGGCGGAATAGGCAGACGCAAGCGACTCAAACTCGCTCGGGCTTTG
>CAYMAQ010000145.1:0-9965 GCA_964388385.1 uncultured Anaerolineales bacterium | reverse complement strand
TTTTCTTACGATGCGTATCGTCGCTTTATCACTATGTTCTCTGACATCGTTATGGGATACGACCGGCTCCATTTTGAGGAAAAGTTGGAAGAGGTCAAGGAGCGGGAAGGTGTCGAGCTGGACACCGAGGTCAGTCTCGATGGGCTCAAGTCGTTGGTGGATGAGTACAAGCAGATGTACAGAGATAAGTTCGGCGAGGATTTCCCCACCGACCCGCTGAAGCAGCTCGATCTGTCAATCAAGGCTGTCTTCGATTCATGGAATGCTCCCCGTGCTATCGCATACCGAGAGCACGAAGATATTCCACACCATTGGGGTACCGCGGTTAACGTCTGCACGATGGTTTTCGGGAATATGGGTGACGACTCGGCGACGGGCGTGGCTTTCAGCCGCAGCCCCAGCACGGGCAAGGGTGAGTATCTTTACGGCGAGTTCCTAGTTAACGCCCAGGGTGAGGACGTTGTCGCGGGTATTCGGACGCCGCATCAGGTCAGCCTGGAGGGTTCTCGTGAATGGGCGCGGGATCGTGGGATCTCCGAGGCCGTTCGCGCTGATAAATATCCCAGCCTCGAAGAATTGATGCCGGAAACTTACAAGGAGTTCCTGGAAATCGTCGATATGCTCGAGCACTATTATCGCGATATGCAGGATATGGAGTTCACCATCGAGCGTGGTGACCTTTGGATGCTTCAGACTCGGACGGGTAAACGTACAGCTAAAGCTCATGTCAAGATCGCTGCAGACATGGCAGATGAAGGGATCATCGATCGCGAAGAGGCGTTGATGCGCGTCGAGCCGATGCACGTTGAGCAGCTGCTGCGCCCGAGCTTCGATCCGGAGGCAGAGAAAACCCTCATTGCCCAGGGCCTCAATGCTTCCCCTGGTGCCGCCGTTGGTATCGTAGCTTTTGACGCGGCGCGGGCACAGGAGATGGCCGATGCTGGTGAGAACGTGATTCTGGTTCGTCCTGAGACCTCACCGGATGATGTTCCCGGTATGCTGGCGTCCAAGGGTGTTCTCACCCAAAAGGGCGGCGCGACCTCTCACGCCGCTGTCGTGGCGCGAGGCAACAACTTGCCGTGTGTCGCTGGCTGTGAAGACATCTCGGTTGATCTCAACCGCCGACAGTTCACCACGGATGACATGGTAGTCAAGGAAGGTGACGTTATCTCGATCGACGGTTTCAACGGTGAGGTTTACAAGGGCGTGGTGCCTATGATTCAGGCCGAATGGTCGGAGCAGGAAGACTTGATCAAGCTCCTGAGTTGGGCCGATGAGGTGCGAGAGATCGGCGTTCGCACCAATGCCGATGTCGAGCAGGATGCTAAACGCGCGGTCGAATTTGGAGCCGAGGGTATCGGTTTGGCCCGCACCGAGCATATGTTCTTCGACGAGCGCGCCCGCGATGCTGTGGTTGGTATGATTCTGGCGGATTCTCAGCAAGCTCGCAACGAGGCGTTGGACGAGATGCTGCCCATCCAAGAGAAGGACTTCGAGGATCTATTCGAAGCGATGGATGGCAAACCGGTCATCATGCGCTTGATCGATCCGCCCATGCATGAGTTCCTGCCCCCGTATCATGAGTTGATTGAAGAGGTCACGAAGTTGCGAATGACCCAACCCGACTCCGATGAGTTGGCTGAGAAAGAGAAAATGCTCGAGGTCGTATCCGGTATGTGGGAGATCAACCCGATGATGGGGCTGCGTGGATGCCGCGCCGGCATTATGTACGAGGGGTTGACCGAGATGCAAACCCGCGCATACTTCCAGGCTGCCTGCCGCTGCGCGAAGCGTGGCATCGATGTCCATCCAGAGGTTATGATTCCGTTGGTTGGGCACGTCAACGAACTCAAACTTGAGCGTCAGAAGCTCGAGGCTGTGGCGGAAACGGTGATGGAGGAGGAAGGGATTGAGGTCCCGGCTATCTTTGGTACGATGATTGAGGTGCCCCGCGCTGCACTGACGGCTGCGAAGATCGCCGAGCACGCGGAGTTCTTCTCGTTCGGCACCAACGACCTGACCCAGATGACCTATGGTTACAGCCGTGACGATGCTGAGGGCAAGTTCCTGTTGGATTATGTGGAGCGCGGCATCCTCCCCGAGAATCCTTTCCAGGTGCTGGATCAGGAAGGTGTCGGTCGGTTAGTCAAGATGTGCGTCGAGGAAGCCAGGGCCGCTAAGCCAGAACTTGAGATCGGCATCTGCGGTGAGCACGGTGGTGAACCGAAATCCATCGAATTCTGTCTCCGGGCTGGGTTGGACTATGTGAGTTGTTCGCCCTTCCGGGTTCCGATCGCGCGCCTCGCGGCTGCTCAAGCTACAATTAACAATCGCTAGCCGCAGCTCGATTTCGGCTCGTTTACAATCAAGCGGCGCCCTTTTAAGGGCGCCGCTTTTTCTAACGCTGCGTGAACTCATACGCTCGATCGATCTAATCTGTAGAACTCTTGACTTGTTGACGATTGCCCAAGATCGAACCGACCCGGGAGGCATACGCTGCGCGTATCTCTCGATGGAGCGGGATCTGTTCCAGGTAGGTTCGGCGGAAGCTACTGTCCACGGGGATAAGTGAGTGCTTACGTGTCATTTCGTCATAGGCACGGCGTAGGTATCGGATCGCTAAGTCCTGTTGATCGTTGGCTGCCAGAGCTTGACTATGCCGGAAGAGCACTTCTTCACTCGTACACTCGACAATCTGCGAGAATCCGAAAAATTGATAGATTTCATAGGCTCGTTCCGCAGCTGCTAACGCTTGCTGCAAGTAGGTCGACTTTACGTTCGGGTCTGATGCCATCTGCGCTAAACCCAAGTTAGCTGTGACCGATTTGCACATAGCTCCCATCATGTACTGTTTTGAGACCATCGGGCTGCTTTCGACGAGGTTCACGATCTCATCAGTCAGTGCAAGGGATGCATTGAGGTGGTGCGTTACCCGATCCAGATCACCTCTCGATGCGGCGCGGGCCCCTTGAGCATTTTGGAACAATGCCTGCACAAGCCGGAGGCTGCCCCTGGCACGGTCAAGAATGGGTTCTCCGATGGCCTGAATTTGCTCAAGTGTCTCTTCTGCGTCGGCATGATTCGCCTGTGATATCTGGATTTGGGCGATATGAAGAAGTGGATAGGATTCATCCGGGGTGTCCATAAGGATGCGGCGGCAATCCTCTAACGCCCCAAGTCCGGCTACGTAATCCCCGAGATAGATACCGACGATCCTCCCGCAGGCCTGCAGGGCTTGACTTTCCATCGGACGATGTCCGATCTCTCGACTGGCGTGTAAACGCTCTTGCTGATACTCGGTCAGCAACCGATAGTAGTCACCCTGGCGTTCATATTCCAGCCCAAGCAGATTGAGCAAGGACATCTGAATAAGCCGGTCCTCCAGCCCTTCACTCATCGCTAATGCAGCTGCAGCTTCCAGATATTCCATACTGCGCTCGGGCTCGTCGCTGAAAGCATAGACGCCACCCATATCGATGAGTAGCTGGGTCTCGCATCTTCGGTTGTTCATATCACGTGCAAGGGCGAGTGCTCTTTCCGCGAGTTCTTGCCAGTTGGGGTCACTGAGTGCCAAGTGCTGATGGGTCATCGCAACCAGCGTTCGCAGTTCCCGCTCTTTGTCATCAATCTGTTGGGCTAACGCCAACGCCTCTTTGGTCAGGTTGGTTCCAGCCATGACCTCCCTTTTGCGTTCGTATTTGCTAACGCCGGGTTGGCAGAGGAGCGCATCGATAATCCAGCTTAGATTATCAGAGAGTTCCCGAGCCAGAGGTAAGAGGGCCTCCGCATCAGCCCGCATCTGTTTGAACTCGCCCAATAGATGATGAACGCTGTAGCGCCCCATCAGAATCTGGAGTCTTTGAGTCTTAAGGTTCTCTAACTCTGATTCATCCTCGGTGCCCGATGCGATTTCGTCCAACAGCGCAAGAGCTTCTGTATAGAGTTCGCTGGCCTCGACGTTGGCGTATAATTCTTTGGCAAGTTTAGCGTTCTTCAGCGTATATTGGAGTTCTTTGTCCAGACGGCCCGCCTGCCGGTAGTGGTGAGCTAGCGAACCATAGGCGACACTTCGAGCTTGGGAAGACGTCTCCTCCTGCTGCAGCCGATCCTCAAGATACTGAGCGATTTGGAGATGGTAGCTCTTGCGTTGGGGTTTGAGCAAGCTTTCATAAGCCGCGTCACGGATCAACCTGGATTTGAAGACGTATTCAATGCCCAGGTTGGAGGTTCGCCCTCGCTCGGTGATAAATTGCCCACGCTGGAGGGCGGTCAACTGAGATTTTAAATTTGGGATCTCGGGTCTTACCAGATCGCCCAAAACGTCGGACCAGAAAACCGGCCCAATCACCGCCGCGATTTGGAGGACTCGCTGTTGATCTGATGAGAGGCGATCGATTCGTGCCATCAACAGACTCTGTAGGCTGTCCGGCAGGTTAATCGATGTGACCGCTTGCGTCGCATGCCAGCGCTCCGTCAATTCCCCTGTATCATCGGGGGTCTCCCGAAGGACAAGGACATCATCGGCGATGAGAGATCGGATGAGTTCTTGGATGTAATAAGGATTTCCTTCGGCTTTATCGATAATCAGGGATTGTGTCTCGCGAGGGAGGACATCCGCACCAATCATCTCATCGATAAAGGTTCTACTAAGCTCTGGATCCAGGGGGGGGAGATGGATTTGCACCAAGCGGTGAGGATACTCGGTTTCGACGTAATGGTGAAACTCCCACGTGGGAGAGAGTCGATCGGGACGGAAGACCAGGAGCCACATAAGGTCCAGATAATCGCAAAGAGGCAGGCAGTACTTCAGAAGATCCAATGAGGTCGCGTCAGCCCAGTGCATATCGCTGAAGTTAATGATAATTTGTTTGTCCTGAGCTATCTCCTCCAACCAGCTACGCACGGCCACGAAAATTTGCTGGCGCAACCCTTCCGCATCGAGATGTTTAATCTGCTCTTCATAAGCGGATTCTAACGGAAGGCGAAGAAAGGTCGCCAATTGTGGGTAGAACCCGACCATTTGATCCTGCCAAAGGACCTCAGCTTGCTTCCGCAGGCGATCGCGTGTGGTTTCCTGAGGCTCATCCTGTCGGATTCCCAGCCAATTTCGCAGCAGATCCTGCCACATTCCATAGGGTTGTGATTGATCGTACGAACGTGCCCGTCCTTTAAATACCTGGAGCGGGAGTTCGACATCGCTTATGACTTTCTGTATTTCCATAGCGTCCTGTTCGATGTCGAGACGCGATTCCTGCGGTTCTGCGGTCTGAACCTCGGCCAAGAGTGCCCGTTGTCGGGCAATGTGGCGATGCATATGGGAAACCAACAAAGACTTACCCATTCCCTGGTCGCCAGTGACCGTTACAATTCCTCCCATACCATCCTGGAGATCCTCGATGGATTCAAGAAGGCTTCGAAGCTGGTCGTGGCGGCCTATGAGTGGACTTGATAACTCGTAGTCTTGAGGCCGATCCAAGGACTCTTTTAGCGCAAGGGGCTGATAGACTGCGATCGGATTGCGGATGCCTTTTACGCTGATCTGACCGAGGGACTTCCACTTAAAATTGTGGTCAGCAAGGCGATACGTGTTCTCGCTGACCAGAACCGTGCCGGGTTCGGCGGCCTCTTCCATACGTGCGGCAATGGCAATGGCCTCTCCCATTGCGGTCTCCTCACTGTATTTGTTATAGTCGCCAACGCTGGTGACGATGACCTCTCCGGTATTAACCCCAATTCTGAGTGCGAGGTCAATGTCTGCTTTCTCCGCTAATTCGCTCGAATAGGATTTCAGCGCGCGCTGCATCGCAAGCGCTGATAGTACGGCTCTCTCTGGATCATCTTCATGGGCGGTCGTGGTTCCAAAGAACGCAACCAGGCCATCCCCGCGGAATTGGTCAACCCTACCGTCGAATCGGTAGATCTCTCCCTCAAGAATCTGAAAGATCTGATTCATCATTGTAACCCAGGCTTCGCTGCCTACCTTTTCCAGCAAATCCGTCGACCCCTTCACGTCAGCAAGAATAATTGTCGCGACACGCCGTTCCCCCTCCAGGGGGCGAACTGACTCGTCCTGAACTTCGGTCTCCGTCTCCTCGCTCTGCCATACGGGAAAATCAGGCTCTGGTGTCAAATGCTCGTAGCGGCGCTGCGCCTGTTCTGCTAAGTCGGGTATGCGATGACCACAGTGAATGCAGTATTGGTAGCCCAGAGGGTTAGGAAAGCTGCAGACTGAGCAGGCATAGGTCAGTCTGTTTCCGCACATGCCGCAGTACTGTGCATCTATTCTATTGATGAAATCACATTCGGGGCATTTCATTGAGATGTCCGGTAAATCCTCTGAAGTAAAATGGGCGCCTCCGCATTATGGATCTGATCATAAATAACTAAAGCGTTTCTGTGTTTCCATAGGCATCACGGAAAAGTTTAGTTTTTTATGTCCGGATCTGTAGATTACAATCGGTGCGGTGCGCCCTTTTACGGATCGGATCATGAATCACTAACGCGTTTCTGCGTTGCCCTAGGCATTGCGGAAACGTTTAGTGATTCGTGTCCGGATCTGTAACCTCTTCACGTAAGGCGTTTATACTGTGTCCAAAGCGGTGCGGAAACGCTTAGCCAGCTCAATCATAATCGAGACGGTCATCTCGCCATCCTGCCGGAGCACACCTAAGAAATTCCAACGTGGAAGAACCAGGCATCGAGTCTCCTCTGTGGCAACGACAGTTGCTGTTCTCGGACCGTCGTCTAGCATTGATAATTCCCCAAAAAAGTCACCCGGGCCAAAAGTGTTCACCACGACTTCGCTTCCGTCGCTGCGTTCACGAACTGCTTTGGCGGCTCCCGATGCGATAATGAAGAAGCCATAGCCGGTTTGGCCCTGCGGCACGATCACCTCGCCTTCCTCACAGGTGCGATCTACCATAATCCGTGCTAGTTTTTCGAGCTGACGCTTTCCAAGCCCCTTGAATAGCGGTACCTTGGCAAGGATGTTTACTACTTTTTCTTCGTCGGCCATTTCGCCTCCTCTAAACATATGATATTAGAAATGATGGTACCCGAGTCCGATAGGATTCTTCTCAGTCATTATATCGCATTGGGATCTCACCGCAACTCCCCACTCTCGTTTCGAGATTTCGCTTGAACGGTTATAATAGAACGTATCACCGGGTCTTCATGGACCCGGTCAGAGATAACTGAACGGATATCGTGTTTGTGTAGGGATTGCAGGAGCGTTGAAAATTTGTGTTTGAATCTGTAATATCCAGGGGTGAAATAGGAGGAACTGTGAAACTTCACATCTATGAGTCGAAGATCAATATGGGGCAAGCCGCTGCTGAATGTGCAGCCGGTCATCTGACCGATGCTATTGCGTCACATGGAGAAGCGAATCTGGTTCTCGCTACCGGTGCGAGTCAGTTTGAGATGTTAGCAAGTCTGGTTGAACAGCCTGTTGACTGGTCGAGAGTCACGGCTTTCCATCTGGATGAATATATCGGGCTATCTGCCGATCATCCTGCAAGCTTCCGCAAGTACCTGCGCGAACGTTTTGAGGAGAAGATCGGGAACCTAGGCGCGTTCCATTATGTGAACGGCGAGGCTGAAGATCCAGACGCTGAGTGTGAGCGGCTCAATGCCCTCATCAGTGGGCGGACGATTGACGTTGCCTGTATCGGGATCGGCGAAAATGGTCATCTGGCTTTTAACGATCCTCCCGCTGACTTCGACACGAAACGCCCTTATATCGTCGTCAAGCTCAGTAAACGGTGTCGCCAGCAACAATTGGGGGAGGGGTGGTTTCCTTCGTTGGATGCTGTGCCGACTCACGCGATATCGATGAGTATCCAGCAGATTATGGATAGCGAGGCCATCGTCTGTACCGTTCCCGACGCTCGAAAAGCCGAAGCGGTCCAGCGAACCTTTGAGGAGCCGATCTCGCCGCAGGTTCCGGCATCAATCCTACGGCGTCATCCCCAGTGTGATATGTACGTCGATAGGCCTGCGGTGCAGAAACTCAGTGAGGAGACCCTGGATACGTTCCAGGTACCAAGCTAAGTGACTCCGCAAAAGTTCTTTCATCCGTTTTGGAGACCACCCCCGAGGAGAGGGGCTATGAGCAGGGTTAAGATACTTGTGCTTACCTACTTAGGGCTGAAAGCTCAATAACTTCCACGTTTGGGGTGCTTTCTGCACCGCTTTCAGCTTGATTTCGCGGAAGTTATTTGATAGCCAATCCTTAGCAGATCCTTGGTTCGATCTCGAGAAAGGTTGATGACTATGACGAAGCGCGCCGGATTTATCGATCTGCAGGTGAACGGTTATATGGGCGTAAATTTCTCGAGCCCGGATCTGACGGTGGCGGACGTTGAGAGGGTTGCGACGGCGCTTCAGCAACGCGGCACTGCAGGATTTTTGGCAACCCTTATCACGAGCTCCCCGGATATCTACCGACGCAATCTACCCATCATCGCTCAGGTAGGGTGTGATGACGACTTCTCCAATCAGTTACTTGGGATTCATCTCGAGGGGCCCTTCATATCCGATCAGCCCGGAGCTGTAGGCGCGCACGATCCTACTTTTGTGCAACCGGCGGACCTCTCCCTTTTCAAGGAGATGATCAACTGGGCCGACGGCACCGTGCGATTGCTCACCGTGGCTGCCGAAATTCCTGGGGTCGACGCGTTGGTGGAGTCAGCCCGAGAACGAGGGATTGCTGTGTCGATCGGGCACTCGCTCTTTGATTACGACACTCTGACCCATATGGCTTCGCTTGGGGCGACGGCTCTGACCCATCTAGGCAATGGTCTTCCCAATCAACTTCACCGGCATCACAATCCGATATGGGCCGGTGCGGCTCACGATGACTTTACGGCTTTATTGATCACCGACGGGCATCATCTACCTTATGCGATTTTGAAGACGTTGGTCCGGGCAATCGGGCCTGAACGGTTGATCGTCGTGAGCGATGCTTCTCCCATCGCGGGGATGCCACCCGGTCGCTACCGTGTTCTTGGCAATGAAGCAATTTTGGAGCCCTCAGGAAGACTTTATAATCCGAAGAAAGCCTGCCTGGTTGGTTCAACGGCGACGATGCTAGACTGTATCAACCATCTTGCCTCGCTTGACATTCTGAGTCAGGAAGCTCTGTGGAGCGTGGGCTTCGATAACCCGTTGGCCCTTATCGGTTTGGATCCTGCAAAAATCTCGAGTCCCTTATCCGTCGCGTACGACGGGCAACGATTTACCATTCTCAACTGAACTCAATTCGGAGGAGATGTGAGCGTATGATAGACCCCGAGCACCCCACGGCAGACGAACTTGCAGCCCTTATCGATCATACGTTTCTCAAGCCTTATGGCAAGCCGGAGGACGTTGAGAAATTGTGTGAGGAAGCACGCGCCCATAGATTTCTCACCGTAGCCGTCAATCCAGCAGAGGTCCTCCGCTGCGTTGAGCTGCTTGACGGTTCGCGGGTCAAGGTGGGGGCCGCTGTTGGGTTTCCCCTTGGACAGAACACGACGCTCACGAAGATCTACGAGGCTGAAGACGCGATTCAGAGAGGCGCGCTTGAGATCGATATGGTGATGAACTTGAGGGCGCTGCAGGCAGGGGCGACTGAAACTGTACGCTCCGAGTTCCGGGCGCTGGCAGACCTCTGCCGGTCGCATGGGGTCGTCAGTAAAGTGATCCTGGAAACGTGTTATCTGACCGATTCGTCAAAACGACTGGCGTGCGAGTTGGCTTTGGAGGCCGGCGTGGATTTCGTGAAAACGTCGACCGGCTTTGGTAAGAACGGGGCTACGGTCGCGGACGTTAGGTTAATGAAGGCCGTTGTGGGTTCGGCACTGGGTGTTAAGGCAGCCGGCGGCATACGCACGCTGAAGCAGGCGCTTCAGATGCTGCGGGCCGGCGCGACACGACTTGGTACCTCCAGCGGCGTTCAGATTGTCACTTCTCTATAGCCTACT
>CAYMAQ010000144.1:0-9999 GCA_964388385.1 uncultured Anaerolineales bacterium | reverse complement strand
TGACATCCCGGAGGAGGCGCTGGCGAACGCGCCGGACTTCCCCGCCGACCACGTCGACTTCGGCGCGGTGATCTCCTACAAGAATGCGATCCTGCGCCGGGCGGCCCGCACCTTCCGCGAGCAGGCGAGCGGGGAGCGCCGCGACGCGTTCGATGCGTTCTGCGAGGATAACGCGGACTGGCTCGAAGACTTCGCCCTCTTTATGGCCCTCAAGGACGCGCACGACGGAAGACCCTGGGACACGTGGGAGGAGGCGCTGGTCACCCGGGAGCCCGAGGCCCTGCGGACGTGGCGCGAGCGGTTGGACGAGGAGGTCTTCCTCCACCGCTATCTCCAGTACCAGTTCTTCAAACAGTGGCAGACGCTCAAGACGTACACCAACGCGCGCGGCATCCAGGTCATTGGGGATATCCCCATCTTCGTCGCCTATGACAGCGTCGACGTCTGGGCCAATCCAGAACTCTTCTATTTGGACGAGGATCGGCAACCCACCAAGGTCGCCGGGGTCCCGCCGGACTACTTCAGCCCCACCGGGCAGCTCTGGGGCAACCCCCTCTACCGGTGGGAGAAGCTCGCCGAGCAGGAGTATGCCTGGTGGATTCAGCGCGTGGAGATGACCCTGGAGAAGGTGGACATCATCCGGTTGGATCACTTCCGCGGCTTTGCCGCCTACTGGGAGATCCCAGCAGGCGAACCCACCGCCGTCAACGGTGAGTGGGTGGACGGGCCGGGCGCGCCGTTTTTCCAGGCCCTGCGGGACGCCCTGGGCGAGCTTCCCATCATCGCGGAGGATCTAGGCCACATCACCCCTGACGTGGAGGAACTGCGCGAGCAGTTCCGGTTCCCGGGTATGAACATCCTGCAGTTTGCGTTCGCCAGCGACGCCGGGAATCCCTACCTGCCCCACAATCTGTCGAAGAACTCGGTCATCTACACCGGCACCCACGATAACGACACGACGGTGGGTTGGTATGAGAAACGGGAGGAGGAAGAACTGCGGAACCTCCACCGCTACCTGGGGCCGATCGACGAGCCGATCCACTGGGCCCTGATCCGGGCGGCGCACCGCTCGGTCTCGGACGTGGCGGTGATCCCGATGCAGGATGTGTTGGGATTGGACAGTGAGGCGCGGATGAACACACCCGGTAAGTTGGGCGGCAACTGGACGTGGCGGTTCCAAACGTCACAGATTGATCGGAACCGATGGCGCGACCTGCAGGCGATGACCCGCACCTACGGACGGGTCGAACTGGAGGACGAGGAGGGGTCGCGGCCCGATTGGATGTAAAACGATTAACGCCCCCGCCAGTTTGGCGGGGGCGTTGCGTCTGACAGAGCATGCAAACTCCCGATTACGGCTCCACGACCTCCGGGGTCGCTTCGGGTTGGGATTCCTGGATGAAATCCTCACGGGCGTTATCCACCATCGCCGTGACCGTGTATTCTGCGACCCGGACGTAGTAAGGAGACTCGGAGTATTTGACGACGTAGCCGCCGCTCTCCTCATCCTGGGCGCCCACGACCAGCGTCTGGGTCCCCGATGCGGTCTCGATCAATACGACCGCGTTCGGATCGTCCAGCCCGTACGCCGGCTTCGGCTCCGTGCCCAGCGGCGCGCTCAAAGTCATATTCGTCGCGTTGCGAAACACGGCGTTCGTGGCGCTTGCCGCGACCTGCTCATCCGCCGCCAGATCGGCGAGGATCCAGCTTTCCCCAGCCTCGTCACGCACCAGGGTGAAAGTACCCTGGCTGTTCTCGAGCACGATCGCGTTCACGGTCTCCGGATCGATCTGCACATACGCCGTGTCGACCCATGGGTTGGGCTGGACGTTGAGCTCCCAGGTCGACACTTCAGTCGTCAAATAGGTCTCCGCGTCACCCGCCACACGGAAATGCGTCGCCGTGTACCGGGGTGCGGACCCCAGATAGAACGTATGGGTCTCGCCGTCGGCCGTCTCAAAAAGGACCCGGCGGACAAAGTCGTCCTCCGCAACCTGTAACTGCTTGTGACTGGTGTCGGACCGGGTGACCAGCGAACCGGTCTCCAGGGCCACAATCTTCTCCAGCACCTGGGCGATCGCGCCCTCCTGGGCCGGATAGTCTCCGGCCTCGGGCAGCACCCACCCCTCTTCCGTCTTCCGAAGCACAATCTCGTCACCGGTGTCGTCCGTGATTCTCAATGCAACGATATCATCCGCCGAAACCTCAGGGAAGACCCCCTCCCCCGTCCCGGTCGCCGCCGGTTTCGGCCAAAAGACCAGCACACTGATCAAAATCTGGACAAGTAAAACACCGGCAAGGATCTGATGTTGACGTTTCACGATGTCACCTCCTTATCGGCTGATCGCCTCGTACTGCCGGGACCCCGGCTCCCCAAGCCCAACTGTGCATATCGGGGGTCGACCTCGTCCCGGGGTAGGAGCGGGAATCTCCTCTCATTCCGGTGCCGCACGCGGGTGACCGCCGCGACAGCCAACAGGGAAAGCAGGGCAAAGACATAGTTACCGACTTCCCAGAAGGACCGCTCGCCCTCTGAGAGCGCGATGAGCACGCGGGACGCAGAGCCCCGGGCGCTGATATTGAGCAGATCCAGGTCTTCGACCGCCCACGCCACGGCGTTCTGGACCAGGTTCAGGTTGTTGAGGTAGCGGTCGCCGCCCAACGTGCGGGACAGCTCGAGCACGATGTCATCGACAAACTCAAAGCTGCTGATGACGACCAGCCGTGAGGTCTCAGGGGAGACCTCGATCGTCCCGACTGCCGCCTGGGGCGTCGGCTCAACGGCGGGCGCCTCCGCGTCTGGAGGTCCCTCCTCCTGGGCCGCCAGCGGCGACGGCGTGTCCGCAAAGAAGCTCGAGAACGAACCGCGCACCGAGACCGCCAGTGTATAGGGCCGCGACTCCGTCAGTTGGGCGAAGCCCAACTGGGGATACGTGTTGAAATCGGGTTGGATGTTGTCGCTCTCCTGAATCCACGACCCGTCCGAGGAGTGCAAGAGCACGTCCACCTCACGCTCCGCGTTCTTGGCGGCGTCCACCTCGATCGGGGAGGCCCAGTTGAGCGTGATCGCCGGCAGATTGCTGACAATCGGATGATCCTTCGCCATCCCATCCGCCCGAATATCGATGAAGAACGGGTAGTCCAGCGCCTGGACCTCCTGCACCTGGAAATCGCCGACCTGGCGCGTCACAGGCACCGGAAAAGGCTCATTCTGGGGGTCCAACACCAGCGCATCCTCCACCACGATGCCGTAGTGAGCCAGCATCTCGCCCACACCCTCCGTAACCGGTTGGGCCGCCAGGCCGCCGCCGGTGGGCGCGGCCATGATGCCCGTGGTGCCCGCCGCCAGGATCACGGCGCCCCCGCGCATCAGGTACTGATCGATCGCATACCGGGCTTTATCGTCCAATCC
Source organism: uncultured Anaerolineales bacterium (assembly GCA_964388385.1). Taxonomy (GTDB): domain Bacteria; phylum Chloroflexota; class Anaerolineae; order B4-G1; family SLSP01; genus PWVB01. The sequence goes on along the minus strand of CAYMAQ010000144.1, from coordinate 6,587 downwards.
CTGAGGGCCGATCACCACCAGCACGTCGACGTCGGGTGCCACCGACCCGGTGCTCAAATCGACCGTCCGGACCTCGTACTCCTGCTGCAGAATCTCGCGCACCTGCTGCCACGAAGAGAGCGGCTGCTGCGCCTGACCGAACATATCCTGGGTCGGGGTCGAGGGGGGCGTCCACAGCCCCACCACCTGCAAGAAGCCCGGCGACAGGCGCTTGAGCGCCGACTCCAACGCGCTGCGCACGTCGGCTTCGCTCAACTGTCCCGACGGGTAGACGACCTGCGCCTGATCCCCCGCTTCCATCACCATATAAAGGTAGTAGGTCTCGCCGGAAAAAAAGGAAGTCATCAGCGGCTGCAGGTTATACTGCTCCTGCAGCTCCGCCCGGGTGACGCCGCTGTTAGGGTCGTCCGGATCGATAAACTCAAAGGTAAACTTGCCGCCCGCCGCCTGCTCGGTCTCGGACAGCACCGTGCGGAAGGTTCCGGGCACGTCGGCGAGTTCCGGCGGGAGGGTCTCAGGCGTGATAAAGACCTTCATCCGGACCGGCTCCTCCAACGATGCCAAAATCGCGTCGACGCTCTGGAACCCGTAGACGACCTTCTTGATCGTGCTCGTCAGATCGTATTCCAGATTACGGAGCCGCACGTCCAGGGTCCCGTCCCGGTTCTGCTCCACCTCGATCAGGTCGTTAAACGTCAGCGTCTCGCTCTGATCGCCGTATTGGACGAGGATGTCAAAATAGCTGTTGATCACGGAAGCCTCGTACCGCCCGGTCACCTGGAAGGGCGTAGGGCGGATGCCATAGACCTGATTGGCCTCGGCCTCTTTGTCGGGCTGCTTCGCCGGGTCGATGATCTCGAGGCGCACGGTGCCCCCCGCCATCACCTGGTATTCGTTGAGCATATCGCGCACCTCAGGAACCAGGGGCGCTAACAGCGGATGCGTCTTCTCGCTGAAGTAGCCGCGGATCAACAGCGGTTCCTGCAGATCCCGGAGGAGGTCCTGCGTCGTCTCAGAGAGCGTATACTTCTGATACTCGGTCATATCGACGCGCAGACGGCGCAGCGGGAACATCCAGACGTTGACGACAATCAGGTTCAGCGCCATCAACCCCGAGGTCAGCGCCACCGCCACGCGCTTCGGGCGCGTCCGTTCGCCCTCACTCCACCCCTTGGCGCGGATAGAGAGGACGTTCAGGGTCAGGAAGAGCCCCGCCATCGAGCCGTAATAGACCAGGTCGCGCAGGTCGACGACCCCCCGCTCGATGGACTCAAACCGGCTGCCGGCGCCAACGGCTCGAAATACCTCGCCGAGCCCCTGCCCCACAAAATCGGTCACGCCGGGCGATCCGATAAGATAAAGCACGCCGCAGACGAGAACCGTGGAGATCAAGGCGACGATCTGGTTGTCTGTCCGCGAGGACATCAACAGGCCGATCGCCGCATACATCCCCGCCAGCAGCACCGAGGCGAGATATCCGCCCCATACCGGCCCCCAATCCAAATTGCCCAACAGAGAGACCGTCACGGGCACGGAAAGGGTGAGCGCCAAGGCGATGACGACCAGGGCCACGATCGCCAGGAATTTGCCGATCACCAACTGCGCGGTGGATACCGGCAACGTCAGCAAGATCTCCAGCGTACCGGAGCGCTGCTCCTCACTCCACTGCCGCATCGAGAGCGCAGCCACGAGGAAGATCAACAGGACCGGCATCCAATTGAAGAGGGGACGCACGTCCGCGATCCCCCGGGCAAAGAACGTGTCCACCCAGAAAAACGAAAAGAGCGTCGCCGCCAGGAACGCACCGATGAAGATCAGCGCCATAGGCGAGCCGAAATAGCCGCGCAATTCCTTGCGGGTGATGGTCAGCGTCTGTTTCATCCACGCTTTGAGATTCACTCTGCCACCTCCGCCTCAGGCACCGGCGCGTCCGCCCGCTCAGCCGATGGAACCTCGGCAACCGCCTCCTCCTCGACCTCCACGACCTCCGCCGCCGATGCTAACTCATTAAAGACCGTCTCCAACGTCCGCACATCCCGGCGCAGCTCGCGCAGGGGCCATCCGTTATCGCGCGCCAGGGCGTAAATCGCCGGCCCCAGGTTGTCCCCCGCCCCCGGCTTACCCAGGACACGATAGGCGGGATAGCCGTCCACACTCGTCATCGGCTCCACCTCACGGGCCATCGGCAGGGACGCCAGCGCGTCCCCGATCCGGGCTTGCCCCTCCTCAAGCACCAACACTGCGTCCGAGGTCCGTGCCAGCTCCGAGAGGCGGGCATCCGCGCGTACCTCACCGTTGATCAGGATAATAGCCCGATCGCAGAGCGCCTCGACCTCAGAGAGAATGTGGGTCGAGAAGAGAACCGTGCTGTCCTCCGCCAACCGGCGGATCAGATGCCGGATCTCGACAATCTGCGTGGGGTCGAGTCCCACCGTCGGCTCGTCGAGGATCAGCAACTTGGGCCTGTGCAGGATCGCCTGGGCCAGCCCCACCCGCTGGCGGAACCCCTTGCTGAGCTCCCCGATGGGGCGCGTCATATGATCCGCCAGGCCCGTCGCATAGACCGCCTCGGAGATGCGCACGATCTGCGCGTCCTCCGGGATCCGCCGCATGTTGGCCATCATCTGGAGGTACTCCTGGACCGACAGCTCCGGGTAGAGCGGGGCCGTCTCGGGTAGATACCCGATCTGGGCTTGTACGTCCCGGGTGCGCTCCAACACATCAAGATTGTCGACCCGCACCGCGCCCTCGTCAGGCTGCAAATATCCGGTGAGGATCTTAAGAAAGGTTGTTTTTCCGGCCCCGTTGGGCCCCAGCAAGCCCACAATCTCGCCCGGCGCGATATGAAACGAGATGCCGCGCAGCGCTCGAATGGGGCCGTAAGATTTTTTCAGATCCACAACATCGATCATAAATTCTCCCTCCCCCATAACGTCTACCTGGGTTTACAGCAAAAAAGCAAAGCTGACCGCGATACCGCCGGCGATGAACTTCGCTCTGGTTGATACCCTATCGAACTCCAGCCAAGCAACAATCTTAAACACTATGGACTTTTTGTCAAATTAAGGAAGAGACACCCACGACTCCACCCCATCGGTCGGAGCGTCCTTACCCTGCGCCGGGATCCTTTCCGCGCAACGCCACCGCGGACCCAAGGCATGCCATCCACCCGAACGAAAAAACAAGCCAGAGCTCGCCGGAACCGGAGCCGACCAGACGCAGGGGACCGACGCGGTTGGGAATTCCACCAATCCCCGCGATAACCCACGGCGAGAAATGCTCGACCCCCAAGCAGGTGACCGCGTAGTTGGCCGCATCGTAACGACCATGATCCTCACAATCCACCCATCCACGTCCGGTCCACCGCATCAGATAAGGTTCGTCGACCGAAATGTCCGACGCCATCAACTCCGAGGGCTGAAAAGTGAGCTGCAGATCCGCCCGAAATTCCGAACCGTCCGGTGCGGCCTCAATAAAGAGGGTCCGAGCGACGGGAAGGCCGTCCCGCTGCAGCGTGGGAAACGCTCCGGGCAGAACACGCACGGTCACCGTCTCCGGCGCCCCCATCGTGAAGGTGATCGTCGCCCCCACCCCGGCGAAATCATACACCCCCGTCCCCGCGATCTCCCTCTCCTCTACGATCGGGCAGGCGGTGCGCAGCACCTGCTGTCCGGTGGCGTAATTGGAAGTCCACGCGTAGAGATATCCCTTGTAGACTACCAGTTCGGCATAGGCATTGGCCCCGTTGTCCAGGCCCGACCCACCGACCGGCGCCCAATCGACCCGGCCCTCGGCGTCCAGACGGCCCGTCGTGCGCCAGACCTCGGCGCCCGACATCAGATTTGCGACCGCCACGTAGAGGGCCCCGTTATACGGCGTCGCCCCATCGACAATCGTGCCCATGGTCTCCTTGTTGCCGTCCATACCCGGCACGTTGACCCCCTGCCAGGATCCGGCGTCACCGCTGGCACTGCGAAGAATCACGATCCCCCGTTCGGGATCGCGGTGCGAGATGTAGAGATACCCGCCTAAATCCCCCAACACATCGATCCGGTAAGATCCGACCGGACCCGTAAAGACCGGCGTCCACTCGGGTTGTGCAGGGTCCATCGAGGTTGCACGGAAGAGGCGTCCGGTATCATCATGCCACGCGGAGGTCCGGTCATCGTCCTTTTGCTGGGCACCGAAGTAGATCGCCCCCTTATAAACGTGCCCGGACCATATCTCGCTCAATCCGGGGATGCCGAAGCCCGGCTCGTTCTTGCGGATCCACGTCGCGCCGTCCTGCGTGCACCAGACCTCAGCGCCGGTGAGCCAATTCTGCGTCCCACCGCAGAGCCAACCGTCCAAAATCTGCATATCCTTGAAGTTGACGTTGTTGACGTCACCGAAGCCGGGATCCATCACCGGCGTCCAGGTGCCCGGTGCGCCGGTCGTGCTGCTATAGATCATCGTGCCCTGGGTCGTTGCCCCGCCGTTGGCCGTGCTCGCGTAGAGCGCACCCCGAAACCCGATGAGGCTATCAATGTGGTCGTTACGATAGAGGCCGTCCTGGGTGGCGAAGTCGCCGAAGGGCTCCCCATCGACAGCCGCGACCTCCTCCCAATCGCTCTGGTCATGGGCGATGTTGACCCCCGAGCGGGTGCGCCAGATTCGAGCGCCCCAACTGTTATCCGCCTCCATGCCCAGGTAGAGCTGCCCATCGTAGACCGCGACCTCGAACCCCTCCTCCGAAGCATAGCTCCCATCCGCACCGGTCCCCATGCCGAACGCGTCCGCGTTGACCTGGACCCAATCCGAGCACAGTCCGGCGGAGGTACCCGGCGGCAGGGGGTCGGACGGGACGGCGTCGGCGCGGGCGTCCCCATGGACGACAACGATAGCCAAGAGTGCAAGGGCCAGGGCGCCTATGCGCCTATGCGAACGCAAAAACCGTGCGTACCTATGCATCTCGCACCTCCTTGACGTTGACTCAGCCGGCGAGTCCATCCTAACGATCCATCTCAGGCCCAAGCAAAACACGCTCAAGCCGCCCCTGCCGCACGGAGGCCCACCTCGATCGCGCGGCGGTTGGATGCCGCATACCGCGGACTGATCCGTTCCGCGGCGTCCATCAGCGCATCAGCGGGCACGTACGCCAGCATACCGAGCCCAGCCGCAACCCGGGCCAGCGTCAGACTCCCCCGGCTCACGCCCTCAAACCACGCCGGTTCCAGCACCACGGGATCGATGGGAACGTCGATGCCCCCAGCCTTGACGTCCGCACATTCCGGAACGACGAAGAGATGACACGACGGGGTCAGGCGTGAGAGGTAACGACCGGCTTTCGCACGCCCCTCGGGGGAGAGAAGAAAGAGCACCCCGGGGCAGTCAACGCCCGGATAGTGAACCGGATGGGGGCTCAGAATGAGCTCGCTCACGCTGTGCCCCCGCCGGACGGTCACCGGATAATCGTCCCGCTGGGTGACCCAGAGTCCGGCCATCGTGCCGGCGGCCCCCACGATGCGACCTGCGGTGCGGACGTGGGCTCCCGCCGAGCCGGCGATGACCATCGACAGGCGGTGATCGAGCGAAGCCTCATAGCAGACCGGCAACGGCTTCCCGCGTATCGGGACTCGATCGGGGGAGGCCGACCCGGCGTCTCGGAGCGCTCGCGTGTACTCGGGCCGGACAGACCGCTTGAGCAGGCCCTGTTCGAAACCGAGGGACGCCATCGTGGCCTCCAGATGCTTGGGGCTGCTCTGATTGACAGCGGCATAATGGGCCACGCAGAGCTCCCAGATGTCCAACAGGGCAAAGCCCTCGTGGGTCAGCGCGCTCTCGATCCGGGCATCGAGAGCCGGATCGAAGGCCGTACCGCGCCACACGTAAGTCGCCCCGTTGATCGCCACGGTCTGCGCGATATCCAGGGGACGTTCCACGTTCCCACAGGGGGTCGTTACCGTGATTGCATTGGGCGGCGTCGTCACGCTGTGTTCACCGCCGGTCATCCCAAAGTTGAGATTATTGAAGACCAAAGTCGCCACGCCGATATTGCGACGCGCGGCGCTGATCAGGTGGGTACCCCCAATCCCGCACCCGCCGTCCCCGATGAGCGCCATGACGTGCAGGTCGGGGCGCGCGAGCTTGATCCCGGTGGCGTAGGTGAGGCTTCGTCCGTGGAGCCCGTGGAAAGCGCTGGTGACGAAGTACTGATCCGAGAGCCCGACGCATCCGATGTCGCTGACAATGACAGTCTCTTCGGGCGCCCACTGCAGCTTGACCAAGACCCGATCCAGCGCATCGAGAATCAGGCGGTGGCTGCAGCCGGGGCAGAAGCCGTACGGGCGATCGTTGCGGTACGTTGCGCGTGCATTCATACGACGGTCAGTGTGCCTCCTCAATTTTCGGATGGGATTAAACCGCCCGTCCGTTCAGGCAAAACCGATCACCACGCCGTTTCTCAGGCATCTCATATGCTAACAGTGTACCCATCTTGAGAGGCAAGGCAAACACCAACTCGAGTCTTTCAGGTATGATGAGGAAATCCCAATAGACTCATCTACCAGTTGACAACCGATAGAACATCCGTACAATCTCTTTGTAGG
>CAYMAQ010000143.1:0-10044 GCA_964388385.1 uncultured Anaerolineales bacterium | reverse complement strand
ATGTATGTCACGCATTCCGATCGCGCTGCAATTGTATTCTATCCGGGATAACTGCGAAGAGGATTTCCCCGGAACGCTGAAGGCCGTCGCCGAGATGGGATATGAGGGCGTCGATTTCGCTGGGTACTACGGCTACGAGGCGAAAGAGATTCGCACGATGCTGGACGATCTTGGGCTGAAGGCCGCAGGATGCCATACAGCCCTGGATACCTTGCTGGGCGACGAGCTCCAGCGTACTGTCGCCTTCAACCGCACCCTGGGCAATAAGTACCTGATCGTACCGGGCCTTCCCGAGAGGCGCCGAAACTCCAAGGAAGCATGGCTCCGCACCGCCGACCTCTTCAACGAAATCGCCGATGCCCTCGACCCCGAAGGGATGATGACCGGCTACCACAACCATTTCATCGAGTTTGAACCGATGGAGGGTGTGGTGCCCTGGGATCTCTTCTTCAGCAGCACCCAACCCGAAGTCGTGATGCAGATCGACACAGGCAACGCGCTCCACGGTGGCGGCGATCCGGTCGCGATCCTGGAACGCTACCCGGGGCGCGCGAAGACCGTCCACCTTAAGGAATACTCCGCAACCAACGAGACCGCGCTCATCGGAGAGGGCGACGTGGACTGGCAAGGGGTCTTTGAGGTAGTCGAGAGCCAGGACGAGACAGAATGGTACATTGTCGAGCAGGAGAGCTACGCCTATCCACCGCTGGAGTGCGTCGACCGCTGTCTGCAGGCGTTGAAAGCGATGGGCAAGTAACCGAAGACCTTCTGACCCACAAGTCGCAGCCAACGATATCCCCGGATCGGATAGTGCCGGGGATATCGCTTTTATCACCCGGTCTGGGGGCCTATCCTTCGTGCTCCCAAGGGTCAAAAAGGATGAAGCCCCGGAGCGGCTGCGCCCGTTTGCTCTGCTCCTAAATCGGAGTAGAATAGCCAACGATGAGACTTCAAATTCATATTATTTCTGCGACGTCGTCCTCGCCGGCACTTTCTATATCACCAACACGCTCGTCGATGGTCAGGGCGATAAGATGTACGCCTCCAACAACGGTCAACCCAGCGACAACACGGCGGACTTCGATGGGTTCGAGTATCAAGGACTGACTTGAGCGACCCGAGTGAGCAGAATTGGTAATGCGACACCCTACGTCACGTGAATCTACAGGAGATAAGAGTCTATGACCAAGAAATACCCACCGATCAATTCGGCATTTCCCCATATGCTCCACGGCGGTGATTACAATCCGGATCAATGGCCCGAGGAGATCTGGGAAGAGGATATGCGCCTGATGAAACTCGCGCATTGCAACACGATGTCCGTGGGCATCTTCGCCTGGGCCCGGCTCGAACCCGAGGAGGGCCAATTTGACTTTGAGTGGCTGGACCGGGTGATGGACCTCCTCGCCGACAACGACGGGGCCGCCGTCCTGGCGACACCCAGCGGCGCCCGTCCCGCCTGGCTCTCCTTCAAATATCCGGAGGTACTGCGCGTTCGCCCGGACCGCAAGAGAAACCTGCATGGGCGTCGGCATAACCACTGTATGACCTCCCCGATTTACCGCGAGAAGACCCAACGCATCAACACCCGATTGGCCGAACGCTACCAGGACCATCCGGCCCTGCTCGCCTGGCACATCTCCAACGAGTACAGTGGTGAGTGCCACTGCGAGCTCTGCCGTGCGGCGTTCATTGCGTGGCTGAAGGAAAAATACGGCACGCTGGACGTGCTCAATCAAACCTGGTGGACGGCGTTCTGGAGCCACACCTACACCGATTGGTCGCAGATCGAGCCTCCGAGTCCCATTGGAGAGACGGCGGTTCATGGACTTAACCTCGATTGGAAGCGCTTCACCACCGACCAGACCATCGATTTTATGCTCAACGAGATCGCACCGCTGCGTGAATACACCCCGGAGATTCCGGTGACCACGAACTTTATGGGCACCTTCCCGGGGCTGAATTACTGGAAGATGGCACCTCACCTCGACGTGATCTCCTGGGACAGCTATCCTATATGGCACAAGGACGATGACATCGAGCTCGCATCCGACGTCGGCTTCATCCACGATATCAACCGCTGCCTCAAAGGGGGCAAGCCTTTCATGCTGATGGAGAGCGTCCCCAGCGCGACCAACTGGATGCCCGCCGGCAAGCGCAAGCGCCCCGGCATGCACGCCCTCTCCTCACTCCAGGCGGTCGCCCACGGCTCGGACACGGTCCAGTACTTCCAATGGCGCAAGAGCCGCGGGTCGGCGGAGAAGTTCCACGGCGCCGTCGTCGACCACGTCGGTCACGAGAACACCCGGGTCTTCCATGACGTCGCGGATCTGGGCAAGAAGCTGGAGAAGCTTGATGACGTCGTCGGCACCACGGTTCGGCCCGACGTCGCCATTATCTACGATTGGGAGAACAACTGGGCCCTGACCGATGCCCAGGGGCCGCGCCGCGGGGACAAAGGATACCTCGACGTATGCAAGCGCCACTACCGCGCCTTTTGGCAGCGGGGCATCCCCGTCGACGTAATCGATATGGACCAGGACTTCTCGCAGTACACGCTGCTTATCGCGCCGATGCTCTATATGCTCCGTCCGAGCGTCGACACGCGCATCGCAGCGTTTGTCGAGAACGGAGGCACCCTCGTGACCACCTATTGGAGCGGGATCGTCGACGAGAACGACCTCGTGTTCCAGGGCGGGTTCCCCGGCGGCGCCCTGCGCCAGGTGATGGGCATCTGGGCCGAGGAGATCGACGCCCTGTACGAGGACGACCGCAACTGCGTGGTGCCCGAACCGGGCAACGCCCTCGGATTGAATGGCCCCTATGAGGCCCGCGACTACTGCGACCTGATCCACAGTGAGGGCGCCCAGGTCCTGGCAAGATATGGGGAGGATTTCTACGCCGGACGCCCCGCGCTCACGGTCAATACGTACGGAAGTGGGCGGGCCTATACCATCACGTCGAACAACGACGATGCCTTCCTGCGCGACTTCTACGGGGCGTTGAACGCGGACCTGCGCCTCAAGCGGGCACTTGACGCCAATCTCCCTCACGGGGTCACCGCGCAGCTGCGCACCGATGGAAATCGGGACTTCATCTTCTTGATGAACTTCAATAACGCACCGGCAACCGTCGATTTGGAGAGCACCGCCTACACCAACCTCCTCACCGGCACGAAACTCAGCGGACCGGTCGCCCTGGACGCCTACGACGTGAAGGTGTTGACCCCGGACGTTTGATGATAAGCCAGGCCCGGACCTTACCGAGTTCAGTTATAGAAAAGAGGCATCAAATGCAAAAGACAAATGACAAAAAAGTGGCACTCATCACCGGCGCGGGCCAGGGGATCGGCCTGGGCATCGCCATGGCGTTGGCTGCCGAAGACTGCGACCTCGTCGTGATGGACATTCAGCCCGAAGAGGGGGTCATGTCCGCACTTGGGGAGCTGCGGAATCAGGGCGCCGAGGTGCTTTACTGCCGGGCGGACGTCACCGACCCGGAGGCCCGTCAGCGCACCCTCAACGAGATAAGAGAGCGTTTCGGCAAGCTCAACATCCTGGTGAACAACGCCGGCGTCGCCCCGAAGGTAAGGGCCGACATTCTCGAGGCGACCGAGGAGAGCTACGACTGGGTGATGACCATCAACCTCAAGGGCCCCTACTTCCTCACGCAGGCGGTCGCCAACTGGATGATCGAGCAGCAGGAAGCGGACCCTGAGTTCGAGGGCACAATCGTCAACATCTCCTCGATCTCCGCCACGGTCGCCTCTCCCAGCCGAGGCGAGTACTGTCTCTCTAAGGCGGGCGTGAGTATGGCGACCCAACTCTGGGCCACGCGGCTGGGCGAGTTCGACATCCCGGTTTTCGAGATCCGGCCCGGCGTGATCAAGACCGATATGACCAAAACCGTCCAGGATAAGTACGATAAACTCATCGCGGAGGGCCTGACCCTGCAGAAACGTTGGGGGTATCCCGACGACATCGGCAGGGCCGTGGCGGCCCTGGTGAGGGGCGATTTCGCCTACTCCACCGGACAGGTGGTTATGGTCGATGGCGGTTTAACCCTGCAGCGGCTCTAGAGACCCGACGCCCTATTCGTGAGAATAAGGCCTTCAACAAGGATACATACCCGATGAAAGCAATTGTTTTTGAGGCATTTCGAGAACCTTTACAGATTCAGAACGTTCCCGACCCGACGCCGAGTCCGGACGGCGCGGTCGTGCGGGTCGAGGCAACCGGCATCTGTCGCAGCGATTGGCACGGATGGATGGGCCACGATCCGGATATCCAGCTTCCGCACGTGCCGGGCCACGAGTTGGCAGGCGTGATTGAGGCCGTGGGCTCCGAGGTCAAACGCTGGAAGCCCGGCGACCGCGTGACCGTGCCGTTTGCCGTCGGATGCGGACACTGCCCGCAGTGCCTCTCCGGCAATCAACACATCTGCGACAACTACTTCCAACCCGGGTTCACCGCTTGGGGATCCTTCGCGGAATACGTCGCCCTCCGATACGCTGACGTCAACCTCGTAGCGCTCCCGGAGGGCCTGGGATTTGTCGAGGCCGCCAGCTTGGGCTGCCGCTTCATCACCTCGTTCCGGGCAGTCGTCGCCCAAGGGCGGACGACGCCGGGGGAGTGGGTCGTGATCCACGGCTGCGGCGGCGTCGGCCTTTCTGCGGTGATGATCGCCTCGGCAATGGGCGCACAGGTCATCGGGGTCGACATCAAACCCGAAGCCTTGGCCCTGGCTGAAACCCTGGGTGCCAGCCATACACTCAACGCCAAGGAGGAGCCCCGTCTCGTTGAGGCCATCCAGGATCTCACCAGCGGCGGCGCGCACGTCTCGATCGATGCGCTGGGAAGTGCCCAGACCTGCCGCAACTCCATCCTCGGCCTCCGCAAGCGCGGACGTCACGTGCAGGTCGGGCTGATGGTCGCCGATTACAAGGATACCCTGGTGCCGATGAACCTGGTGATCGCCAAGGAGCTTGAGATCCTGGGGAGCCATGGGATGCAGGCCCACCAGTATCCGTCGATGCTGCAGATGATCCTCTCCGGCACGCTCCAACCCCAGCGGCTCATCGGGCAGACCGTGGCGCTGGAAGACGCCGTGGATGCGCTGCCGTCTATGACCGACTTTGCCCTTACCGGCGTCACTGTCATCGACCAACTTCCATGATTGACTACGCCGTCAACTACTCCGCAGCCGCGGCCTCGCTCCTGCGCCAGGGTCGTATCCAGGTGGATCGGTTCAAATGTCCTGCGTGGCCTGACGTGATCCGGAAAGCGAGAACTGAAAATCCGGTCTACGTCCATTTCCCGCTCCGGGCCGGGCCCGGGCTGGGATCACCGGTCAACAGCGAGACGAAAGAGCCGCCGGATTGGGATCATTTCAAGGGGCTTATGGATGAGACCGACACGCCCTGGATCAGCGTACACCTGGGCCCCAACCCCGGAGATCATCCGGATATCCCACCGGGCTCCACCGAGCCCACACACGTTGAACAGATTGCGGATGCCGCAATCCGGGATATCGACGCGGTGGTGGCGAAATTCGGACCGGATCGCGTGGTCGCCGAGAATATCTTTGAGTACTACGGGATGCACGTCCGTGCAGCGGTGCTGCCCGAGGTCATCACCCGCGTCGTCGAGACGACCGGATGCGGGCTGCTGCTCGATCTCTCCCACGCGAGGTTAGCGGCCCGCGACCTGGGGTGGGACCCGTGGGCCTATCTGGACGCGCTGCCGGTGCACCGGATCCGCGAGATTCACATAACCGGGATCCAGCGATTCGACGCTCGGTGGGTCGAACGGCTCGAGAAAGAGAACGCGCCCCAAGCCAGAATCGACGAGCTGTCCGGACGCGAGATCGACCACCTGCCGATGACCCCGCGCGACTGGGAGGCGCTCTCCCAAACGCTCGACCGTATCAAATCGGGGGCGTGGGCCTGTCCGAGGATAATCGCCTTTGAGTACGGTGGGATCGGGCCGTTCTTCGAGGCGTTGACCGAGCCTTCCATCCTATCCAAACAGATTCCAAGGATGCGCGAGAGGGTCCGCGCAATCGGTGAACCCGAATGTTTAGATAAACAGGAGCCTATGTATGCGTGAAGACACACTAAAACTATCCAATCACGAGCTGCCCATTACCTGGGTACACACCCTGATTATCGGAAGCGGCGCCTCCGGGCTGAATGCCGCCGTGCAGCTCAAAGCGAACGGCGTGGATGACGTGCTCATCGTCAGCGAGGGGCTTGAGAAGGGCACGTCCATCAACACCGGCAGCGACAAGCAGACCTATTACAAGCTCTCTCTCTGCGGGTCGGAGACCGACGCGCCCGAGATTATGGCCGAGACGTACTTCGAGGGCGGCAGCATGCACGGGGATCTCGCCCTGACCGAGGCCAGCCTCTCAGCGCGCGCCTTTATGCATCTCGTCAACCTCGGCGTGCCCTTTCCCCGCGACGAATACGGGCAGTTCGTGGGGTATAAGACCGACCACGATCCCCGCCAGCGGGCCACCTCCATCGGGCCGTACACGTCCCGAGAGATGTGCCGCGCACTCATCCGCGAAATCGAGAAGCTGAACGTGCCGGTCCGTGAGGGACGCAACGTGGTCCAGCTGCTCACCACCGAGGATGGAAGCCGGGTGGTGGGCGCCGTAGCGATGGACGCCGCCCAGAACTTCGAGGTTTACGCCGCGGAGAACGTCGTCTTCGGCGTCGGCGGCCCCGGCGGCCTCTACCAGACCAGTGTCTATCCCCAGGTACACACCGGCGCCATCGGCCTGGCCCTGATGGCGGGCGCGAAAGCCCAGAGCCTGCCCGAGTCCCAGTACGGCCTGGCCTCGACCCAGTTCCGGTGGAACGTCTCGGGCACCTATATGCAGGTGATCCCGCGCTTCATCAGCACCGAGGCTGACGGCGAAAGCAATCCTCAGGAGTTTATGCGCGGGTACTTCGACTCCGTGGGCGAGATGAACTCCATGGTCTTCCTCAAGGGCTATCAGTGGCCCTTCGACGCGCGCAAGGTCCGCGGCGGATCCTCGATCGTCGATATCCTGGTCTACATTGAGACCGTGCTCAAGGGCCGGCGGGTCTTCCTCGACTTCAGGACAAACCCGGCGGGCTTCGCCTTCGAGGATCTGAGCGATGAGGCGCGCGAGTACCTCACCCGCTCCGACGCTCTGTTGGAGACACCGATCGCCCGGTTGGAGACTATGAACCCCGGCGCTATCGAGCTCTACCGGGACCACGGCATCGACATTCACGAGGAGCCGTTGGAGATCGCGGTCTGCGCCCAGCATAACAACGGCGGGCTCGCGGGTAACCTATGGTGGGAATCGCTCAACCTCAAGCACCTCTTCCCTATCGGCGAGGTCAACGGCTCCCACGGGCTCTACCGCCCCGGCGGGGCTGCGCTCAATTCCGGACAGGTCGCCGGTTTCCGCGTCGCCGAGTACATCGCGAACCGCTATGCAGATTGGACGGCGCCCGAGGTCACCATCAAGGACGCGGCGGCGGAGGCGATGGATACACTGCTGAAATGGGCCGCGCGATCCAGGGACTATGAGGGCGTTTCGTGGCAGAAGGAGCGGGAGGAATTTCAGGCGCGGATGTCCCGCGCCGGGGCCCACATCCGTTCGCTGAAGGAGCTTGCCCAGGCAGTGCCTGAGGCGTGGGAGCAATGGGAGCGGCTGCAAGCTGCCGGCGATCCGGCGAACCTCAGTGAGAGTCTCCGCAACCGCCAGCTATGCTTCGCTCACGCCGTCTACCTCGAGGCGCTCCGCCACGCACTGGAGAGCGGCGTGGGCAGCCGCGGCTCCTCGATTATGCTCGACCCTGACGGCGTGAAGGTACACGAGAGCCTGGACGACCGCTGGCGCATCGCGGAGGAGGACGAAAGCTTCCGCACTCAGGTGCTCGAGACGGTCGCGAATCCCGACGGCGAGGTTACCTGCGCCTGGATCGACCGGCGTCCATTGCCTCATCCCGACTCATGGTTCGAGACCGCCTGGGCCAAGTTCCGTGAGGGCGACATCTACGACTGAAAAATTGTTCGTAGTAGGCGCCTTTAGCGCCGTGCCGTGCGTAACGGCGATAAATCGCCTACTACGAACGGAATCTAGCGCCAATAAGCTTCACACGACATAGGGAGACAACACGATGAAAATCCTGATCACCGGCGGTATGGGCGAGATCGGACGACTGACGGTCCGTTGGCTGCTCGATCGCGGACACAACGTCCGCGTCCTGGACGTCAACATCGACGATCCCATCCCCGGCGCGGAGTGCCGCAAGGTCGATATCACCGATTTTGACGCTCTGGCGCCTCAGATGAGGGGGATGGAGGGGGTCATCCATCTGGCGGCGATCCCTCATCCGGGTCTGGCTCCGGAACCGAAGCTCTTCGAGATCAACGTTGGGGGAACCTTCAACGTCTTGCGCGCGGCGGTCGACGCCGGTGTCGAGCGGGCGGTTTGTGCCAGCTCGATCAACGCGCTGGGCTACAACTTCGGCATCAAGTACCCGGAGGATCAGATCCGCTACTTCCCCATCGATGAGGATCATCCCACGTACACGACCGATCCCTATTCGTTCTCGAAGAAGACGATCGAATCCATCGGACGTTACTTCTGGCGGCGGGAGGGACTGCCCAGTCTCTTCCTGCGATTCCCCGCAGTTTACAACCTTGACGTTGAAGACGCCCTCCTGACCGAAGTCGTCGGGAGATGCCGGGACCGGACCGCCAGGCTTATGGCGATGGACGAACCGTCCCGGATCCAACGGGCTCAACGGATCGTCGCGCGGTTCAAGCAGAAGGGCAGGGCGCGAGACTGGGAGGACGGGTTTAGCTTTGACTTCCCCGATGCCGCGATTATGTTCGGGTACAGCAACTTCTGGACCAGCCTCGACGTCCGGGATGCCGCGCGTGTCATGGAGATGGGACTCCAGCGAGACTACGAAGGCAGCCACCCCGTCTACATCACCGACACCCATAACTTCGTCGGGTTACCCAGCAAGGAACTGGCGCGCGTCTTCTATCCGGAGGTCACCACGTGGAACGAGCCAGTGGCGGGCACCGAGGCCCTGGTCAGCACCGATCGTATCCGCGGACTGATCGGATTCGAGCCCGCCTATCCGTTCGAGACGTATGCACGCAACTGACCGACATCATCCATCGATGACACAGGAGGCTTACCGATGAAAGAACCTATGGGGATCATCCCGCCGTTGACGACGCCCTTCACCCAGACGGGTGATGTATACGAAGCGGGCCTGCGCCGACTCGTCGACTTCCAGGTCGAGGGTGGCGTGCACGGACTCTTCATCTGCGGCACCTACGGCTCGGGACCCATTATGACCCTCGAGCAGCGCAAGCAGGTCCACGAGATCGTCGTCGATCAGGCCCGGGGCCGGGTCACCGTGGTCGCCCACGTGGGCACCACGTCGACCAACCAATCCGTCGAACTGGCGCAGCACGCCGAACGCGTCGGCGCCGACACGATCGCCTCAATCTCACCGTACTACCACCGCCACAAGGAACGGACGGTGGTTGAGTACTTCCGCACGCTGGTCCAGGCAGTCGACTTACCGGTCTACGTCTATAACAACCCGAAGGCCTCCGGCGTGGAGATCACACCGGGTTTCCTGAGCCACCTCGCCGAGGTCGGCGTGCAGGGGATCAAGGACAGCGCCTTCAGCTACATCACCTTCGCGCACTTCATCCTGGAGCTTGCCGATGCCTATCCGGACTTCCGCTTCGTCGTCGGTACCGAGGGGATCGCGCTTCCGGCCTTTATGGCAGGCGCCAAGGGCTGCGTCTCCGGCCTGGCAAACGTCTTTCCCGAGCTGATGGTCAGCCTCTGGGATGCCTATGCAGAGGGGGATTACGAGAGGGCCGCAGCGCTACAGATGCGGGTCGTCAAAGCCCGTAAGATCCTCCACATCCCCGAATCGACGAACGCGGCCTGCTACACGGTGCTCCGCGCGCGCGGCATTGACGCCGGCTGGCCCAAGGCCCCGATTCTGACGGTGGCGGCGGACAA
>CAYMAQ010000142.1:0-10134 GCA_964388385.1 uncultured Anaerolineales bacterium | reverse complement strand
CGCGATCAAGTCGATTTGCCGCCCATTTCATAATACGATCCCCATAGCCTTTATTCATCGACGCGGAGGGTCGTGAGCACCAAGACCTGAGTCGGCATCTCACCGATCTCCTGGATGACCGGTAGATGGACCAACGTTCCCGTTTCGTCAACACGATAAATCGCAATCTGCAGATTATAAAGTCCGGGCAGAGCGTCGTCGTTGATTTTCAGGCTCCGGTCCTCTTGTAGCGTCTGGTCTTGGATCCAGGTTGATGTTGGTGCTGTCCCACCCTGGGGCCATCCATCAGATTGCGCTGCTTTGCGCCACTTGGCGTCGATGAGTTGGACGGAGATCGTGTAATCGTGTTCAACGGGCGATTGACAAAGCCAGTGGAGCGTGAGCTCAAACGTGTCTCCTGGCTTTCCGCTGAGACTGTTGAGCTCATAGCCCCGCAGACCGATATCTTCGCCAAATGTGATATCGATGGGGTTAGGCATTGGCCCCTCTTGCGATGGCATCGGGATGCGGCTAAAAGTCCTTTCGGATTGGACAGCTTCCCCGCCGGAAATGGGAAGTCGAGCGCCGGTTGTCGTATTGTAGATACCTACGCGAAGGCTCAATGTGTCCGGCGTATAAGCGGTAGCCGGGATAGGCACTGCGTAGGACTCCAGCCAGGTATCCTGCGGTTTTAGGCGGGTCGTCGACATCAATCCTCGGCCGGGGAACGCATCTCTCTGGGCGACAATCCGCTCTTTGTTCCCGATCACGTGGATGAAGATGGAGTGATTGTCGTCTGTGGGGGCGACAGCCTGCCAGAGCAAGCGAAATTCAACGGGTTGGTTTGGTTGAGCCTCTTGAGTCTGGACCTCATACCCCAAGAGCCGGAGGGCGCCTCCGTAGGTTGCCTCCAGCGGGGTCATGCCATAGGCCTCTGCTTCCGGAGCACGATCCAGAGCGGGGAGCGCGTAGCTGGGCCATATCCACAGAGGAAGCGCGACCAGAGTGAGTAGAAGTAAACTTGCACCCAGCCCGATGGGAAGCGAACTCTGTTGAGCGTCCAGGCGCTTCGGTATCCAAAAACTGAGCCCTAAGGTGAGCCCTAGCGACCACATCGGGATAGCAGAGAAGATCAGTCTCCCCTGGGAGGACCACGTGATGGTTGCCCATCGAATCCACGACACAAAGACAGCGGCAGGCCATGCCCACGCCATTGCCCTCGCCGCAGTGACGTCTTGCCAACTCAAAGGCCAGAGTCTGGCAAGAACGTCTTCTTTTTTACGATTACCGGCGAACAAGGGCGCTAAGAACCATTTAAAAAGCCGAGCGATCAATCCAAAAGCGGCAATGATTGCCGTTCCATTCAAAATATAGTAAACCCAGTCCGGTAAAGGTACGGTCAATCCGCCGAAGTTTCCCCAATAACCGGCGGCAAAAGAGAAGCGCTCGCTCAATAACTGCAACAGACTTGCCGGGACATCGCGGGTGCCCAGAACTGCGTAAAAGGCGTTTAAACCGAGCCAGTCACCGTATAAGCGGTCATTTCGGTAGAACCACCATCCGGAGACAGCGAGTAACGGGAGGGTCATCGCGCCCAGGTTCTTCAGAAAAAAGAGAACCCGATCCGTGAAGGATATGTTGGAGGGAAGGCGCCACGCTTCCCAGAACACAGTCGCTGCTGCGAGAGGCAGCAACCCGATACCCGTTGCCTTCGTGAGCGTCGCCAGGCCGAGTATGGCTCCCAAAGCTGTATGCTTCTGCCACCGCCGTCCGGGTGTGTGGTCGGACGATGATTTAATCAGCCGAACCATCCATAGCAGGCTCAGTGTGCTCAACGGGACGATCAGATTGTCGTTATTGACCGTACTGGACACAAAAAGATACATTGGTGTGAACGCATGAATAGCGGCGCTAGCTCCAGCGATCCACTTGGTTTCCGGAAACAACTCCCGAACCAGGGCCCACGTCAGATAGACGGCCCACATACCCAAGCCGACCGATAGGAAGCGAACAATATGAACAGCCAGAACCGTTCCACGCCACGGGAACCGCTCCAGATCTGGATTATGGAGCACGAGGTTAAGGTTGCTCTTATCCGGCGTCACTTCTCCCGCCGAGACGTGGGGGTTCATAGATCGTACCTGATCGAGGTCACCTCGATCAATCCAGAAGGTAAGCGCCGCCCCCAGTACATAATAGAGCGGGGGTTGGCTTCCCTCCTGGCGCCAAGGGCCACTGCTTTGCCCCGGTTCCAATGGCTGCACCGGAAGGGTTCCAAAATCGGCGATGTAATCGACCATTGGGTAGTGCCAGACCTCATCCGACGCCTCAAAGATCGGAACTATTATACTGTAGAGTGCACCGATGAGCATAAAGAGCCCAATGACCAGCCAAAGTGCGACGGGTTTTTCTGTGGATATAGCGCGCAAATGTCTGTGTGGGTTCATATCTGATGTCGGTATCCTGTTAATCGTTTATATCTATACCCGTTTGATTTTACCTGAAAGTGCGTGTGATTGAAGGGCTCTCAAGAAATCAGCTGTCTTTTCCGCGATCCGGCTCCACGAGAATGACCGGGCTAAGACTTCTGCGCGCCGACCGAGTGCTATCCGCGTTTTTGGTTGGGCCGCCAAGGCGAGTATCGCCTCTTTCAGGGCGTCGGGGTTGTCAGGTGGGATGAGATAGCAATTCTCTCCGTGTTTAAGTTGAGGGATTGGGATAAGAGGCTGGGTTGTGATAATCGCATTGCCATGTTTGAGGGCGGCGTGCAGGGTGCCATGCCTGAGACTCGCGCCGTCCCTGTAAGGCAGCACGCAGAGATCGAGCGCTAACAAGGCCGCTGACACCTCACTCGAGTCTATAAAGCCCGTTGCCAGGATATGATCGGTCAGCCCCAGTTCTGCAATTTTCCCATCGATTCTTTCAGCGTACCCCGCATTGGTCTGATCGCTGGATCCTGTGCGACCTCCTATAAAGATCAGTTTGGCGGGCATCTCCTGTTCTATGAGTGAGGTGAGTGCCATAAGCAACGTCTCAATACCTTTGCTCCGGTTCATAAAGCCGAAGAATCCCAACAAAATCTCATCTTTGGCGATGCCGTGAGTCGCGCGCCATCGGCGTGGGGTGAAGTCCGCCGGTGGAGACGGATCAATGTTGCTCCCAATGGGGATGACCCGGATTTTAGATGAATGTATATGTAGTGCTTGAGTGAGTTGATGTTGATCCTCTGCGTTCGTCGCGATGATGCCATCTGCCTGTTGGGCCAGCAGTCGAACGCTCCACGGGCGGAGCGGGCCAGCTTTCGGAAACAAATAAGGCGGTAGCAAATCGTGAAAAGTAACGATCACGGGCAACGAATCATCCCGGTGGAACCAAGGATACCCGTTAAGCCCTCCCCGCATCCGATAGGCGGCTGCCTGGTACTGAAGGTTGAGTGCGTCCGGCGAGATCTGGCGAATCCAGCGGTTGATTGTATAGACGAGGGGCAACCCGGTTCCGCGGATGCGACGATATATGATCGGTTTTTCCGGGTAATTCTCGATCTTTGGCCCACAGTCCTGTCGCGTGGTCAGGACGTGGACGTCGTGGTCCTGGCTGCAAAGCTCAATCGCGAGTTTACGGGTAAAGTCGCCAACCCCACCTTCCATAGGCGGATACTCACCCGTCACAATGGCTATACGCATTTAGATCCTTCCCTGATGATAGGATTGAGTCGACGATGATGATGTGTGGATTGTATCTGATTGCACGCGATTCTCCAGAGTGGCGTCTCTGTCCGATTTTGGGACATACTTGAGTCTCATAGGAGGTTCAGTCCGGTTGCTCGGATACTTACCTTCAGTATAATGGCAACGAGCCAACTGGAGGAAAGTGCGCGACCTGGGCCTGAACGAGAATTTCGCCATTTATGACTACAGATCTTCGGAAGGAGACAAGATGAGACCTGAGATTTTTGCTTTAATTACTGCGATGGCTTGGGGATTTGGCGGTTATTTTGAGAAACGGGGTCTTCACCTGGGGAATCTGACTCCGCAAGTCGGCATCACGATTCGGACAGCTGTAGCCCTTGCGATTCTGGCTATTGTCAGCTTCCCGCAATGGAAATCGATCCCTGAGGCGGGGTCTAAAGCTTTGTTGATGATGATCATTGGTGGGGGAGTCGTCGCCGGTTCGGTAGGTATGTTGTCCTTCTACGCCGCGATCCACGGGGCTGATTCCCTGACTCAAGTGATGCCGATTGCTTTTACCTCCCCATTGTTCAGCACGATTCTAGAACTCATTTTCCAAACCGAGAGGTTGAGTTGGCAAAATGTCCTGGGTATGGCATTGACTATTGGTGGGATCGTTGTGCTGACAACATCCACGAAATGAATTCTCTGGTGGTGCTGTGATTTGACTCTTGTGTATTTTGTATCATACTATTCAACGATATCGTCTAATTTCTTGAGGCTGCTGATAGAGGAGGGGATTTTATGCCTGCTGTCGAGGTGAAACCCGGCATTTACTGGATTGGTGTCAATGATCGCACCACAGATCTTTTTGAGGGGCTCTGGCCGATCACGCGCGAGGGTGTCTCCTACAATGCTTACGTGATCAACGATGAGAAAAGTGTCTTAATTGATGCTGCAAAGGATATCAAGGGCGATGCGCTTCTGGATCAGATTGCTCAGGTCGTCGAGCCCTCAGAGTTAGACTACATCGTGGTCAATCATATGGAGCCCGACCACACCGGTGTGATGCGCACCCTACGTCGAATTGCGCCGAAGACGACGTTACTATGCACGAAGCGAGCTGCCGACCTGCTCGAACATTATTATCAGATCACGGATCACGTTCACGTTGTCAGTGAGGGGGAGACGCTCGATCTGGGGGAGCACAAACTGCACTTCTCGATGACCCCTATGGTCCATTGGCCTGAGACGATGGTC
Organism: uncultured Anaerolineales bacterium; assembly: GCA_964388385.1. Taxonomy (GTDB): domain Bacteria; phylum Chloroflexota; class Anaerolineae; order B4-G1; family SLSP01; genus PWVB01. The sequence continues at coordinate 5,227 of CAYMAQ010000142.1, read as the reverse complement.
ACATTTGAGGCTGAGCAAGGGGTTCTTTTTTCCTGCGATGCATTCGGAGGATATGGTGCTCTCCAGGGGACCGTGTTTGACGATCAGTGCACGAATTTAGCTTTCTATGAACGAGAAGCTCTACGCTATTATGCCAACATCGTGGCGCTTTTTGCCCGTCCTGTACTCCGGGCTATTGATAAGTTAGCCGACCTGGATATCGAGGTCGTCGCGCCGTCCCATGGTCTCATCTGGCGCAGAAACCCAGAGCGCATCATTGAGCTCTATAGAGAGTGGGCTAACTATGCGATGGAAGGCCCCGAGTTGGGGATTACACTCCTCTATGGAACGATGTATGGCAATACGGAGCAGATGGTAGAGGCGGTTGCCTCGGGTGTGGGGGAGGCTAATGTGCCTTTGGATATTTTCGACGTTCGTCACATTCATCCCAGTTATATCCTTCCCTCTCTGTATACCAAGCGTGGGGTGCTCATCGGAGCTCCTACTTACGAGGGGGCGTTGTTTCCACCTATGGCTCACGTGCTTGATATCGCAGAGCGTAAGCGGATCCGGTCTCGTAAACTCGGCTATTTCGGCAGTTTTGGCTGGAGTGGGGGAGCCAGACGTGAAATCACAGAGTGGGCCGAATCGCTGGCCTGGGATCTGGTTGAGCCTTCGTGGGAGTTTCCCGGTGGTCCGACATCCGAGGAACTCCACAAGGGTAAGAAGCTGGGTTACGAGTTCGCCCAGATGCTGAAGGGGGATGAGAGCTAACCGGTTCGTAAACTCGTTGAAACTTCGTTCCGATCCTTTGAATGCCGGATACACCGTTGTGCGGATCAAATAAAGCAGACCCGCTCGAGCACAGCTTCGAGCGGGTCTGTCAGTATGGGACGTTACGAAAGGCGGTTCCAGGCTTCGGCCAGGTAGTTCGCCACATCTCCAGCCACGATGCCTGCGGTTCCGATTTCGTCCCGAGCGATCTCTCCAGATAATCCATGGAGATAAGCCCCGGCAACAGCCGCCTCAAAGGCCGGCAGGCCCTGAGCGCGGAGCGCTACGATTGATCCAGCCAGAACATCCCCGGTGCCAGCTGAGCTTAACCCCGGGTTGGCAAAGGGTAGAATCACCGGGGGTCTTTCCGGCGCAGCGATAACCGTGAATGCGCCCTTGAGCACGACAACCTGTCCCCAGGCCTGAGACCATTTTGTCGCTGCACGGAGTCGATCTGCCTGTATTTCTCCAATGGGCCGGTCAGTCAATCGGGCCATCTCACCGGGATGGGGTGTCAGCACAGAATTGTCGGGTAGCTGGGTGTGCCATTCCGGTATCTTGCTGAGTAGATTCAATCCATCTGCGTCGATGACCAATGGAGGGAGCTTCTCGGCTTTCGGTTTTTCACGGTCTGATGACTGGATGAATCCAGTACTTCGTCGTTTGACATCGAAATCGAAGAGGGTACGCAGGAACCCCTCAGTCTCCGGTGTGTTGCCGAGTCCGGGACCGATGAGCATCGCGTCATAGTCCCCCATCTCTTTTTCGAGTACCGGGGCGGCGTGTTCATTGAGGACACCCAGCGAGTGGGGTAGAAGGAGATATGTTGACTCCGGGACTGCTGAAACTATGGCCTGATGCAAAGTGCTGGCAACCGCGAGTGTGACCAGACCTGTTCCCCCGCGAAGTGCGGCCCGGGCCGCCAAGATTGCTGCTCCTGTGTAGTTAGCTGACCCGGCTACGATGATCGCTTTACCGAACGTTCCCTTGTGCGCATCAAGAGGGCGAGAAGGCAACCACTCTCGAATCCTAGCTGAGGTGGCGATCTCCGGTCCCTCCGGGATATTCACCGCGTCGGGTATTCCGATATCCGCGACGATCAGCTCTCCGACATTTTCAGCACCTGGGAGCCGAATGTGCCCCCATTTAGGAAGCGCAAAAGTCACAGTTAGATGTGCAGATAGCGCATTCTCATCGATTTCACCGGTATCGAAATCCAGTCCTGACGGACCGTCAACAGCGACTCGTAAGGGTCGGTCAGGGGGTGTTGGAGGAACTTTCTGTAAGGGTATGAGCCCGGCTGTCTGACTCCGCTTCAATTCGTCGGTTACAACTTTGAGAATTGCAGCAACGGTTCCCCGAAGTGGTGGGGCCGCTCCCGTACCCAAGAGCGCGTCAATCAAGATGTCAGCCTGCCGCGTCAGCCTGCGGAGATTCCTCGCATTTTCATCACGGCTAGCCAGCAACATAGCGACGCCGTGTTCGCGCGCTTCTTTGAATACGGGATCTTTCTCAATCTCCCGTCCCTGGGATAGATAGGCTGTGACAGAGGCCCCAGCGTCTTTCAGATGTCGAGCTGTGACTAGACCATCTCCGCCATTATTGCCCGGTCCCACCAAAATAAGTATTTGAGTATCCACTACCGATACACGTTCCATAATAGCGTCAGCGAGTCCGGTTCCAGCCTTTTCCATCATCTGATGATAGCTATGTCCGTTGGCGTCCGCCTTGGACTCCACCGCTTGCATTTCCGAAACCGATACGATTCGCATAGTGATATGTCACTCCTTAAGCCTAAGGGTCTGTAAAAGAGCAAGTTCCCGCGCCGACGCACCCTTTCGGGCCTCTCCGACCCCCCGGGACGGAGGCTGGAAGCGTTATAGACGGGAAGTTATATTTTTACAGGCTCTAACGAGCTTACCGAACTCACCCCTCATTGCGCTGGGTTCGGTAAGCTCTTTTTTTGGGTGTCAAACTCCAGGACTGCTCGGTTGTGTTAATCCTCTCCGATCAACTCCGTCCAAGCTCCATGTATTCCTTCCTCGGTGACGCCGTAGTAGACACGAATTTTATGACCGTTTTTCTGCGCGAGATCGTAGCGGACGCGAGAGCGATATTCACGTTCTTTCCAGATTCCAATATCTCGATACCATTGGATCTGCCCGGGTTGGATTGGATTGTTCTCGGTCTGTTCGATTGCATACCGCCAGAGGTGACGGGCCGACCGCTTGGTGACATTGCTCACCAAATTCCCGTTGCGAAGATCCCGCATCGTGTAATAGCGAGTTCCATTTCGCTCCTCAATCTCCGCAATCTCCACACCTGTACGCGGGGGAGGAGTTTGCTGTTGGTGTACCGTCTGAGGTTTCGGATGGTGCTCCTCAACTTCGGTCGGCGTCGCTTCATCGCCGGACACAAGATCCTCCTGGATCCACCCGGGCGATTTCTCTTTCGATCTCTGACCCCGCCTGACGAGCTCAACGATCTCATCTCGAACGGCGGGGGTGGTCTCCGCTTCGCTCCGGATGTAAATTTCGCTTTCGTCCATTGCGTAAGGGGGTGTATCCCCACGCGGTGCGACAATTCGCACGATCTTGATCCCCTGAGTTTCCTGAACGTCGGCGCTGATGTCTAATTTCGGTGTGATCCGTTCCTGGACGAGGCGATGAAAAAGGTTGACGACCCGTGTTGGTGAGGCCCCCACGCCCGTCGGAGGTTTATCGGCGTTGGCTGGCACGCCGACGTACAGCGTGCCACCATTCGTATTCGCGAACGCGCAGATGTCGGCGACGATGGCGTCTCGATACCCGCCCCGCCGACTATAACGTTCGTGGAACTCCTGGACGATGTTCGGTCCTTCCTCGCGGGCGACCTGAATATAGTCGAATGGATGCTTGGCTCGATACGGCCTGGTGAGAGCGAAATCGTCATGGAGAAAAACCTCCCGCAAGGCTTCAAAGCTGAGGCTGTTTAATCGGATCTCCGTGACCCGCTCGCCCACACCCAAATGACGCGAATCATTGGACTTTCGCTTCAGAAGATGGGCGTCCGATCCCTGTATACAGCGCATCGGGCGCGGATACTCAGGCTTTGAGCCATCGAAAAACCGCAGCGTGGTCTTCCTGCCCCGTTTGCCCAGGTCCGTCACTTCCAGAGCGTGGAGGTGTTCATCTTGTGTAAATGCGATCCGCGTCTGTCCGCCAAACTGAATGCCCTGGAGCGCTACCCCATGCGATGAGTTCGCGTGTGCTGCGATTACAATGCCGCCTGCCTCTTCAATCAGTCGATAGGCGGTCAACACATCGGAGGTCGCGCCGACATCGGTTGCGCCCTGATCCAATTTTTCGGGCGGGATATTGAGGCTCAGCAGGAGAAACTCCAGATCCCGGATCGGGGCATCAGGAGGAAAGATGCCCAGGATGTGAAATCCAAATGTCGCCGTGAATTCGACGCCTTTGAGCAGAAGCATCTTATCAAGAAGTCTGCGATACTCGCGCAGTCGAAAGCCTTCTTCGTTTGTGAGCCGGTTGAGCCGTTCCAGAAGCTCCAGGTTACTGATCTCATCCTGCATCCTGCGGTATCCTGCAACCGTATTATGATCGGTGAACGCAAGGATATCGAGTCCCTTACGCTCGGCCTCTTTCAGCATATCCAGATAATCAATATGCTCCTCTTGAAAATCTTGGGATGCCGGCGTGTGAAGATGCAGATCCATCTTATACCATCGTGCTTGCGTCTGTCTCGTATTTCTATCTGTCATTCTATATCTCTGTTGCTAATCTGATGAAAAAGGTACATCGATATGCATACTCAGCTTCCTTTGATCGTAGTTGTCCGATACGTAATTTGCACACTGGTTTGAGTGTCGGGAGTTGCTATCCCGACGAACGACGGATTTTTGGTCTATTCCGTCGGAGTTTTTATTGATCTTCCACTATGTCCCGAATCGTGTCAATCAGCTGAGAGGGCCGAAAAGGTTTGAGAATGAAGCCATCCGCTCCTGCTTTCAAACACTCTGTCTGTCGGTCCATCCCGGAGGTTACGAGAACAGGGATCTTCTGAAGATCGTGATTGGATTTCAGAAGGCTCAAGACGTCAATTGAATTTCCGCCGGCGAGGTGGTAGTCCATAAGTACGAGGGTGGGGTTTTCCTTTTCGATAGCAGGGAGGATTTCCTCGGGTCTCGTCACGGTCACAATCTCGTGGCCCTCAAGTTTCATCAACGTTCTTAGCAAGCCCAGCATGACCGTATCATCGTCTGCGACGAGTATCTTTGTCATTTCACATTCACTCCTGGTGCATTTTCAACTTATGATGTTCTTTAGCAGAGAAGAGATCCCATCGGTCTAAAATGCGCCCGACAAATTTTCTTACACACAACGTCTTTATTCTACCACACTTTGGATTCTTTCGCAGATGCGTTCTCAGGTTAACGGGCGCCCAGCCTGTCCGAGCAGATCCAATTTGATTCAGA
>CAYMAQ010000141.1:6627-10235 GCA_964388385.1 uncultured Anaerolineales bacterium | reverse complement strand
GCAACCGTTTAGTCAAGTGAGCAGGGCGTGGTTTCCCCCTCCCCTAACCCCTCCCACCAGGGGAAGGGAACGCCAGTTCCTCCCCCTTGATGGGGAGGTTAGGAGACGGGAGCAACACCTTGAGTGTGCATCCACAACCTACATCACAAGGAGACGCTATGCAGCAACTCACACCCCAATCCCTGAAGGAGGCCGCTTACGAGATCCGAATGCGGAGCCTCCGGATGGTCTACCGCGCCGGAAAAGGGCACACCGGTGGGGATTTTTCGGCCGCCGACATCCTGACCGTGCTCTACGTCGGCGACATCCTGAACGTCGATCCGGCCCATCCGGACGACCCGGACCGCGACCGCTTCATCCTGAGCAAGGGACACTCGTGCGGCGCGCTCTACACCGTACTCGCCCGGATGGGGTTCTTCCCCGACGCGCAGCTCGACACCCTGATGCGCCCGCTCTCCAAGCTGAGCGGGCACCCCAACCGCAAGTATCTGCCCGGTATCGAGGCCAACACCGGCCCGCTGGGCCACGGTCTCCCCATCGGGGTCGGCGCGGCGCTGGGCGCCCAACGGGACGGCGCGTCCTGGCGCGTCTTCGTGCTGACCGGCGACGGGGAGATGCAGGAAGGTTCTAACTGGGAGGCGGGCATGGCCGCCGCGCACTACAAGCTGGACAACCTGACCCTGACCATCGACCGGAACACGCTCCAGCAGGGCGACCGCACCGAGCGGACGGTGGCCCTGGAGCCGCTGGCGGAGAAGTGGCGAGCGTTCGGCTGGGCGGTCCGGGAGGTGGATGGGCACGATCACGGCGCGCTCCTGGGGGCCTACGGGGCACTCCCCTTCGAGCAGGGGAAACCGAGCTGTCTGATCGCGCACACCCGGAAGGGCAAGGGGCTCCCGACCATCGAGGATCGCCCCCACTCTCACCACTACGTCCCGGCCGACGCGGAGGCGCTGGAACGGGATCTACAGGCGCTCCGGGAGGTGATCTCGTGACCGGACGGCGAACTTTCGACTGCAGGGTCGCGTTCGGCGCGGCAATGATGGACCTGGGGGCAAAGAACCCCCACGTCGTCGCCCTGACCAACGACGCCCTGAGTTCCAGCAAGCTGACGGCCTTCGCGGAGGCCTATCCCAACCGGTTCGTGAACGTGGGCATCGCGGAGCAGAATCTGATCGGCATGGGCGCCGGACTGGCCAATGCCGGCAAGATCGCCTTCGTGAGCGGGGCGTCGTGCTTCCTCACCGCCCGCGCGATGGAGCAGATCAAGGTCGACCTGGCCTACTCGGAGGCGAACGTCAAGGTCTGCGGCGTGAGCAGCGGGGTGGCGTACGGCGCGCTGGGCGCGACCCACCACTCCATCGAGGACGTGCCGTGGATGCGGGCCATTCCCGGGATGACGGTCGTCGTCCCCGCCGACCCGGTGGAGACGACAAAGGCGGTCCACGCGGTGGCGGACTATCCCGGGCCGGTCTTCCTGCGGATCAGCCGGATGGGCGTACCGCAACTCTACGACGAGGGGTACAACTTCGAGATCGGTCGGGCGTCGCAGCTCCGGGAGGGGCGGGACGTCACGATCATCGCCAACGGCACGCTGGTCTGCCGGGCGCTGGAGGCCGCCGATCGACTCGCGGAACGCGGCATCCAGGCCCGGGTGCTGAATATGGCCACGGTCAGCCCCCTGGACGTCGAGGCCGTCCTGACCGCCGCCCGCGAGACCGGAGGCATCGTCACCGCCGAAGAGGCGAACGTCCACGGCGGGTTGGGCAGCGCAGTTGCCGAACAGGTCGTCCAGCACGAACCGGTGCCGATGCGCATCCTGGGGGTGCCGGGCATCTTCGCCCCGACCGGGCCGATAGACTTTCTCTTCGAGCATTTCGGGCTGACGCCGACGCACATTGCCGACGCGGCGGCGGCGCTGGTCACGTCGTAGGGACGGAGTAGAGACGTAGCAAGGTGGGGACGACGAGGACGGGGTGATGCGATTTACAAGGAGGATGACGCCGTGAAAGCGATCCTGAGCATCGATCAGGGCACGACGAACACGAAAGCCGTGCTGGTCTCGGAGACAGGCGAGATCGTCGCACGGGCTGCGTGCCCTCTGGCGGTCCATTATCCCCGCCCGGCGTGGGTGGAGCAGGACGCGGTGGCGCTCTGGACCAGCGTCCGGGAGGCCGTGGACGCCTGCCTCGCGCAACAACCCGACGTGGACCTGGCAGCAGTTGCCATCTCGAACCAGCGGGAGTCGGTCGTCGCGTGGGAGCGGTCAACCGGGACGCCGATCGGCCCGTGCGTGACGTGGCAGTGCCGCCGCTCCGCGCCCATCTGCGACCGGTTGGCCGAGGCCGGGCACGCCGAGACGATCCACGCGCGGACCGGCCTGCAGCTCGATCCGGGTTTTGCGGCGGGCAAGGCCCGCTGGCTGCTCGAACAGGCGGAGCACGGGGTCGAACGTGCACGGGACGGCGAGATCTGCGTCGGCACTGTCGACAGCTGGGTGCTTTGGAACCTGACCGGCGGTGGGGTTCACAGGTGCGACACCACCAACGCCTCCCGGACCCAACTCATGAGCCTGGAGACCCTGCAGTGGGATCCGGAGCTGACCGCGTGGTTCGGCGTCCCGGTTGAGGCCCTGCCGGAGATCCATCCTTCGAGCCATCTTTTCGGAGAGACAGGGCCGGTCGGCGCGCTGCCCGGCGGCGTGCCGGTGACGGCGCTCATCGGCGACTCCCACGCCGCGCTCTACGGGCACGCCGGGTTCCAGCCGGGCGCCATCAAGGCCACCTACGGCACGGGCACCTCGCTGATGATGCCGATGCCGGAGCCGACCCTCTCAACGCGGGGCCTTACCACCACCGTGGCTTGGTCGAACGAGGACGCGGTCACCTTCGCACTGGAGGGCAACATCTCAGTCTCCGGCGCGGCGGTCACCTGGTTCGGCAACCTCCTGGGGCTGGACGCCCCGGGCCCGCAGACGGAGGCCCTGGCGGCGGAGGTCGAGGACACCGACGGCGTCTACCTGGTGCCCGCCTTTGTGGGACTCGGCGCGCCGCATTGGGCCTCAGAGGCCCGGGGGACCCTGACGGGAATCACGGGAGGCACCGGCCCGGCGCACCTGGCCCGCGCCACCCTGGAATCGATCGCCTACCAGATACGAGACGTGTTTGACGCCATGCAGGCGGAAGCCGGCACCGCCCTGGAGGTGCTCATGGCCGACGGGGGCGCCAGCCGCAACGACCTGTTGATGCAGTTCCAGGCCGACATCCTCAACTGTCCGATCCTGCGCAGCACGTCCAGTGACGTCTCCGCGCGGGGGGCCGCCTACCTGGCGGGCCTGGCGGCGGGAATCTGGACGTCTGAGGCAGAGATCGCCGCCCTGCCGCGACCCGAGGACCGTTTCGTACCCCGTATGGTGCCGGAGGTCCGCCGCTCACGCTACACGGGCTGGCAGAAAGCCGTAGCCCGAACCCTGTACAAGCCACCAACGCGTTGAGCGCGGATGAAGTCCATCCGAGTGAAGAGTCGAGAGGAGACTGAGATGAACCAACAAGCTGAGGTTCCGATGCTGGGTGATGGACCGTGGACGCCGAACTTCACGGCGATCCCGC
>CAYMAQ010000141.1:3904-6527 GCA_964388385.1 uncultured Anaerolineales bacterium | reverse complement strand
GAGGTTCCGATGCTGGGTGATGGACCGTGGACGCCGAACTTCACGGCGATCCCGCTGGAGGGCAACGTGAGTTTCGACACGCTGCCCGGAGCCGTACTCTCCCAGGAGATTCTGAAGGCGGTCGCGCACGCCCCGAGAGGGACCGGGGCGGCGTGGGGACTGCCTTTTACCGTCGACCTGCCGATCCTGATCCACGAGGTGGCGGTCGCCGCGACGATCCCCGAGACTCGGGCCGAGTGGCTGGTCTTCATGCACACCTCGGACCGGCGCCCGCTGCCGAAGAACGAGGACGGGTTCATCTCGCCGATGACCGGGGAGGGACACCTGGCTGAGCTGGCAGCGAACTACGCGATCCTCTACGCCGACGGCACCGAGGTCACCGCGCCCATCTACCGGCGGCACCAGCTGGGCGCTTTCCAACGACGTTGGGGCGAGAACTGCTTCCAGGCCGTGGCGCACAAGAAGCCGCAGCCCGTACGGGCCGCGCACGAGCAGACCCAGGCCGGATGGGGGCAGACTCAGACCCGCGTCCGAATGCCGGACAGCGGTGCGTGGGTCAACTGGCTCTGGGCCTGGAAGAACCCCCACCCCGACCGGGTGATCGTCGGCGTGCGCTTCGAGCCGGTCAGCGGCGCGGTGCTCATCTCCGGGCTGAGTGCGGGCAGCGCCTCCGCGCAGCCGCTGAGGTGGCGGCGGCGCCAGAAAGCCCTGCTGAGCCTGCCCGAGGACGTCACAGGTGACCCAGCCACCTGTGACCCGGTCACCTTCGACCCGGAGTTGGACGACCACGGCCTGCTCCGGCAGATTCAGCTCGATATGGGACAGGTCATCTCCGCGGAGACGCGCCTGCAGTACCCGGACGCGACGTGGGAGGAGACCTACAACAACAAGCTCCCCGAGAAAGTCGAGCGCGAGGTGATGCTGGCCTATACCGCCCATCCCGACGCCCACGTCCACCTGGCAACGGGAGAGATCGTGCCGCTCCGGGCCGTCGAGGAGGAGGGGACGGACGCCACCGCGTCCGCGTACGACCTCACCCCGATCCCCCCGGCGCACCACCGGGTCACCCTGCGCGTCGTGGAGCACGAGAGCCGGACCCCGGTCGCGGTCAAGCTGCACGTCCACGGCGCGGCGGGCGAGTACCTCTCGCCGGTGGACCGCCACCGGATCGTGAACCCGGCGTGGTTCGAGGACTACAGCGTCGACTTCGCCCACCGGGGCACCCACGCATGCACGTACATCCCCGGCGAGACGGAGATCGATCTGCCCCTGGGCCGCGTCTACGTCGAGGTCTCCAAGGGGTTCGAAATCCGGCCCATCCGTAAGGTCGTGGAGGTGGACGGGGAGACCGAGACGATCACGCTGGAGGTCGAACGCGTCCTGCCGTGGCGTCGAAAGGGCTGGGTCTCCGCCGACACGCACGTCCACTTCCTCTCACCTATGTCGGCGCAGTTGGAGGGTGCGGGCGAGGGCGTGAACGTCGTCAACCTGCTCGCGAGCCAGTGGGGCGAGCTGATGACCAACGTCGGCGATTTCGACGGCCGAAACACGTGGGGGTCAAAAGAGACCGGCGGCGACGGGGAGTACCTGGTCCGCGTCGGCACCGAAAACCGGCAGCACGTCCTGGGACACATCTCGCTGCTGGGCTACGAGGGCCGGATCATCGCCCCGATGACGACCGGGGGGCCGGACGAGTCGGCGATGGGCGATCCCATCGAGGTGCTCCTGACCGAGTGGGCCCGTCAGTGCAGAAAGCAAGGGGGCCTGGTGGTGCTGCCGCACTTCCCCAACCCTCGGGCCGAGCACGCGGCGTCCATCATCAGCGGCGACGTCGACGCCCTGGAGATGACCTCCTGGGGCGACCTGTACAGCGGCATCAGCCCGTACAGCCTCTCCGATTGGTACCGCTACCTCAACTGCGGATACATGGTCGCCGCGGTCGGCGGCACCGATAAGATGAGCGCCGAGACCGCCGTCGGCACGGTGCGGACCTACGCAAAGATCCCGGATGGGGCACCCTTCACCTACCAGGGCTGGATGGACGCCGTACGGCGCGCCGAGACCTTCGTCACCTACGGCCCGCTGCTGGAGTTCACGGTGGACGGGCACCCGATGGGCAGCCGGATCGGAATGAGCGGGAACGGCGGCACCGTCGACGTCGAGTGGGAAGCCGCCAGCGTGACCGTACCGATGTCGCGGGTCGACCTGGTCGTCAACGGCGAGATTCGCGAGAGCGTCGCCGTCGACCCGGACCACGCCGCCGGACAGGCGTCGGTCGCGGTGGACGAGAGCGCGTGGCTTGCGGTTCTGGTCCGCGGACACTACCCGGACAAGCCGGAGATCATCGCGGCGCACAGTTCCCCGGTGATGATCGACGTGGAGGGCTCGCAGATGCTCGCCGCAGCCGACGCGGTCACCATCCTGGAACAGATCGAGGGGGCGCTGGCCTACCTGGACACCGTGGGCACCCGAGCCGACGACCGGGCGTACAAGCGGATGCGGCTGGTGCTGGAATCGGCGCATCGGGGGCTGCACAACCGCATGCACAAGCGGGGGTACTATCACGATCACACGCCGGTGACGGATCATCCGGAACATCATGCTTGATGCTGGATGCTGGATA
>CAYMAQ010000141.1:0-3804 GCA_964388385.1 uncultured Anaerolineales bacterium | reverse complement strand
GCTGGATGCTGGATATAGTAAGGTCATTGTAAGGTTTCCTCTCTATACTGATTGACATACCCCCCCACGCGGGGGGTATGGGATGTCTTGTACGACTCAATCTAAAGGAGGATACCTGTGACTGGAATCTCGATCACCCAACGCAGTACGAGAAGGTTCGTCGCCGCGATCGGACTCAGCGCCGTCCTGATCGCCCTGGTGTTCATCATGAACGCCCCCCTGGAAGCCACGGATTACCTGGACCGGATCATCGACATCAACCCCGGCGCCGCCAGCTCGTACCCCAAATACTTGACCTACCATCAGGGACAGGTCTTCTTTGCCGCCGACGACGGCACGCACGGCAAAGAACTGTACGCCTATGACGGGATCTCGGCAACGCTCATCGCGGATATCCAGCCGGGCAGCAGCGCAGGCGATCCTCGGAACCTGGTCCCGGCCCTGGGACAACTGCTCTTCAGCGCCGTCGACCCCACGTATGGACGCGAACTGTGGACGTACGACGGCGTCACCGTCACCCGGGTCTCGGACATCAATCCGGGCACCGCCGATGGGGTAAGCTACCAGGCGCCGGTGGTTTACGACGGCAATCTCTATTTCGCCGGCAAGGAGGGCACCTACGGCACCGAACTCTGGCGGTACGACGGGGTCACCGTCACCCGAGTGTCGGACCTCAACCCCGGAGCTGCGTCCAGCTTCCCCGACGAGCTGACCGTTTACCAAGATGCGCTCTACTTCCGGGCGACCGACCCGACCTACGGGCAGGCGCTATGGCGCTACGACGGAATCACGACGACGATCGTCGTCAGCCGCCCGACCGTCACCAACCCGGGTCCGAAGGGGCTCGCGGTGTACGACGACAGGCTGCTCTTTATGATGAAGGATCCCGCGACCGACCCCAACTACGGCTTCTACGCCTACGACGACGCCACCGACACGGCTGCCCGCATCGGGACCCAGATCTTCTTATTCGGCGACCTTTACCCGACCGTCTACAACGAGGCGCTCTATTTCGCAGGGGGTACGGCGAGTCACGGGAACGAGCTCTGGCGCTATGACGGCAGCGAGCCCAAACGCGTCACGGATATCGTCCCCGGATCCGGCTCCTCCAGTCCCGCCTACCTCACCGCGTTCGCGGGCAAGCTCTACTTCTACGCCTACGACGCAATCCACGGCTACGAACTCTGGAGCTTCTACGACGATGCGGCGCACCTCGAACTGGACGTCAACGTGGGGTCCGGCTCCTCCAATCCCAGCGAGTTCACCCCGCTGGGGGATCTCCTGGTCTTCCGCGCCACCGACGGGTTCAAGGGGTACGAACTCACCCACATCACGCCCACGCCCCTCGTGGACGTCGAAAAGCGCGCCAATCCGTCCAAACCGGAGGCGGGCTCCCGGCTCACCTACCAGTTCGTCGTCGAGCACCCCGGCGGGAAGCCGCTGACCGGCGTGACCCTCTCCGACACGCTGCCCTCGGGGTTGAGCTTTGCCGGTCCGGTGACGTTGAGCCCGGCGCAGCCCGGCGCGGCGCTCGCACTCTCAGCCGGTGATCTGCCGACCGTCGCGACGAACCTCGCGCTCAGCACCGGGATGCGGATCACCGTGACGCTGCCGGTGACCGTGGACGCCGGGTTGAGCATCGGCACGCGGATCACCAACGCGGTCGCCGTGAGCAGCGAAGAGGCACCGACCCGACGGGCGTCAGCCGTCATCATCGTCAGCGACGGCGGCTGCACCCCGATCGAGGCTCTGACCCTCAAGGCGTCACCCTCCGGCGAGCTCCTGGCGGGGGCCACCGTGCGTTTCCTGGCGGACATCCAGGGCGGCGCCCGCCCCGTGGCCACGGTGTGGACCCTGGACAGTGCCCCGGTCGGAACCGGCGGTGAGATCTACGAGCACACCTTCCCCATCTCCGGAACCTACACCGTTGCCGTCACCGCGACCAACGCGTGCAGCGCGATGGTCGACCAGCTCCCGGTGACCCTTCTGCCGACGTCTGCAGCCCGTCCCGATCTGGGTTCCTCCCAGGTATGGGCGAACCGGGCAACCGCCGGGTCCGGTGACGTTCTTACGTACACCCTCATCGTGCGCAATCAGGGACCGGTCACGGCGACGGCGACCGTCACCAGCACCCGCCCGGCTTCCACCTTTGGGGTACCAGGGAGCGACTACGCCAGCGATGGCGGCACCCTTGAATTCGAAGAGGACTACTGGGTGTGGCAGGGACAGGTGATCTCCGGGACGCCGGTGATCCTGAGGAATGCGGTCACGGTGCAGTCGCCGCCGGACGGCAGCGTCCTGGAGAACGTCGTCCGGGTCGATGACGGTGCAGGGGCCGTTCTCACCCTGACGGCGGAGACGCTGATCGCGCCGGAGTTCAGCCTGTCGATCGATGAGGGGGCGAGCTTCACCGCCAGCCCGACGGTGACCCTGGACTACACCTGGAACCAGACGGCGGTCATCACCGAAGCCCAGGTGGGAAGCTGCAGCGGCATCGTCTGCGCCACCTCCCCGTGGCTGACCCTGACCGTGGGAACGACCGAGGCGACCTATCCCGACTGGCACCTGAACGTGGAGGGCGACCGGCGCCTGCTCTACAGCGCGTGGGTGCTCTACCGCAACGGGGCCAACGAGACCGTCGGCCCCTTCTACGACACGATCCTCTACGATCCGGACGCGCCGTCCCTGACGTCGGTCGAGATTCTGACCACGACCGGGGGGATGTCCGCCCAGGCCGAGGGCCAAGCCGTGCGGGTGCGCATCACGAGCCGGGACGCCAACAGCGGGGTCGGCGTCTATCACCTGAGCTCGCACGCGGACTTCTCGCCGCACACGTCGTTCCCGGCGACGGGCCCCACGACCGAGGTGGATTGGACGCTCGCGGAGGGCACCCCGGTCTACGTCCGCGCAGTGGACCGCGCCGGCAACCTGTCTCCCATCGTCGCTGCCGACCTGCCCGGCGAGACCCGCATCTTCCTGCCGCTTGTGCTGCGGGCGGTCTCCGCTGGTCGATGACGGCACCACGCGGGGGGCGCGTTTGACAAAGCTGCCTTTCGGGGTACAAGCGTAGATATGCACGTTAAAGAGTAGAAGCGCTCAAAGGTTCTGGGAAAGGAAAGCACTTTCCTCCGAAACCTTTGAGCGCTATGGTTTCGGATCTCTATCCCAGACAACAAGGAGGCACCATGACCCAAACAGACGCGACGTTGCCCACGATTCCGTTCGGCGACACCGAGCTCTCGCGGTTGATCCTGGGGGCGAACCCCATCAACGGCGGCTCGCACCTTTCAGTGTTCGTCAACCGGCAGATGAAGCGCTACTTTACACCCGAGCGCGTGCAGGCGCTCCTGGGACAGTGCGAACAGCAGGGGATCAACACATGGCAGTCGGGCCCGGTGAACCTGGACGCCTACCGGACCTACGTGGAGAGCGGCGGATCGATGCACTACCTGGCCCTGGCCTACGACAAGCCGGACGCCCCGGATATGCTGGAGACGCTGGTCGAGGGCGGCACCCTGGGCATCGCGCACCACGGCGAGGTCACCGACATGTTCTGGAAGAACGGGGAGATCGACAAAGCCCGCGAGTACTGCAAGCGGATCCGCGACGCGGGTGTGATGGTGGGGGTCTCCACCCACATCCCGGACGTCGTCGATCACATCGTCTCGGCGGACTGGGACGTGGACTTCTTCATGTGCTGCGTGTACGAACGGCACCGCACCCGCGAGGAACTGCACGACCTGTTGGGCCACGTGCCCATCCCGGTCAAGGAGGTCTACCTGGAGAGCGACCCACCCCGGATGT
>CAYMAQ010000140.1:0-10322 GCA_964388385.1 uncultured Anaerolineales bacterium | reverse complement strand
CGATTTTCGGTCCATCACGGGACTATCAGTGTTATTGTGGCAAGTATAAGGGCATTCGCTATCGTGGGATTATCTGCGATAAGTGTGGGGTAGAGGTTACACGTTCGGCAGTCCGTCGCGAGCGGATGGGGCATATTGCACTCGCGGCTCCCGTTTCTCACGTCTGGTACACCCGTCGTATTCCCAGCCACTTGAGCGTGTTGCTGGATCTGAGCAAAAGGAATCTCGATCGGGTCCTTTACTTTGCCCAGTACATTGTGGTATCGGTGGATGAGGATGCCCGCCAGCGGGCGCTGAAGCGTATTGATGAAGAGGAAGAATCGCGCGTTGCGCGAATGGAGGACGCCGCCAAGGCTCGCATTGATGAGCTTCAAGGTCTCGTGTCCGGTCAACAGGAAGCGATGGAGACCGCACGTGAAGAGGCCCAGGCCGATTTAGAACAAGAACTGAATGAGCGGACTGAGAAGATCCTGAGCCAAGCGAGAAATCTGCAGGAGCGGCTCGAAGGGATGATCGGCAACAAGCCGTCCGATCCCATCGTCTTCTCACCTACGGACACCATCATTGTCGAAGGCGATGAAACCATCGACCGCGACCATCAGACGCGGTTGAATACGGTAGCGCAGGATGCACTGGACGCCCTGGAGAAAGAAATCCGACGGCGCGAGGAAGCGCTGGTAGAGTCGGAAGTCGAAGGAATGACCGAGGTTGATGAGGATGCGGTTGACGCAGAGATTGACCGCGTCAACGAGGAGCTCTCCGAGAAGGTCACCATCATTCGGGACCATTACAGTGACCTCCGCGAGGAGCTGTTGAGTATTGCCGAGCTGCAGCTCTTCAATGAACAACGCTATCGCGAACTTCGACAGCGATGGGGGCAGGTTTTCAAAGCTGGGATGGGCGCCGAAGCGGTCTACGAACTGTTGCAGGGGTTGGATCTCGACCAGGCTTCTGAGGAGCTCTGGCACGAAGTGCGCTATGGTACCTCGATGCAGCGTCGGAAACGTGCCACCCGCCGCCTTCGGGTTGTTGAGGCTCTACGAAAGAGTCAGCGTAATAAGCCAGAATGGATGATTCTGACAGTGCTTCCGGTGCTGCCTCCCGAACTGCGGCCTATGGTTCAGTTGGATGGTGGTCGGTTTGCGACGTCGGATCTCAACGATCTTTATCGTCGTGTCATCAATCGAAATAACCGCCTCAAGCGATTGTTGGAACTTGGCGCACCTGAAGTCATCATCAATAACGAGAAGCGGATGCTCCAGGAGGCGGTTGACAGCCTGATCGATAACAGCCAGCGCGGCAAGGCGATGAGCCGCCGTGGTCGCCGCCAGCTCAAATCCCTGAGCGATATGCTCAAAGGGAAGAAGGGCCGGTTCCGCCGGAACCTCTTGGGTAAGCGCGTTGACTATTCCGGTCGTTCGGTGATCGTTGTGGGACCCTCGTTGGCGATGGATCAGTGCGGTCTACCGAAGACGATGGCACTGGAGTTGTACCGGCCGTTTATCATTCAACGTTTGGTGGAGTACAACTACGCAACCAACGTCAAGGCTGCGAAGCGCTTGATCGAACGTCGCCGTCCCGAGGTTTGGGAGGTGCTCGAAGAGGTTATCCACGATCGTCCGGTCTTGCTCAACCGCGCCCCGACGCTGCACCGCCTGGGTATTCAGGCCTTCGAGCCGGTTTTGGTTGAGGGTAAGGCGATTCAGCTTCACCCGCTGGTCTGTGCCGCCTTCAATGCGGACTTTGATGGCGATCAGATGGCGGTTCACCTGCCACTCTCCAAGAAATCGGTGGAGGAAGCGCGCAAGCTGATGCTGGCGACGCAGAACCTGTTGAAGCCGGCTAATGGCGAACCTATCGTCGGCCCATCTAAGGATATGTGTATGGGCATTTACTATATGACGATGGATAAGAGTACTGCCGTTGGTGAGCCCAGAGGGTTTGCGGATCTTGATGAGGTTGAGACGGCGTATCGATTGGGCCTCGTCGGATTGCATGACCGGATCAAGTTGGCGAAGATCTATGATGAGGGCCCGTTACCCGAAGAACTGACTGAGACGACGGTGGGTCGCACACTTTTCAACCGGATTGTGCCCGATCCTCTGCGCTTCGTCAACCGTGCTTTGGACAAAGGTGGGCTCAATGATTTGATCGCCCTGTGCTATCGTAGGATGGGGCGTGAGGTAACGGTGAAGTTTGCCGATGACGTCAAGGCGTTGGGATTTGAATATGCGACCATCTCGGGTGTGACCATTTCGATTTACGATCTCCACGTGCCTCGTGAGAAGGAAGAGATCCTGGGTGAGGCCGGCGACGAGGTCTCGGAGATTGAGAGACAGTATCGTCGTGGTTTGCTCACCGAAGAGGAGCAGTACAATCGCACCATCGAGATTTGGTCCCGTGCGCGTGACAACGTTTCCAAAGCCGTGGCCAATCAGATGGATTCCGAAGGGCCGATCGCGGTGATGGCTCAATCGGGTGCATCCAAGGGTGGGTATGGACCGATTTCTCAGCTCGCGGGTATGCGCGGCTTGATGGCCGACCCCTCTGGTCGGATCATTCCGTTGCCTATTCGCAGTAACCTGCGTGAGGGACTTACCGCACTGGAGTACTTTATCTCCACCCACGGTTCGCGTAAGGGTTTGGCCGATACCGCGCTGCGAACGGCCGATGCGGGTTACCTGACCCGCCGCCTGGTCGATACGGTCCAGGATATTATCATCAATGCGAAGGACTGTGGGACGCGGGCCGGTATCTGGATCCGCCGATCCGATAACGTCGCAGGTCAGTCGATGGGGACACGGCTTTTGGGAAGGATGGCTGCGGCGCCGGTGGCTCATCCGGAGACGGGTGAAGTGATCTTGGATCGCAATGAAGAGATCGACGAGGACGTGATCGCAGAGGTCGACCGCCTGGGTATCGATGAGGTCTATCTCCGGTCCCCGATGACATGTGAGTTAGAGCATGGTATCTGCGGGCTCTGCTATGGACGCGATTTGGCCCGGGGCGGTTTGGTCGAGGTCGGGGCCGCGGTAGGTATCATCGCCGCTCAGTCCATTGGTGAGCCGGGGACGCAGTTGACCCTCCGAACGTTCCATACCGGTGGTCAGGCATCATCCAGCGGTGATATCACGACGGGTTTGCCCCGTGTTGAGGAGCTGTTAGAGGCACGCAAATCACCGAAGGGTGAGGCGGAGATCAGCGATCTCGGCGGGGTTGTGCACATCACCCGTGAGGGCGAAATGGTGAAGGTGACGATCGTCGACAGCCAGGTGAAGAAGACCAGCTACGATATCCCGGAGGGATGGGAGATCCTGGTTGAGGACGGCGACAAAGTGGAGTTAGAGGGCCTTATCGCGCGCAGCCTGGAAGAGGAAAGCACTGATGAGGTGCGCGCCAAGGCTGAGGGTCGCATCAGCCGCGAAGACCGTGACATCGTCCTGATTTACGAGATCCGCGAAGAGGTCGAGTATGAAGTTCCGCCCTCCGCGCGCTTGCTCGTGGCCGAAGGGCAGAAGATCCCGGCCGGTACCCAGTTGTATGAGGGTGTCGCCAACCCGCACCGCATTCTGGAAGTTCAAGGGCGCGAGGCGGTTCAGCTTCACCTGCTCACTGAGGTTCAACAGGTGTACCGGACTCAGGGTGTGAATATCGCCGATAAGCATTTCGAGATCATCATCCGCCGTATGTTAAGCCGGGTGCTGGTCACGGAGTCGGGCGATACTCACTTCTTACCCGGAGATCTGGTCAACCGCGTGGAATTCCAACACGTCAACCGGCAGCTCACCGAGGAAGGCAAGAATCCTGCACGGGCCCGTCAGGTGTTGTTGGGTCTGACCAAGGCTTCGTTGGCGTCGGAGTCCTTCCTGTCCGCTGCGTCGTTCCAGCATACGATCAAGATTCTGTCCAACGCTGCTGTGGAGTCGGACGAGGATCGGTTGTACGGTCTCAAGGAGAACGTGATCATCGGGAAGTTGATCCCGGCAGGCACGGGCTACCGTGGCGATATCGAAGGGGCCGATGGACCGATTGACGTCTATGAGGGAGTTCCGGTGGAGAAGGAATTGCCGAAGGGCACCCTGCTCAGTGACGAGGATGAGGAATCCGAGTCGATGATGCTCTCCGATCTTCAGCAGCCGTTCAGTATGGAGTCTGTCTAGTCTGTCAACGAGCCCGCATCTCTGATGCGGCGTTCGTAAATGTACGCATAAGTTTTACCAGGGACGATCTCGGGTCGTCCCTGGTTTTTTTGTTGTTTGTGCAACTTCCGGCTCACTGACCCGTATATACTTCATAGAGATGTCGGACGCACGCACGAGCTTCGGGATGCTTATTTCACCGAGACCCATGGGAACGCAGAAATACTTTAGTTATTTATGATCAGATCCATAAGCGAGGCTTAATGGAAGAGGCGTGTTTAGAACTGGCTAAAAACGGCGACGAGGATGCCATACGCACATTGGTCGATACCTACCGAGGGCCGGTTTTTGGATTATGTTACCGCATGTTACGTCGACGGACGGAGGCCGAGGATGCAGCCCAAGAGGCGTTGGTCAAGGCTGTGACCCATCTGGATAGTTTCGAACTCGGGCGACCGTTCAAGCCGTGGGTTATGCGGATTGCTTCCAATGAGTGTATTGATCGCATCCGTCGCCAGAAGAATCCCGTGTCACTCGACGACATGGGCGAGGATGGGGCTTGGGAGTGGAAAGCTGGTGAGAGCCCGAATCCGGAGGCCGAGATGTTGAACAAGGAGAAACATACGTTGATCCGCCAGATGCTCATTGAACTCCAGCCTTTGGATCGCCAGGTTATGGCCCTGTTCTATTGGCAGGATATGTCGTACGCCGAAATCAGCGAACTTACCGGTCTGACGGAATCGGCGATCAAATCACGGCTCTATCGGGCCCGCCGAAAAATGGCCGGTCTTTTGGTTGAGGAGGGAATCTATGCCTGAAAATCATAAAACTCCATTATCTGAGGAGCCGCTGCACGGGGATTTGTGGTGGAACCGAGCGCTCGATGGCTCCTTGACGCCTGCGCAGCAGCGTATGTGGGAGGCGCATCTCGAGACGTGCGAACGCTGCCGGCTCGAGTGGCAAGCGATCCACCAGGTCGATCTCTGGCTGGACGAGGTGAAGGCCGAAGCCGGCGCGCTTAGACCGCCGGCGTTGTCTCCTGTGTTTACGGATGAGACGGTGAGGCGGATCCTTCAGAGGCAGCGTCTCAGGCGCCTGTTGAGCTTCCTCGTTGGGGCTTTGATCGTCACCTTGGTGTCGGCGTTAGTCCTGGGACAGGTGAGCTCCGTCGTCGTGTCCTTGGAACACGGTTTGAGTGCCGCGTTCTCTGCACGCCAGACGCTTTTCAACTCCTTCGTCAACGTTACGGTGAACTTGATCGCTGCATGGAAGGCGGCTCTGCCCTTCCTGGTCGGGTTTGCCCTGTTGACCTTTCTGCTCTTGATGCCGAATGGTTTAATTGCAACGCTGGTCGTCTTCTGGTTGGCGAAACGTCATCAGAGGGCTCCCGCGTACGTCTCTGTTCAGGAATCGCAACTGTTGGAGGTAGGGTGATGTTAAAGCGGTGGTTATCGGGTCTTTTATTGGCGTTGGTCTTGGTGTTGGCCTTGGTTGGCCCGGTTATGGCGGCCCCCCTTATGGGCAACGGCGGGGGCGTCCATTTCGGTCCTTATACCCTGGATTCAGGGGAGTACTCGGCCGGGGACTTGGTGGTTTTTGGCGGCCCGGTTCGCATTTCGGACGATGCCGAACTCGATGGCGACCTCGTGGTGTTTGGCGCATTCGAGCAGGACACCGGTGCCCGCGTCGACGGCGACGTGGTAGTTATGGGGAGTGCCGATATCGCAGGAACGGTTGAGGGCGACCTTTTTGCCGCCGGGGAACTCACCCTGCGGTCGACTGCTCGGGCCGAAGGGGATGTTGCATCTGCAGGTGTCATCGATCGGCATGAGAACGCCGTGGTCTTGGGGACGATTGGACCGGTCGCGGACGGTGAGGTATTCTTTCCCGGCGGACCCTTTGTTTTTCCCTTTGTCTGGCCACGGGGTCAGGCGACTGCGGTTTCCTGGTGGATCCGGACGGCAGGGGCTATCTTGCGAGGGCTGGCTCGCGTCCTGGTGCTTTCAATCCTGGCCCTGGTTGTGATGAGCCTTTGGCCGGATCATATGGAGCGGATGGGTCGTGTCATCGAGGGGAACCCGCTGACGAGTTTTGGCGTCGGCCTGCTGAGTCTGATCGTGGGGACCCTGATCATTGTCCTGTTGGCGGTGACGATTTGCCTGAGCCCCTTTGCAGTCGTGGGTATCATCGCGATTGTGGTTGCAGCCCTGCTGGGCTGGATATCACTCGGACTGATTGTGGGACGCCGGGTGTTAGTGGGGCTCTTTGATCAACCCTCACCGAATCTTGTGACGGCGGGTGTTGCGGGTACTGCACTGGTGACGCTCTTAATGGCACTGGCGAGATCGGTCGGTCTTTTGCACATCTTCTTGTTCTTCGTGCTGGTGCCCCCCGCGGTGGGGACCGTGATTTTGACGCGCTTTGGCTCACGTCCCTATGCGGCGACGGGCCAGGTGTCACCCTCTCGTTCGCCCGCACCGCCCGCGGCTCCGCCGTCCACCGAACCACCGCCTCCTTCCGTCGAGGCACCGCCGATGTCGGTTGAGCCGGAACGACCCCGTGGTGACGAGTGGGAGAGCGACGCTTAGGATCGGGTATCAAATAACTTCCGCTAAATCAAGCTGAAAGCGGTGTAGAAAGTACTCTGAAGGCAGAAGTTATTGAGCTTTCAGCCCTTAAGCCTCATAATCGATAGGGGCCGAGTAAAAGAGTGGGCCGCATGGATCCATACGTTCTCAGGAGGGCATTGTGGAAGAACGCTACGCTCGTCAGGTTGTGATCCCGGAGATCGGTGAAGAGGGGCAAGCTGCACTGCGTGAAGCACGCGTCCTTGTGGTCGGTGCCGGGGGGCTTGGTTCGCCGATCTTGCTCTATCTGGCGGCTGCCGGTGTGGGTACGCTGGGGATTGCGGACGGGGACAAGGTTTCGCCGTCGAATCTGAACCGGCAGGTGCTCTATGAGACGAAAACGGTTGGACGCAGCAAGGCACGAGCTGCGGTCGAGCGGATCTATGCTCTCAATCCGGATGTGAATGCCGTCCCCTATGAGACGCGCGTCCTCCGACAGAATGGTCGGGATCTTGTCCCGAGATTCGATCTGGTGATTGAGGCGAGCGACAACCTGGAGACGAAGAGCCTCATTAACGAACTCTGCGTCCGGTCGGGCGTGCCACTTGTGTGGGGCGCTGTGGTGCGGTTTGAAGGTCAGATGGGGACCTATAGACCCGGTCAGGCCTGTCGGCGGTGTGTCTTTCCGGAGGACCCTGATCCGGATGTCTATCCATCGCCTGCTGAATTGGGCGTGGTCGGTGCGGCTGCCGGAACGATCGGGGCTCTACAAGCGGTTGAGGCAATCAAGGTGCTTCTTAACGTTGGGGAGCCGCTCGTCAACCGAATGCTCGTGTGGGACGGGCTTTACGCACGGTTTGACGTGATCGAGTTCGAACGGGATCGCGTGTGTTCGGTCTGCGGCTCGTCAAATGACGGGTAACGGCAGCTCTCTTTCCCTCCTGGAGACGCCCGATAGGCAAAAGGCGGCCCCTTGACAGGAAGCCGCCTTGATGTGTTCATTGCCTTGAGCCCATTGCTAATAGGCGCGTCCGAAAATCGCGATCTCCTCGGCTGGCTTGCCGGTGTAGATACACGTGCCTGACCCTTCCGGCTGATCGAGGGGGATGCAGCGGATCGTCGCTTGGGTCTCGTCCTGGATTCTCGCCTCGTCTTCAATATCACCGGCCCACCAGGCCCGTGCAAATCCGGTTGAAACGGCCTCTTTGAACTCCTCATAGGTCTCTACGTCATGAATGTTGTCATCACGGAAAGCCTTTGCCTTTTCATAGATGGCGTTCTGGATGGTTTCCAGCATCTCAGATACACTTGTCTCCAGTCCATCCATGGGAGTGGAACGCTTGCCGTCGCGTCCGGGTATGTCGCGGCGGGCGAGCATCACACTGTCATTGGCGATGTCCCGGGGGCCTAATTCCACGCGAAGCGGTACGCCTCTCATTTCCCAGTCATTGAACTTCCAGCCGGGGGAGAGTCCCTCTCGCGTGTCCACCTCGACGCGCACGTGGGGTTGAAGTTGCTTTTCAATGCGGTGGGCGACCTCGAGGACTTGACTGCGCTCTTTGTCCTTCCGCCAGATCGGGACGATCACGACCTGGGTTGGGGCCAACCGCGGTGGGAGCACCAGTCCCTGATCGTCTCCGTGCGTCATCACGACAGCACCCACCATCCGGGTGCTGAGTCCCCAGGATGTCGTCCACGCATATTGCAGTTCGTTATTCTCGTCCAAGTACTGAATATCGAAAGCCTTGGCGAAATTCTCGCCAAGGAAGTGACTGGTTGCGGACTGGAGTGCCCGACCATCTTTCATCATAGCCTCGATGGTATAGCTGTCGACTGCACCGGCGAACTTCTCACTCTCGCTCTTCCGACCCGGCAGCACAGGGATCGCGGCCTCATTCACGGCGAAGTCCGTGTAGACGCTGAGCATCCGCAGCGTCTCTTCCACGGCCTCTTCCTTCGTCGCGTGCGCGGTGTGGCCCTCTTGCCAGAGGAACTCGGTGGTGCGCAGGAACAGCCGCGTCCGCATCTCCCACCGCACGACGTTGGCCCATTGGTTGATGAGAAGGGGCAGATCGCGGTAGGACTGAATCCACTTGGCGTACATATGCCCGATAATGGTCTCGGAGGTGGGGCGAACGACCAAAGGCTGCTCGAGCTCCTTGCCGCCACCGTGGGTGACGACTGCCAGCTCAGGTGAGAACCCTTCGACGTGGTCGGCTTCTTTTTGCAAAAAATCCATCGGGATGAAGAGCGGGAAGTAGGCATTGACGTGCCCGGTCTCTTTGAAACGCCGATCCAATGCCCCCCGGATGTTCTCCCAAAGCGTATAGCCGTAAGGCTTGATCACCATGCAGCCGCGCACCGGTGAGTAATCGGCAAGGTCCGCTTTCTGTACGATCTCGTTGTACCACTTGGAAAAATCTTCGCTTTGCGGTGTTAAAAAGTCGTCCATAATCCCCTCTTTGTCTCTGTGTATGTTGTTTAGATGATTGCGATCGAACGTCCTGTTTAAGACTCCACGACGACGTTGTCGATGATGATTCGATTATCATCCATATCCAGTATGCGATAGGGATGGACGTTGACAACGTGGGTTTCGTCTTGTTTCGTATGCCACGCCCGGGTGCCGTACATATGATGATGACCGTGGAGAAAGAGACGTGGGTGAAACTTATCGATCACGTGCACAAACGTCTCAAACCCGCGGTGTGCGCCCTTTGCGCTGTCGTGGATGCGACGGGGTGGGGCGTGCGTGATGAACACGTCGAGTGCCCGACCATAGCGTATCCGGTTGATGATCAGTTTAAGGATGAGTGTCTGCGCACGCAGCCGCATCTGTGACTCGGTATACTGGTAGGTCCCTGTCGGTCGGTAGCGTATCGAGCCTTCCAACCCGGCGACGATCAGTCCTTGGCCCTCTGCCACACCGATTTTTCGATCGACGTTGATCCAACCGCCAGGGGCTCTGAGGACTCGCCCATTGCCTAAACTCTGGGGGGTGTCGTGGTTCCCATGTACGAAGAACGCATACTGTGCGGCGGATTGGGTTACCAGATACTCCATATAGGTGTAAGGCATGTCCCCGCAACCCAGGAGTATGTCGATCGGCTTGAATCTATCCAGAAAACTCGGCCGACAAAGTAAGTCATGGGTCTCATCACTGACCGCCAGGATACGCATTGTGGTCCGAAAGGCTCCGGACACCCCTCCCTTTACTCGTTCGTGTGGCTGGCTTGGATCGTATCGGCGTCCACGGCCCGTTCCTCGCCAAAACGGTGATAGTTGACGGCCAATTTCTCCTTGATCGCCTGGGCCAGATCGATATCCGTCAGATAGGCCAGTTGTAGAAGATAGAGCGCGACGTCAGCCAGCTCCTCGGCGAGGGCGGCTGGTTCCGCTTTTTCTCCCCATTGGTAGTGTTCGAGGATCTCTGCGGCCTCCAACGAGAGCGAAATCGCAATGTTGCGCGGTGATTGTTGGAACTCGGAGTCCGGTCGATACCATCCCATTGCCTCAACGAAGGCGTTCATTGCATTTGTCAATTCCCGGATTGTTTTGGGCCCCTTGCTCATTGTGGTCGCTGACTCGCTTTCCCGATGCCCTGATGTGAAGTTGT
>CAYMAQ010000139.1:0-10378 GCA_964388385.1 uncultured Anaerolineales bacterium | reverse complement strand
CTTCGGCTCGATTGCGCTCGGTGACGTTTCGGACGATCGCGACTACACGATCGGATCCGCTGGGCACCATACGCACCTCATAATCTTGAATCTTGCCCATCTGATCGGCAAGCTGATATTCATACGTTACCAGTGAGCCTGAGGTGAGCGCTTGTTTCAAATACTCCATCGTGGGTTGCGATACAGTGGGGGGCAGGACGTCATTGATATTCTTGTTCAGGAAGGCCTCGGGCGGCATCGCCAATTCAGCTTCCTGTTCCGCTTTGAAGTTGAGGAAGACCCCATCGGTATCAATTTCAAACATCATATCGGGAATAGCATTGAGCAGAGATTGGGCCTGGGCTCGGCTCTCGCGCATCGCTTGTTCGGCCTGAACCCGACTTGTGAGGTCGATACCGACGCCTACCAGGTACGTTTCGTTCTCCACCTGGGTGCTTATGCCGGTGAAGTAATAGGGGATAATCTCACCATCTCTCGTCTGCAGATTCGCCTCGACGGCTGCCTCGCCCTCCACGAAGACCTGCTGCATCTTGCTGCTGACAAGTTCTCGATCCGTTTCCGCGATGAACTCGGTGACCGACATCTGGGCCAGTTCGTCCTCCGAATACCCCAAGACCTCGGGGAAGTTCTGGTTCCAGCGGACCAATTGTCCGTCTGTGTTATACATGTAGAAGATGCCGGGCAAACTGTTGATCGCGGTATCGGAGAAGTTTCGCTCCTGTCGCATCGCTGCTTCCGCTCGTTGCTGTCGTTCGAAAAGTTCCGCGTTCTGCAGCGCAACGGCGACCTGGGTGGCTAGAGTGCTGAACGTGTTGCGCTCAACCTCTGAAAAACGTCCCGGTTGATCGTCCTGTACGTCGAGAACCCCTACGACTTCACCTCCGAAGACGAGGGGTACCGACATCTCGGAGCGGGTCTGCGGCAAGAGTGGGTTAGGCATAAACCCGGGCTCATCCGTTGTATTCGCAACCAGGACAGGCTCGCGTGTGCGGGCTGCGCGCGCCACCAGACTCTGTTCGGCGGTCAGGGGGATGGTATGACCTTGCTCGTACAGCACTCGCCCCACCTCACCGGACCCGGCCCGAACGGTCAGCGTCTCTGATTCTTCATCCATGATGTAGACGTGCGCGTGGTAGAGGCCGAACCGGCTCTGCATAAGCTCGACGAGATACTGTAACAGGCGCTCGGGATCGAGGATGGCGCCCAATTGACTGGCGATATCGGCAGCAGTCTGGAGCTGCGTCGTCAGCAGTGAGAGTGATTCGGTCTGATCGGTCACCCGTTGGATTAACTCACTGTTCTCGAAGAGGAAGGCTACCTGATCGGTCATCGTCCGGAAAAGGGTGATGGTCGCTTCATTGAAACGATTGGGCTCGTCATCCTGTACGTCGAGGACGCCGATGACCTTACCTTCCACCTTGAGCGGAACGACCAACTCCGACCGAGTGTCCGGCAAAAGCGGATTGGCCATAAAGTTCGGATCGGATGCGGTGTCATCCACCAACTGAGGCTCCCCTTCGCGGATAGCCTGGGTGACGAGAGATGTCTCTTGTAACGAAATCTGGTGATCCTGCTGCAGAAGTTGACGCCCTGCATATCCTGTTGACTGTCGCAGGATGGCAGCGTGTCGTTCTTCGTCCACGATGTAGACCTGAGCGTGATAAAGACCGAACTGGTCACGGATCAGGTTAACGACCAGATCCAGGAGTTCGTCGGGATTCACGTGCTCACTAGCCGCGAAAGTCACCCGCTGGCTGGCCTCCAACTCACGCGAACGTTCCTCAAGCTCCTGGCTACGCGCCTGCACACGATCGAGCAAGCCTCCGATCTGCTCGGCCATCTGGTTGAAGCTGGATGCCAACGAGCCAATTTCGTCGTCGGATTTGACCTGGGCGCGGGCTTCCACTTTGCCTTTGGCGAACTGGGTCACCGTATCCGTCAGATTGGCGAGGGGATTGGCGATTCTGTTGGTCGCAACCAAGCCCACGCCGATGGCAATTGCGATCGAACCCAGCGCGACAGCGGCGTTGCCCGCGATGCTACGATAGACTCCTTGGAAGGCCTCGTTTTGATCCTGCTCCGCCATCAAGGCTACCTCTAATTCCGGCAACCAGTGGTAGACACCAATCACGGATTCGCCCCGGTAATCGTCGTATATCCCGGAGCCATTCATCCGGTTGTCAATCGCTGCTTGGGTTCCTTCTGTTCGGGCATAGTCCACGTCGGTCTCAAAACGAGATCGGGTGAGTACGGATTTATTTGTGCCTACCAGATAGGTCTCCCCCGTCTCTCCCAGACCTGACCGTTCGAGCATAATGTCACTGAGTCGTTCCAGGTTTGCACGCCCCACCAGGACCCCCAAGGATCCGCCTTGGTCATCTTTTAGGGGATGAGAAACCATAATCACACTCTTGCCATACGATACATAATAGAGAGGCGGTTGGACGTAAGGAGACTCCAGCCCTTCTGCGAAGAAGGCATGATGCTCAAAGACTTTGCCCTCTTGATCGGTGTCGGTGGACAGAACAACCTCTCCGTTGCTGTTTAACAGCAGAATCTCCTCAAAACTCTGCTTCAACTCGAGTACCTGTCTGAAATGATCGATTTGAGCGGCATGATTGGTTTGAAACTCCTGATCCTCAGGTGACATTTGTAACATCGTCAACAGGGGTGCGCGGGTCGATTCGCGGGCCAACTCAATGTTTAGGTCCGTATGGAGGCTGGCTATCCAGTCGCTGATCGCATCCTCTTTGAGAGAAGCGACCGATTCGAGCTGGTTGACCACCTGTTTGCGTCCATCCCTGAGGTTCGCGGTGGCTGAAAAAACACTGATGATGGTGGTGGGTAGAAAAACCAATAAGACAAAGAGGAGCAGCAGGCGCGAACGGATGCTCTTTGTATGAAAAAGCTGATTCAATGGACCTTTTCCATCCGATGGTTTCGAAGATCTTGTCTCTGACTTAGTATTCTCCATAATATCTCCCATCCCAATCGTTATGATTGGGGTTCATATGTGTTTTCCTATTGGGCGTCTTCAACAAACTCGTTGGTATACACCGGGCTTACGTCGATAGCTTCATTGATGAGCCCTTGCTCAAGCAGGATGTCGTGCATATTTTGCCAAAGATCCGACTCCATCCATCCGATAGGGTTCGCCCCTGTGTCGATCAGTGGGATGCTGGCCTTCATCGAATCCAATTGAAGGTCGTAGTCAAGCTCGGAATCAAAGGCTAACGTTGCCTTAGCTGCGAGGTCTGGATCCTCAATAGCCTTTTGCCATCCCTTGAGGGTGGCGCGTACAAACCGCTCGACGACGTCGGGGTTTTTTTCGATGAACTCGTCGGTCGTGAAGAGAACGTCGCCGTAGAAGAGCGCCCCGTAGTCGGCAGGCCAAATAGCGTTCGCCGGTCGCCCCTCCCGCTCAACGTAGGGCAGGTCGTTGATCGCGTATCCTGTGCAGACGTCCGCGGATTCCCAACACTCCAAGAGATCCCAACTGGTCATCTTGGTTTCGTTGATCTGGCTGCGGTCGACTCCCAGATGCCCCAGCATCGCCTCATAAAGATACGTACCTTGGCCTGGGGAAAGGGCGACCGTCTGGTTTGTAAAATCAGCCGGCTTGCTAATGCCAGTTTCTTCCGGTGTCATATAGACGAGGGGGGCAATCTGGAATATTGCGGTAACAGCGCGGACCTTTTTTCCCTCACTTCGCGCGATGATCAACTCCTCCGGAGCCCCAAGTGCGAAGTCGTTTTCGCCGCTTAACACGTATTCGTTGGTTATCTGATGATCAATGTCGATCGGTTCCAGTGTGACGTCCAAATTCTCTTCATCGTAGTAGCCTTCTTGTTCGGCTACATAAAAACCGGCGAACTGAGATTGGTGAAGCCACTTTAACCGCACCGAAATTTGATCCGGCTGTTTGAGAGCGCCCGAGCCACAGGCGGTCACGATGAGTGCGAGGATGATAAAAAGAGAAACACGAACTGCAATTTGCACATTGCGGGACATTGCCTGCCTCCTATAGCGATATGAAGTTTTGTAATTCTCTACCGACGTACTGTTTCGACTTTACACTAAGAACGAACGGGTTTCCATAAACCTAGTGTTTGTTACTAATGCGATGAACTTTGGTCAGGCGGTCCACCAGCGTGACTAAAGTCTTGATCGAGACTGGCTTCTCCAGGAAGAAGTCGGCGCCCATCTCTTCGCAGACCGCCCGGTAACGCGGGTAGCCCGAGACCATGACGATTTGTCCGCCGCTGTTGAGGAGCATCTCCCCGTGCTCGCGCAGCAGGTCGGTACCCCGCGATTTGCCCACGTGAATATCGCAGATCAGGACGTCAAACTCAAATTCGGACAATAACGCACGGGCTTCGTCCACCGCAGCTGCTTGGTGGACCTCGTAGCCCGCCGCTTGCAGCGCACGGGTGAAGACATTTCGCAGATGTGCATCATCCTCCATGACCATGATACGGGGCCCGGATGAAGACGAGGTTGTGACATCCTCTTGATTGATTGTCATTGAGTGTGTATATCCTTTAAATAAACGCCGTCACTGGCGTAAGTTTTTGTTTGGAGGGTTCAGTTTTCAGTGTCATACCTTCAGCAATCCGACATCAGCCACCACGAACTTCATTATATATTAACTCTAACGCAATTACAACCTTTCGTATATCCCGGTTTCGTGACATTTTGCCTATATCTTTACCTCAGCATCGACTTTCTGTTCCAATTGCGTTAAGGTAACCACTGCCAGGTTAATGACGGCAGCGGACGGAGTAGGAACACGGGGAATGATATCAGGTATCCAACGATAATCAAACTAAAAATTATCAGGGTCATAAGGATCAAACGGAGCGTCGCGCGGGGTGAACAATCAGAGAAGGATCTGTGTCCCTCACAATTTTTCGAAGAGGAGAAGATACTCGTGTTTGAAGACGTAGAATCCGCCTGCAAGGGCGCGGTAGCGCCAGAGTGCTTCCTGCTCCCGTTTGGCCCGTGTGCGGTCGAGGTTCTTGACGACGATGCTCTTGAGCCGGTATCCTTGTTCCAGGACCGCGTTCATCACCCGGAAGCCGAGGGGGATCCACGTGCGATTCTCGTACTTGTCCCCGATGACGACGGCGAGGTAGCGACCGGATGCGAGGAACGGGTAGGCTCGCCGGACGACTTCCGAGAACATCGTCATGAATGCCTCGGTGGAGGGGGCGTTAGAGAGGTCGTCCTCGCTCTCGCTGAACCGGATAATATCGTGGTAGGGGGGATGCATCATCAAAAGTTGGACGTGAGAGATGCCCTGTGCAGCCAGAAGCGTCTCAAAATCTGCCTGACGGCTATCACCGACTTCGATATCGGTGACGACTCGGTGGGGATTGGGCTCCTGAGCGAGACGTTTTTGGGCGCGGCTCGCGACCTCAGGGTTGAGTTCGATCCCGAGTCCATGGCGTCCCAACCGGCGGCATTCGATCAAGGTTGTCCCGCTGCCGGCGAAGGGGTCGAGCACCCACTCACCTGCCTTGGTGTACCGCAGCATCATCTGGCGGGGGATTTCGGGGATGAAATTGCCCCAATACCAGGCCTCATGCGCGCCGGAGGTGTCGCGCCGGTCAACGATCCAGAGGCTGTCGGTGCGCACGGTTTCATAGGCCTTCCAGCGGTTGAGGTTGATATCATTGAGATCGGAGGTTCGGACCTCCAAGATGCCCCGGCGCAGCCGAGAAAGATAGTACCTCGCCCGATTAAGAGTCTGAGCTTTGAGAATCTGATCCAACTCCCCCAGGAAGATATCCTGCCGGAGGACGACTGTCTTGGAGTCTTTAGGGACAGGAGGAGCGTAAGACGCCTTGAAGACAGGGCTCTTTGCCTCCGCTGCCTCCTTGAGCCTCTCGACGTGAGAGCGAAGCGTAGTTAGATCCTGGTCAGTGAGACAGTCATCGAGCCTTCGTATCAGATCCAGCTGGCTCCAATGAATATAGGGACGGGTCCAATCTGCACGGGTCACCTGATGCTCCCAAGATATCGGCTCGCAACTTACCGGGTCAAACTTCTTTGTCTTTATTACTAAATCTTAACCAAATTATACAGGCGAAGCCTCGGAAGTCAACATTGCTATTGTGAGCGCGGACTCTGTTCGCGCACTGTATCGCTGTGCGGGAAATGCCGCAGGATCTGGGGATCATCGGATTGTGGGAACGCACCCGGGCTGTATGCTGCGCTTTGGTTCAGAGCCAGCCGGTAAGTTCGGCCAACAGACGGGTATAGGCGACGAAGTTGGGCCATGAGATGTCCGGTGGAACGCCGTGATCGCAGCCGGGGATGAAACCGCCGTCCTCCAGCAGCGGTGGGACGACCCGAAGTACCTCGTCCCTCATCACGTCCCCGCCTTTGGCCAGAGCCCGCTTGTCGATGCCGCCGAGATAGGCTATCTCCGTGCCGTATTCTCGCCGGTAAGCCACGATGTCGTTTCCTGCGGCGACCTCCATCGGCGAACAGGCGTTGAAGCCGGCCTCAATCCAAAGGGGCATCAGCTCTCCGACGTAACCGTCGCAGTCCATATCGATGATGGTGTGGGGAGAGACAGCCTTGATGGCGCGGATCCAGGCATCCCACGCGGGCATCAGGAAGCGCCGGACCATCGCCGGGGATATCATGCTGTGGGCTTTGTAAGCCATGTCCTCGTTGAACCGGATGTGGTCCGGCGGCGCCTGCTGCAGGATCGGTTCCAGGGTCTGCAGCACGAAGTCGGTCCAGAAGGCCACCATATCCGCGACAAGATTGGGTTGTTCAATCATCATTATGCAGAGGCCCTCCATGCCACACCACTCGCGGAGCTGCCAGAAGGGTCCGCTAAAGGAGAGCATCAGGACGTAGTCGCGCTCGCGGAGTGCTTCGCAGCGGGTTTCAAAGTCCCCTGGAAAGCGTTCCGGATCGTGAGGATCGTACCGCCACTTGATCGTCTCCTCCCAATCCTGCCGATTCTGCACGGGGAAGCGGTGCCACTTGCGCGTTACAAAGTCCTTGGCCCGGCGGATGTACGTGTAGTCATACGTGTCGGATATCTCTGTGATCGCGCCCATCCAATCCTGGACGATGTAGTGCCCGTCGCGGTGCTCCAGGACCTTTTCTTCGAAGGTGGGGATCATAATAAAGGAGACGCCAAGGGGCGTGCGGGGCTTTGTGGTCGGGACCTGGATACCCAGCTTATCCATTAAATAGTCGTGCCAATCGACGCCCTCGGGCAGGCCCTGTCGGTGCCAAGCTTCCAGGGTTGACTCGCGGGGACCGCCCGGTTTGAGTGGGACTTTGTCGGGTTTGCCGAAGTGCAGGGTGGTCAGATATCGTTCGTGCGGCGTCATCATTCCTTTAGCCCCTCCCCCATCGTCTGTGTGTTCCCTTCTCCTGGTCATTTTCGCGAGGTCCGTTGCTCTGCATCGGCTTTCGCGCGGATTACCATACGCGTGGGATGAACTTCGTCCTCCGGACTCAGGGGCATCGACCCTCGGCCCAGCAGATCGTCGAGGTAAAGGTCGAGGTAATCCCGACCTCCTTCTTCCTCGATCTCCAACGGGCCGCGATCCTCGTCGTTCAATACACACCGGGTACGCGTGCCGCCGTCCACCGCCTCGATGAAACCCTCGGTGCCGAAGATGCGGAGCGTCTCATTGCCCCAGAGGCCGAAGGCCGGCGGATTGAGGTAATTGCACAGGACGCTGGCGACCCCACCGTTCTCGAGCGTCATCATCAGCGAGGCTGCCATCTTCAATTCACCGGGCCCGGGATTTCCCAGCCCGGTCTCTACGGCGTGGATCGTACGAACCTTGAGGCCTGCGACGTGCTCGACGAACCGCAGGGCGTGGACACCGGCCTGCATCAGCAGCCCGCCATCGACATCCTCATCCTGGGGACGGCGTTCGTGATAGGGATAGGATTTCTGAGCCAGCACCTGTACGACGGTGCCTAATGTGTCTGCACGGATTTGTTTACGCATTGCAAGGTAGGGCTGGGTGAAGGCTGTACCCGCCATCTCGTGGAAGCTCTGTCCGGTCCGCTGCGCGGCGGCGAGTATAGCGTTCAGATCTTCCTCGGTCATCGCACAGGGTTTCTCTGCGTAAACGTGCTTGTCGGCTTCGAGACAACGGATGACCTCACGGGCTTGATCCCGGCGCCGCGGCGAACAGAGGGAGATCAGATCGATCCGCCCGTCCTCGATCATCGCCTCCAGGGTCTCGTAGTGATGGATCTCGGGATCGTCTCTGAGCGCGTCAGGCAGGAGTTCCATCGGGAATGCGGCAGTGGCAACGCACCGTCCCAAGGGATGGTCAACGAGCGCATGATGAATCTGGTGACCGTTAGTGCCGTAGAGCCCGATGTTGATTTTGTCCATAGATTTCCTTTCGAGTCCGTAGGGGACACCCGCAGACTGCGGTTGAGTTTGGGCAGGGGTCAATCAGCGACGGCCTTGAAGGTGGGTTTCAACGCCGGATAGAGCGCTTGGTAGAGCGGATAGAGCTCATTATAGGTGCGCACCTGACCGGTCTGTGGCTCGGTCCGGTTGACGACGCGGATGGTCGCACGACACGCCTCAGGGACGCTGCTCCATACGCCTGTTCCAACGCCGGCGAGCAGGGCGGCGCCATAAGCGGCGCCCTCGGTGGTATTGACCGT
Organism: uncultured Anaerolineales bacterium; assembly: GCA_964388385.1. Lineage (GTDB taxonomy): Bacteria > Chloroflexota > Anaerolineae > B4-G1 > SLSP01 > PWVB01. The sequence goes on along the minus strand of CAYMAQ010000139.1, from coordinate 1,711 downwards.
GACCAGTTCGTTCTCCATCACGTCGGCGAGGACCTGGCGCCAGAGCGCACTCTTCGCTCCACCCCCCGAGATGCGAATCTGGTCAATAGTGCTCAGGCCTGAGGCCTTCACCAGCTCCATACTATCCCGCAGTCCGAAAGCGACGCCTTCAAGCACGGCGCGGGTCATGTGGGGACGGGTGTGCCGCAGCGTCAGTCCGATGAAGCCTGCCCGCGCATGCGGATCGGGGTAGGGGGTGCGTTCGCCGGTGAGGTAGGGCAGGAAGAGCAGGCCCTCGGCCCCGGCTTCGATCTCCTCTGCGGGCGCCACGAGGTCATCAAAGTCCATTCCCGGTGCCAGTGTATCCCGGTACCACTGCAGACTGCCGGCGGCTGAAAGCATCACGCCCATCAGGTGCCAGGTGTCCGGCACGGCGTGACAGAAGGCGTGCAGCCGACCCTCCTCCTCGATGAAGGGCTCCGGGGTGGAGGCAAAGACCACTCCGGAGGTTCCGAGGACGAGCCCGACGATGCCGGTCTCGACGGCGCCCACACCCACAGCCCCGGCAGCCTGATCGCCGCCGCCCCCGACCATCGGCGTGCCGGCTTTGAGACCCGTCATGGACGCCGCATGCTCGCTGACGGCACTCGTGATCTCCGGGCCTTCGTGGGTCTCCGGAAGCCAGGTCCGGGGTATTTCCAGGACGTCCAGAAGCTCCGGCGACCAATCGCGCTTTTCGATGTTGAAGAGCTGGGTGCCTGCTGCGCCGGCTTTATCCGTGTCGTAGGCACCGCTCAGCCGGTAGCGGATATAGTCCTTGGGCAGGAGGATGTGGGCGGCGTTAGCGTAGACTTCCGGCTCGTGCTCGCGCACCCAGAGGATCTTGGGCGCGGTGAAGCCGGTCAGCGCGTCGTTGCCGGTCACCTGGATGAGGTGATCTCTGCCCATCCGCTCGCGCATCAGATCGCATTGCGCCTCGGTGCGCTGATCGTTCCACAGGATCGCCGGGCGGAGCACCTCACCCTCAGCGTCGAGCAACGTCAGCCCGTGCATCTGGCCCGTCAGGCCGATGGCCTTGACCTCCTCGCCGGCGGCATCGGCCTCCGCCAGGGCCTCTCGAATGCTCGTTGCCATGCCCTCCCACCAGTCGTGGGGATCCTGCTCGGACCAGAGGGGCTTGGGGGTCGAGAGGGGCAGCGCGTTCGTCGCGCTGGCGACGACGTTCCCCTCGTCATCGATCAACAGGGCCTTCGCTCCGGTGGTGGAGACGTCCAGGCCCAGGAAGAGTTGCCGTTCTGTCATAGTTTCCAGCCTCCTTTATTAACGTGTGCACCTTGTCGAGAATGTCAATCGGTTTCCAAGCGCCAGCGGCGGAAGTTATTGAGCTTTCAGCCCTAAAGCGTTTCTGCGTTACCAGGGGCATTCGTGTGCATTGCGATGCCTGCATCGTCATCCACTATACCATAAGCACGTGAATCTGCATCCAAGCCGTTTGTCTCGGGCTATGGCATTTGGAAGGGATGCGTATAGAGACCAAGGACTTCTTGATGCTTGGAGGGCTTAGGGTTTATAAAAGAACAAGTTCCCGCGCCGATGTACCCTTTCGGGCATCTACGACCCCCGGGACGGGTGCTGAAAGCGTTATGGACGGGAAGTTATATTTTTACAGTCTCTTAGGTTTAAGATCGAGAAACCTTGGGTCTCTGTGTGTCGCGCTTTGGCTTTTGCGCTG
>CAYMAQ010000138.1:0-10484 GCA_964388385.1 uncultured Anaerolineales bacterium | reverse complement strand
ATCGTTCGCCGCGCTTCGGACAGCTCGGACAGATACTCGCTGACGGTCTCTGCCTCGGATCGCATGGGTTCCCTCCTCGGTGAAGGATCCACCGTCGGTTGATTGTTTGTGATTTCACTTTACGCGTCGGTGGTGCCGGTGTCAAGGTCTGGCCGCGAGACCAGCCTCAATACAACGGGAGCAGCCGATAGCTAAGTAACTCCGTAAAAGTATCTTCATCTTTGGAGACCGCCCCCGAGGACGGGGGCTATGAGCAGTGTTAAGATACTTGTGCTTACCTACTTAGCGTTCCCTCGAACCGGAGAACTCAAAGGAACCTAACTCAACCGACGATCCGCTGCCTGATACGCTTTCCTTGTTGAACGTGGCGGTAAAACCGGCTCCGGAACCGTCGCGAGCGACGCAGGTCCCATTCTCGTGAGTACCTACCAATAAGTCCCCGCGTATAGAACCTATCAGCTCTAGCCGGCAGTCGCCGTTCTCCGAAACATAAAAGCCAATACCGCCGCGTCTCCCAGAATCGTAGGTGAACGTCCCGCTGTAGTATCCTTCTGTTGGGGGTGCGATCTGCTCCTCCGCCTCCTCAATGGGTGGCTCTTCCTCCTCGGGAATCTCCTCGGCGGGCGCCTCCTTTTCTTCCTCGGGCTCCTCAGCGCCAGGTGCGGCGACCGGGCCGGAGCATCCTAATGCCTGATCGGCCGCCCGCAGCACGTCCGAGCGATCCACGTCCGACTCGGCTTCCACCATCTCCTGCATCTGCTTGCACGCCTGATCGGTCAGGAACTCGTCTCGCTCCTCCGACGACAGACCGGCGATCTGAGGGTTGTCGGCTAGGGCCTGTTTCTTCAAGGACTCCGAAATGAACACGGCGAGGATGTCGGGCAGGGGCTCCATGTCCTTAATCCGTTCCAGAGCCTCCTTGACGGCACCGTACACCTCCTCCCCCGTCATCTCTTCCTGATCTTCAGATTGCGTCGCACTGGTTGCCACGCCATAGCTGGAATTCAGGACTTTTAAGAAGTCCTCCAGATTATCGGAGAATTCGGTCACCTTGAGGATGGGTTGGTCACCCTGGAGCATGATCCGTGTCCACTGCGCCGCCTTGGGATCCCAGATCACCACGCTCTTGCTGGGATCCGGCGGCCAGTTGGTCCCGCGGATGTAACTGCCGCTCACCTTGCCGAACCCGAGCGTGCCCGCGCCCATCGATAGGCCCTTCAGCAACAGGCCGACCCTGAACTGTCGCTTCTGATCTTCGCGAAAGGCTTCTGTTCGCTGTTCTTCCTGCCGCCAGACGGCCGCCGGGTTGTATCGTTCCTCGACCAGGTGAAGGGTTGCGAGAAGTACTTCCGCCTCGGCCTCGGCGATCTTATCGCCCTGCGCGCGGGCTTCGGCCAACTGCTTCTCAGTCTCGGCCTGCCTCTCTCGCAGCATGTCTCTCGCTGCGGCGCCATAATTCTTCTGACTCTCCCTCTCGTACATTTGACCCATAGCCATGGTCCAGCCCACTGTCCCCAACGCCAGTGCTACACCAAATAGGATGCTATTCATGATGAGCGTTACAGCTACGAAGATATTAGCCATTGGGCCCTCCGTGTTTTCATCTAATCGTTAAATCCCGCGCCGTCATCAACCGTCCACAGGCCGCTGCGCATCCTGCCGGAAACGACGAGCGCGCGGTCGTCCACCCGGGTGTTGACCGACACCTTGCAGGTATTCCCATCCGTCGTGATAATCACCATACCGCTGGCCTGCGCACGCTTTTCAGAGCCGTCATATTCAACGACGCTGGCGAACGCGTTGGTTCCCAGCGTGAAGGCTCCCTCCGGGCTCGAGCTTTTCAGATCGAAGACGACCTCGGTGCCCGCCTGGGTGGTACCCTGGCCGCGCGGGGAGAGGGACAGCCGGTAGGTGCCTGTCTCGCCGCCGGGTGAAAGGATGGCCCCCAGACGGTCCTCGCCCTCCCCCAGCGTCCCTACAAACAGCTCGGAGACCTGGAACAGCGCTTCGTCCATCGCATAGCCGGTATCGATGCTGGCCATGGCGAGAACGCCGTCCACCGTGATCATGTCCCCGCCCCCGGCCAGGATCCACAGGCGGGCAACCTGATAGTCATCGTTCCAGCCCGGCAGGACGAAGGCCGACGTCCGAAAGAGGGCCGGTCCCGCCAGCTTGACCACCTGGTCAGGCGTAGGGTTCTGGAGGATCTGCCAGGGATAGGCAGCGGGATCGGGAATGGGGGCGCTCTCGTCGATCTCCGGCAGGGGGGCATCCACCCCGCCCTCGTAGGATCCGTCCGTGAAGTTGATCTCCTGTCCGAGGGTGTAGTAGGACCACTCCTCGAAAATAGAGCCGGAGATCGGATCCAGGTAGACGGTGAACGCCTGGGGCGGACCGTTGACGTCGAGCACCGCGCCCTGATCGGGCGATATGTGCTCGCTCGGGTCGGTCTGGGTCACGGCGGCGGTCGCGACGGGTTGGGTATCGTCGGTGGCGCTCGTGTCCGTGTCCGCGACGATCCCGATCCACATACAGATTCCGCAACACGCGACCATGCTCAGAAATCCGACAACCGCCGCAGCGATCAACCAGGGCGACTTGCCCCTCAGCCAGCTCTTGGACGTCGTCGTGGCAGTCGGGGATGCCTGCGTGGGAGGCCGTGCTGCCCCGGAATCGGCCTGAAGGACGAGGACGCTGCTGCCGATGGCGATCCGGTCGCCCGATTTGAGATCGGCCGCACCTACCACCCGCTCCCCGTTGACGATCGTCCCGCCGGGGCCGCCGAAATCCTGGAGTGTCCACCCGCCGGCGTCAGGCGTAATCTGGGCGTGATAGGGCGAGACGCCTTCCTCCGCCAGTACAATGTCATTGGCCGGGTCTCGGCCAATACGCATCCTGCCCTGCAGGGCAAACCCATGCCCTCGGGCCGGCCCTGCTGTGATCAGCAGCCTCGGGCCTTCGACCGCCGCGCCGCACCTGGAGCAAAATTTCGTACCAGGCGCCAGTTCCGTTCCACATTGTGGGCACTCCATAGGTCCTCCCTAAGGGTCTGTAAAAGAACAAGTTCCCGCACCGACGCCCCCGAGGACGGGGGCTGGAAGCGTTATAGTCGGGACGTTATATTTTTACGAACCCTAACGATGTAGCTACGTATCGCAGACCGAGTATTTGAGAGCGTCAGGCGTCAGGTGAGTTTTCTTGGATGTCGGATGTTGTGGATTTCTGCCTGTTGGGAATAACTATAGGCGAGAAGCCAATACTCGTCAAATACAGATCCGGACATAAAACACTAAACGTTTCCGTGATGCCCATGGAAACGCGGAAACGCTTCAGGTAGATCAGATCCATAATACTTTCGCCATGCCTTTCTTCTGCCCCTTTGCGCTCTTTGCCGTGCGTTAAACGCTGCTCAGTGAGGTGGGAGCCTTGTCTCCTCGGGCAGCTCGACGTAGCGCATCGTGTAGCGGACGAACGGCGTGAAGTGCCGGCCCCAGAACGCGCGGCCCGGCAGGTTGGCGCTCTCGTGCTCGACGAGCATCCGGTCGAAGCCGTGGTCGGCGGCCCAGCCGACGCAGGCGTCGAGGAGCGCGCGCCCGATGCCCTGACCCCGGTAGGCCGGTTGGACGTAGGCGCCGCGAATCTGCGCCGAGTTGGTGGCCCGCAGCAGGAGCCCCTCGCCGTTCTGCGCGGAGGGCCCCACTACGAAGTAGGCCACCGGATGCCCATCCCGGCTGTGGATGAAAAACACGGACCCCCGCTCGCGCTCCTCGTCGAGGTCGCGGAGGATGGCATCCCGATCGCCGGACGGCTTGTTCACGAAGATCGGCGAGCCGGCGTAGTAGCGCCGGTGCTCGGCGTCGAGGGCCGCGAGGGGTCCGAGGTCGTCCGGCTGTTCGACGTCAATCTCGGGGGCGCTGCCCACGGCGGAGAGGTCGCGCAGCCGCTCGGTCAGGATCTGTCCGTATCCGAGGCGGTAGAGCGTCATCTCGAGGTCGGCGTCGTGGGCCAGGTATCCGAGGATGTGGAGGTTCGATCGCTGCGCGGCCCAAGTTTCGCCTACCCGCGCGAGCATTCGCGGGTGGGTCTCCGCCGGGGCCTCGGACGCCGCTGCGTGCCCGATCTCCGGCACCATTACGGTGGCCTGACCCTTGAACTCGAACGGATACCCCCGAAAGAGATAGCCGACCAGGCTGCCATCCTCGATCGCAGCCACGCCGCCGGTCTCCGCGAGGGCGGCGATGGCCTCCCACAGTCGGGTTCCATCGCCGAACGGGGTAGGGGGCAGGATCGGACCGTGCCGGCGCTCCGCACGGTAGGCCGCGTGAAAGAGATCGGCTGCCGCGTCGAGGTGGCGCTCTGAAAAATCCGTGATGATCATCGGTGGCATTCCCTTCTGCTCGGGTTTTACGTGTAGCCCAGGGCTTCCTGCAGCCGGACCAACTGCGGATAGGTGAAGGGATCGCGGCGGATTTTGTCGCCCCAGGTTTTTTCGTCCCGCAGGTCGAACCAGCGGACCTCGGTGATGGCGTAGACTGCCACGGCTTCGGGTTCCGGTTCGTAGCCCGGCGAAGCGGTTCCCGAGACCGGTCGGCACAGATAGGACTTCCGCCACCGGTAGACGCCGCCTGGATCGGCCGGCTCGTCAAAGAGGAGCTTATCGATCGCGACATCGAGGTTCGTCTCCTCCTTCATCTCGCGCAGAACGCACTGGCTCTCGGTCTCCCCGGCTTCCAGGCCGCCGCCGGGAATGACCCAGTAGGCGTCGCCAGTGGCGTGTTCGCGGTGCTTGATCAGCAGCACTTTGTCTTCCTTGACGATGAGTCCCTGATATCGTGTGTGTCTCGGCATAGGCAGGCTCTTCCTTTCAACCGGGTAGGGTGACGCGTTCGGATCCCTGTATTTTATGGCATTCTCGCCTTGTTACCAGGTCCTCTTTGAAAAGGAGCTTAAAGTACCCTGACGGGCATCTTCGTTCTTGCTTTTCAACCGGCGTGTTCTCTTGAAGACGTGGCTTTGAGCCCTTGCTGTAGTGTGGGGTCGCCTATAAATACGGGGCTCAAAGCCCTATTAGGAAAACGGGTACTTCCGCCGCGCCTCCTCCAGATCGAGGGTGAACCCCAGCCCCGGTCCCTCCGGTACGACCACACACCCCTCGTCGTCGATGTCGATCGCCTCCTCGATCAGATCGTCGAAGAGCCCGTTCGACCCCTGCCGGAACTCGAAAACTGGGCAGTTAGGCAGGGCCGCCGCCAGGTGGAGGCTCGCCATGAAGAGCACCGCGGAGCCCCAGACGTGCGGGATGCACTGCAGGTTGGCCGTCTGGGTCAGCACGCCGATCCGCCGGGCCGCTGTGAAGCCGCCCACGACCGCCAGGTCGGGCTGCAGGATATCGGCGGCCTCGTGCGCGATGATGTCCCGAAAGTCGAAGGCCGTGAAGTCGTTCTCGCCCGTGGCGATGGGGATCGTCGTCGCCGCGCGCACGCGCGCCATCCCCTCCCAGTTGTCGCTGACCGTGGGCTCCTCGAACCAGGCGATGTCGTAGGGTTCGGCCTCCCGGGCCAGCCGGATGGCCATCGTATCGTTCAGGGAGCCGTGGGCGTCCATCATCAGATCGACGTCCGGTCCGATCGCCTCACGCACGGCCCGAATCCGTTCGATGGATCCCGCGACCTGGCGGGGCGCGTCCATCCCGCCCACGCGCATCTTCATCGCGTTGAAGCCCCGCTCGATGTAGCCCAGGGCCTCCTCGCCGGCGTGCTCGGGCGGAGCGTGCCCGCCGCTGGCGTAGGCCGGAATCCGAGTCCGGTAGCCGCCGCCCAGCAGCTTGTAGACCGGCACGCTCAGCGATCGGGCGAAGATATCCCAGAGCGCCATATCGATGCCGCCCATGGCGCAGACCGTCAACCCCCGCCGGGAGAGCCGGGGGGCGGTATGGCCGTAGGTCAGGGCCAACTCGGTGCGCGGGCCGTTGTACATCGTCTCCCAGATGTACTCCGGACGGGTGGGGTCCAGCCCGATGATCTCCGGCCCCAGCTCCTTCTCGACGACGGCCTTGGCGCTGTGACAGGCGCCGCGCGTCCGTCCGTAGCCGGGATGGACCTCGCCGTATCCGACCAGCCCTTCATCCGTCGTCACCCGCACGATCACGGCGTGGGATTCGGTGTGGGGTCCGTAGTCCGACCACCACTGATGCCCCGTCTCCGGCAGGTGCCAGGTGAGGGGAACTGCTTCCACCGATGCGATTTTCATATCTGCTCCTTTGTGCGCTGATGTGTGAGGCGCACGGAAACCCTTGGCCGATTTTATCCGATTGTCATCCGCTGCCAGAGGATGAGCAGCACGGCTGCCATCAGCAGCCAGGTCAGCGTCGCCCCGGTCAGCGCCCAGCCCAGCCGCACCCGGTCGAGCAGCAGATAGAGGGAACCCATATACCCGAGGTAGGGGATCACCGAGAGCGTCCCCAGCACGATCGTCTGTCGAAGCTCGCCGGTCGTCCGCTCCGTCCCCACGATGATGTGGGCGATCAGGGTGAAGGTGGGGAAGAGCGGTACCAGGCCCGCCATCGCGACGTGGCGCGTGCGCGACAGCAGGGTGATGATCGAAACCACCACGGCGCCGACCGCGGCACGGACCACCAGCCTCACGACCGACCCTCCCCGCTGGTTGCGACCACTTTCTGCCATATCCCGTATTTATCCTGCGGCTTGAACCCCAGCCGCACGTAGAACGGCTGATTGGAGCCCACGTGGACCTCCGTGCCGCCCTCCCCGCGCACCTGATTCGCCAACTGCGCGACGCATGCGCGCCCGAGCCCCATCTGGCGATACTGCGGGACGGTCCCGACGGGTTCCAGGATCCCGATCCGGTTCCGCCGGTCGACCCACATTGTGGCAAAGGCCGCGATCCTTCCGTCCGCGTCGCGCACGTGCAGATCGAGGTCGGGACGGTAATCGGGCATCTTGGTCATGCTGTGAAAGGCGATGGGCGCCCGCTCCCGGTGGACGCGGCTTTCCTTATAATAGCCGAACGCCCGAGCGTGGGCGAGGCCCTTCTCCGCTGCCGTGACCTCATCGCCGTACGCGAACGTGAGCCCTCCCGGAAGCACGACCGGGAAATCCTGCGTAAGCGGGAGGATCGCCATCGGGGCGTTGTGCGCCGACCGCGTGTACCCGCGAGCTTCGGCCATTCGCTCCATGGGTGTCATCTCCACCGGGATGCGGAGTTCGATCGTGCGTTCGCCGTCCTCGTCCTCGCCGAGGTTGGCCTCGATGAAATCGAACATCTCCGCCATCACGGACTCCGGCAGATCCAGGCGGGCGATCTGGACGAAAGCCTCGCCGCTGGCCTCGCCCTCGGCGTTGACCACGGCAAGGATCTTTTCGTTCTCCTCCCAGATGCCGATATCCGACTCCCACTCCTTCAGGGTGATGCCGTTCATTATCCGGGCGACCGAGGCCGAGAAGTTCCAGCGCTCGAGGGTCCAGTTGATGGGCCGTTGGAAGCGGGCATAGGTCTCCACCAGGAAGTCCCGAATCTTTATAAAATCGTCAGATTGATAGCGTCTCACGCGTCGCTCCTTTTCACGGTATAGGTCTGCCGGTCGGGCCCCACGCCCTTCAGCGTGAGGGAGGTCCAGTGTGGTGGCAGGCAGGGCGCGTCCTGGACGAGCCCCTCCTCGGTGAACGTCAGTCCGCCGAAGCCGAAGATCACGGCCTGCAGCATCCCGCCCGCCGCGGTGGCGAAGTACGGGTTGTCGCTGAAGGGGGTCTCCGTCAACACCCCAAAGGGCGGCTTCTGGTTGGGCCGGTAGGACCGCTTGAAGAACGCATAGGCCCGTTCCGCATCCCCCAGCCGCGCGGCGAGCGTCGCCAGGACGGAGTGGGTCATGGCCGGGGCGTCCTCGTCGAAGCGGGTCTCGTAGGCCTCCATATCCTGCCGGATGCGCGCTTCGTCGGTGATCAGCTCCAGGGGGTAGGCCAGCAGGTTAACGTCCGCCTGCTTCACCACGCCGCCGTCGTCGCCCTCATATTCCCGGGTGGTGCCGTCGGGGAAGGTGAGGATCGGGATGCCGTCGGCGACCTCGGCCCACCTCGGGTCGGGGGCGAGGCCCAGCACGTCCGCGGCCCGGGTCGCGACCCGCAGGGCGGTGATGGCGGCGCCGTTGGTGAAGGCGTTGTTGTCCACCACCCCGGTGTACTCGTCCGCGCCGACGACGTTCTTGATCTCGTACTGTCCCTCCTCGTTTTCCTCCGTCCGGCTGACCCAGAAGTCCGCCACCTGCCTCAGGAGGGGATATCCATGGGTGCTCAGCCACATCTTGTCCCCGGTGACCCGGTAGTAGTTCCAGAACGCGATGCCCACGCAGGCAGTGATGTGGTGCTCGGACGTGCCGGTCAGGGCCCAGACGGGGGTGACCTCCTCGCCCGTGTCGGCGGACTCCCACGGGAACATGACGCCCTCGAATCCGTGGGACGCCGCCTTCTGTCGGGCCGCACCCATGCGGTCGACGCGGTAGTCGAGACACGAGCGGGCGAGTTCGGGCTGCAGCGCGAAGAGCGGCGGGACCATCCACAACTCGGCGTCCCAGAAGATGTGCCCGTTGTACCCCATCGCCGAGAGTCCCATCGGCGGGATGCTGCGCCGCGAACCCGCCCGGACGTATGCGTAGAGGTTGTAGAGGGCGAAACGCACGTCGCGCTGGGCGTCGAGGTCGCCCTCGATGACGACGTCGCCCTCCCAGAGCTCGGACCACGCTTCGACGTGCCGTTTCATCAGCCGATCCCGGCCCTCGAACCGGGCGAAGATGCTCAGCCGCTCGGCCTCGTGGAGCGGGTCGGCGACGTCCTCGGTCGTGCAGAGCGCGCCGATCAGATCGAGGCGGACGGTCTCGCCCTCGTCCATCGCGAGGGTCCATTGGACGGTCTGCTCGCGGTCGGAGGGGCGGTCGGCGGTCGTGTCGGGCACGTCGCGGTCGAACGTGGTCGTCACCGCCGCGCCGATACGGTGTCGGCCCCCGGGGCTCAGGGCCTCACAGGAGACGACCGGTGGGTCCGGCACCTCGCGGTAATCGCGGACGTACTGCGCGCGGGGCTCGAGCACGTCCGGGATCGTCATGCAGTGGCTGAGGGTCAGCGTGACGTCGTCCAGGGCCGTCACCGTCAGGGTGACGAGCGCCACGTTGGGCAGGTGTCGGAGGGCCACGATGCTGTGTTCGACCCGGATCCGGTCGTCTATGGCGAAGGTCGTGGTCAGTTGCGCCGTCCGCATATTGAAGCGCTGGTACCAGTCGTCGACGTCCTCCAGCGCCGACGCGTGCGTCCCGTCCAGCCCAAGGTCGAGATCCGCGAACCGGATGCCCGGCAGGATGCGCGGCACACCGTCGCGCCCGTAGGTGTCGTAGACGCCGTTGAGGACGACGCGCGCCAGGTGCATCGGCTGCCGGGACGGGACCAGTCCGATCGTCCCGTTGGCTACCGTCAGGGGCGCGTAGTCCGTGGGATCGTCCGTCTCCAGGATCCAACTTTTGTGCGTCACTTCCGCTGCTTCTAAACGTGTATCAGATTTCACAATCGGTCTCCTTGATGCTGGGTGCTGGATACTTGATGCTCACTCTTTATACTACGTCGATGACGATGCGGCGGTAGTCATAGAGCGATGCAATCGGGTTCCGGTCCTTTACCTCCAGGATCACGTGGATCTGCGACCCCGCCGCGTCCTCGGGGACCGTCAAGGTGGCGATCGCCCAGTGGGGATCGGCGATGCGCACCTCGCCGTTGTAGGTCCCGGCCTCGCGGTAAACCCACCAGTGGGTGTCCAGCGCGTCGCCGTCGGGGTCGCTGGAGGCCGACGCGTCCAGCGGAAGCACCTTGCCCGCTGGAATCTCTATCCGCAGGATGGTGTCGCTCGCGTCCCCGTTCACCGCCGCGACAGGATGGTGGTTCGCCCGTTCGTAGGGTTCCACGCACCAGTCCATCCGGCAGACGAAGTCGTTGAAGAACGCCCTCCGCCATCGGAACACCGGCGCGAAGATATTCTCGATCGTCTCTCCGCTCTTTGGGTCGGTCCAGCGGTCCGCGGCTTCTTGATAGAGGTAGAAGGGCGTCACCGTCTCCTCGTCGGTTCTCACCCTGGCGTGTCGCGACCAGTAGTTCTGCACCTTCTCCCGGCTGAACCGTCCGCTCCATCCGCCCCAGTGGGGATGGTCGATGCTGAAGAGGCCCTTATTCACCAGACCCAACCAGGGGATGGTGCCGCCGCCCTCGATGAAGACAAGGCGGCCCTGATGGAACTGGCGCAGGGGCCACGCCCGGCCCACCGGGCCGTGCCCGGCCTTGATGTGCTCCAGCGCCCACTGATGCTGGCCCAGCGGCGAGTAAGCATAGGGCTCCCAGGTGTAGGGTCCAAGGTTGTTCGGGTCGCGTTCGCCGTTGACTTCGCCATCCAGGGCCGGGCCGCCGTAGCAGTAGGTCTGGTAGTTGCTGCGC